>DFGI01000027.1 GCA_002371705.1 Bacteroidales bacterium UBA3754
CTGAAGACAGAAAGTAACAGAAAAAGATAAAAAAGTTGTTGCCTTTTGTCTATTGGGAAATCTGCATATTATCGGAGTTTGCTTACGTAAAATCTCAAAAATATCGGAGTTTACATACAAAAATTTTGAATATTATCGGAGTTTGTGTAGTCTTCCCGAACGAAGTGAGGGATCTCATTTGTAGATAATTCAGATTTTTATTCCACCAATTTAACTATCGCATACGACTGTGCTGGCATTGTAACGGAAACCGTTGTTCCAGAATGTTGGATTTCAAACGAGTCACCTGCAAGAAGTTCGGTTTTGCTGAATGAGTTTTGTATGTCGAACGAAGCCGTTGTTTCTTTGCCTGATGGATTGAGCATAACTAACACAACATCAGCGTTGTTTGCACGGGCGTAAATGAATGGATATGTGTTCGGTTGTGCGTACAATGGAATAAATTCCGCATAGTTCGCCAATGCTGGTTCATTATGACGGAGCGAAATAAATGTTCGGGTTTTGTTTAGCAATGAATTTGGATTTTGTTCTTCGGCGGCAACGTTGGGTGCATTCTGTGCCGTGTCAACAGGCAAATAGAGTTTGTTGCTTGGCGCGGAGGAGAATCCTAAATTCTTCCCTGCCGACCATTGCATTGGCGTACGCGCTCCGTTGCGTGGCTTGTATGCACCTTCCACTTGTGGCCACGTTGCTGGCAGTTGTTTCATGCCGATTTCGTTTCCGTAGTATAAAAACGGAATTCCAGGCATAGTGAAACCAAAGGCATAAATAATTTCCATATCCTTGTCGCTCCGATTGTTGCAAAGTCGGGCATTGTCGTGGTTTCCTAACGGCAGGCAGATGTAGCCTTTTCCTTTGGTGGCGTTGTATTGTTCCATATAACTTGCAAGAAAATCGCTGATGTTGCCTTTCCCTTCAATGTCGAAAAAGCTGTTACCTTCCGAAAAACCGTTCAAAATTCGCCAGCTTTCTTTTTGGAACAAGTCGTTGTAACCATTGAACCAATGGAAGAAATCAACGTGGAAACAGTTGTCAAGAGCATCTTTCGGGTATGACCATTCGGCAACCATAAGTGCGTCAGGATATTCATCTTCAAGCAGTTGACGGATTTCACGCCAAAATTCCTGTGTCGCATTTACGTGTGTGTTGAAAAACTGCTCGTTGCCCACCACATTAGCGTCTTTGGTGAGCGCGCCAGCCATATCGGCACGGAAACCGTCGGCTCCCATGTCCATCCAAAAGCGCAGCACGTTTTTCATTTCTTCCTTCAAACTCAGCACATCGGGGTGGTCAGGCGAAAGTTGCCATGCGCAGTTTGTGTCGGGTAGGGCAAAACCATAATTCAATGCTGGTTGGCAGTAGTAAAAGTTTCTCATATAGAGACCGTTACGGGTCCCGTAGCCTTTAATGAAATCTGCCGCATATTCTTCAGGTGGATTTTTCCAAACATTGTCGGTCCAAATGTACCAGTTCGTGTATTTGTTCGTGTCCTGACGGGCGGAAGCCTTGAACCACGGGTGTTCCATCGAGGTGTAGCTCGCCACAAAATCAAACAACACATGCAGACCTCGTTTGTGCGCTTCGGCAAACAACAATTTCGCATCATCGTTTGTTCCATACCGTGGCGCAACTTTAAAATAATCGGAAACGTCGTAACCCGCATCGGCAAATGGCGATTCAAAAAATGGATTTATCCAAATGGCATCAACGCCAAGACTTTTCACGTAGTCGAGTTTTTGTATGATTCCTTTCAAATCGCCAATTCCGTCGCCGTTTGAGTCGTAGAAACTTTGAGGATAGATTTGGTAGAAAACCGCATTTTCAGCCCATTTGGGCATATTTGGAATGGTGCATTCTCCCGTGATTTCTATCGCTTTCGGTTGTTCTTGTTGCGTACACGAAATCCCCAATGCAAGAGCGCAAAAAAGACTTGCTGTATAAAAATATGATTTCATTTCTCGTAATTTTGAAAGTTTACGAAGATACAATAAAAATTTAGAATATAGTAAAAGATTTCTGTTTGCTTTTGTGTAAGTTTGATATAATTTTATACAAATTTTTCAAAGTGTAAATGATACAAGAACTACGGGCAAAATTTATTGATTTATATTCGGTTACGCCACGAATGTTTCGTTCGCCGGGACGAATCAATATCATTGGCGAACATACCGACTACAACGATGGATTTGTGTTGCCAGCTGCAATCGACAAGGAAATTGTGTTTGCCGTTGCTCCAAATACTACGGGGACATTTCGTTTCTATGCCGCTGATTTAAACGACTTTGGCGAGTTCCCCGACGTTATTCCGCAAACCGACAAGAAATGGGCGAATTACTTGCTCGGCGTGGTTGCACAAATACAGAAAAAAGGATTTTCCGTGCCATCGGTCGATGTGGTGTTTGGCGGAAACGTGCCGTTGGGCGCGGGTTTGTCGTCATCAGCCGCACTTGAATGTGGTTTTGCATACGCCTTGAATGCTATTTTTGAATTTGGATTTTCAACCATTGAGTTGGTGAAAATGTCGCAACTAACTGAACATGAATTTGTTGGACTCCGTTGTGGCATAATGGACCAATTTGCGGTGATGTTCGGCAAAAAGGATTCAGTGGTTCGACTCGACTGCCGTTCGCTGGAATACCAGCATTTCCCGTTCATTCTCAACGATTACGTTATTGTGTTGTGTAACAGCAATGTAAAACACGAACTTGCTTCGTCGGAATATAATGTTCGTAGGCACGAAGGCGAGGAAGGCGTGCGTGTGCTGTCGTCGCATTACATGGAAATCCGTTCGCTACGCGATGCTACATTGGAGCAGTTGGAATGTTGCAAATCGGAAATGTCTGAAAAATCATATATGCGTTGCAAATACGTGATAGAGGAAAATCAACGTGTACTTACGGCGTGTGATGCTATGCTGCGTGGCGATATTGAAACGGTCGGAAAAATGATGTACGCCACCCACGAAGGAATGAGCAAACTATACGAGGCAAGTTGCAAAGAAATTGATGTGATGGTAGATATTGCCCGTACTTCAAGCGATGTGGTCGGTTCCCGGATAATGGGCGGCGGATTTGGTGGTTGCACAATTTCCGTGGTGAAAAAGTCTGCCATTGAGGATTTTAAGCAAATGATGAACGAACAATATTATTCAAAATATAACACACCGTCGGTGATTTACGATATAGTAGTGAGCGACGGCACAAATGAGATTCAGATATGAGCGGATTTGATATGAAAGATGACACGCATCGCCGTTACAATCCGTTGACGGGAGAATGGATGCTGGTTTCGCCGCATCGGGGAAAACGGCCGTGGTTAGGACAACAGGAAACGCCTGCAGGGTTGGATTTGCCTGAGTATGACGAAACGTGTTATCTCTGTCCGGGAAATTCCCGTGCCGGCGGCGTTCAAAATCCGAAATACAACGGTCCGTTTGTGTTTACAAACGATTTCAGCGCCATAACTCCAAATATTTCCGATGGAGCAATTGACGATGGCTTGTTCCAAGCGAAAAGCGAAAAGGGCATTTGCCGTGTGATATGTTTTTCGCCATATCATAATAAAACCGTTCCACAATTGTCGTCCGATGAAATGTTTGCGGTAGTGAAGGTTTGGCAAAGGGAATATGTGGAACTTGGTTCGAAGGAATTCATCAATCACATTCAAATTTTCGAAAACAAAGGTGCGGCAATGGGGTGTAGCAATCCACATCCGCATTGTCAGATATGGGCTCAACAGTCGATTCCTGAAATTGTTTCGAAAGAGAATTTTCGACAAAAAACATATTTTGAACAGCATGCAAAACCACTTTTGCAGGAATATGTGGATCAAGAATTGCAAAGAAACGAGCGAGTGGTTGCCGAAAATGACAGTTTTGTGGCATTGGTGCCATTTTGGGCAACGTGGCCGTTCGAGGTTATGGTGCTGCCCAAAATTTCAAAGCCGTCAATTGCCGCTTTGAACGATGTGGAACTCCGCGATTTTTCTGATATCTACAGAATTGTGACGTGTAAATACGATAATCTGTTCAAGACCTCGTTCCCGTATTCCGCAGGCGTTCATCAAGCCCCGACCGATGGAGGAATGTATGATTATTGGACTATGCACATGCACTTTTATCCACCGTTGTTCCGTTCGGCTACAGTTAAAAAATTCATGGTCGGTTACGAAATGATGGCGGAGCCACAGCGCGACATTACCGCCGAACAAGGTGCCGCTATATTGAAAGATGTATCGAAGGAGCATTATACAACGAGTGGGATATAAAACAAAAAAGCCCAACTTTCGTTGAGCTTCCTTGCGGTGTGGACGGGACTCGAACCCGCGACC
>DFGI01000034.1:0-1610 GCA_002371705.1 Bacteroidales bacterium UBA3754
TCAAATCCACTTCATCTGGAATTTGAGAAACCAATGCGTAGCCGTTCAAATCAGTTTTCTTTGCATACGCTGATTCAATATCAGCTGATTTTGCATAATCCGTTAAATCAACTTCAGCAGGAATTTGAGAAACCAATGCGTAGCCGTCCAAATCAGTTTTCTTCGCGTATGCAGATTCAATGTCAGCTGATTTTGCGTAGTCTGTCAAATCTACTTCAGCAGGAATTTCAGATTTCAAAGCGTAACCACTCAAATCAGGCATTGCAGGGATTTCTGATTTTTTTGCATATTCTTCCAAACTTACTTCGCTTGGAATTTCTGATTTAAGGGCATAGTCGCTTAAATCGACTGCTTCGGGAATGTCCGATTTCTTTGCATATTCGCTCAAATCAATGTCAACTTCGCCAGCCTTTGCAGCGTACAACGAATACGGAACGCTCAACAGCGGCGAAACGTCGGTAAGCGCATCGGAGCCATCGGGCAATTGGATTCTTGTTTCCAAATAGTAACGACCAGCAGCCCAGTCGATTGCAGCAAACGAACCGCTCACGGGCGTTCCTGCTCCGATTTCCATTGTTGCCACACCGCCAGAACTCGTTGTTACTGAATGAGTTTCAACATACACAGCCGTCTGCGACGCATTCAGCACACGTACCTCAACATCAACCTGTTGGTTGGTCACCACCTCGTTCTCCGCATTGCGAATCAATGCTTGGAAGTTCATTGTCTGCGGTACTTGGGCTATCGCCAGACACGCACACAGGATTGTCGCTAAAAATAATGTTAATTTTTTCATATCTATTTCGTTTTGATTGTTGATACTTATTGAATTACTATTGTTTGTTGTTTTTTACCAGCCTTCACCACATACGTTCCCGACAATGAAATTGTCGCCGACACGTTTTCCGCTGATTTACAAGAATATACACATCGTCCCATCACATCGTAGATGGCAATCGGAGCGCCCTGCAAATTGCGGACTGCCACTGTTTTGCCAATCACGGAAATGGTTGTTTCGCTGTCAACCGCGTCAACAGCCGTCGGGTCGCGCGGAGCTACCGAAACCGTGTATGACAGCGACGACTGTTCGCCCTTGCTGTTTGTGGCAACCACGGTGATTACAGCCGTTCCCTCGTTTTGGAGCACAAGCCGAAGCGTGTTGCCGTCAACGGTGGCGCGTACCACATTCTCGTCCGACGACGAAGCCGTATAAGTGAGCGTTTCGCCAGCTTTCGCTATAAAATATTCGTCAAGGTTCAAGTCACCCACGTTACCGTTCAGCTCGACTTCCACATCGAGTATCGGGTTTGTGGTGATTGACGTGAATTTAACCACATAGTTCCGTTGGATGCCGAACAAACTGCCGTCGCCGTTCGAGACGTATGGTTGTCCGATGGAAATCCCCGCCGTCGCGCCTTGCGCATTGCGGGCAGTCCCTCCCGTGGCCACAAGCGAACTTTGGCAGAAACCAGCCAAAGCGCCCATCAGGAGAGCTGTTGCAAGTACACACAATCTTTCTTTCATACAAACAAGTTTAGTTACACATTTTTCCCTTCAAAAAAAATTCACGTCTTCCGACACGAAAGGATTTTGCAAAAAAAAAAAAAAAA
>DFGI01000034.1:1655-63921 GCA_002371705.1 Bacteroidales bacterium UBA3754
AAAAAAAAAAAAAAAATAGAATAACACACAACATTTTCTCCAATTTTTTTCAAAAAAAATAGACGAAATAACAGTTCGAAGCTGGATTTAGAAAACAGAAGGCTGTATTTATATAAAAAGTTGTATTATTGCACATACGAACAAACAATATGCAATTCAAAACAACCATAGATATCCCCCATTCTTTGTTTGAGATTTCTCACACGCAGAACGGAATCGCAATAGGTTCGTGTTTTACCACCAACATTGGCAATCGGCTACAGGCGGCAAAATTCCCCATTTTGGTGAATCCACTCGGAACTGTTTATAACCCCATTTCGGTGGCACAAACCATTGATTTGCTACTCGGCGAAATTCCATTTGACGAACAACAGATTTTTTTCGCCAACGGTGTATGGCAGTCGTATTATTTGCATACTTCGTTTTCGTCGGTCGAAAAACAAGAGGTGCTTTGTTCATTTAATTCTGTAAAAAAAACATTCACAGAGAAATCTCAAAATATTGACTATCTGATTCTTACATTAGGAACAGCGTGGGTTTACGAACTAAAGGAATCTGGACTGATTGTGAATAATTGCCACAAAACGCCAGCATCGCAATTTATCCGCCGTAAACTTTCGGTTGACGAATGTGTTTCGGTTCTTGAAACAACAATTTCCCGTTTGCGGAAACAAAGCCCTGATTTGCAAGTTATTTTTACCGTGAGCCCCATTCGGCATTGGAAGGACGGCGCACACGAAAACCAAGTGAGTAAATCAACGTTATTTTTGGCAATTGACGAGTTACAAAAATCGACACAAAACACCCACTATTTCCCTGCGTATGAACTACTTATGGACGACTTGCGCGATTATCGCTTTTACGACGACGATATGCTCCATCCAAGCGCCACAGCAATTGATTACATTTGGGAAAGATTTTCGGAGACATATTTTTCAGCCGAAACACAGTCTCTCAACCAAACCATCGAAAAAATACAGAAAGCCCTCGACCACCGTCCGTTCAATGCGGAATCTCCTGAATATAAATCATTTATAGCAAAAACAAAGGAGCAATGCCGAAAAATTGAATCGCAATACCCCTTTATTCATTTTGATAATTAAGCATTGCGCATTATATTAGCTCAACCTATCTCGAAAATCGGCGTAGTCAAATTTTCGTATGCACTCGTCGGTTCCGTCTTCGTGTTCAATCCATATAGAAGGGTGCGTCACGCCGTTGAACGTGGTGGTTTTCACCATTGTGTAGTGCATCATGTCTTCCAATATAATAGTATCGCCCACGTGGAGTTGTTCCTTGAAATAATACGGCATCATAAAATCGCCAGCAAGACAGGAATTTCCACCTAAACGGTACGCATAGCAACCTTCGGTTTTCTCAGAAAACGCGTCGCGGACATTCGGACGATACGGCATTTCCAACGTATCGGGCATGTGGGCGGCAAACGACACATCAAGTATCGCCGTAGGATTTTCGCCGTAGTTCACAATATCGAGCACACGGGCTTTCAGCACGCCAGTCTGCCAACCAACCGCTCCGCCCGGTTCAAGAATCACGGCAACATCGTATTTTTTCTTAAAATCTTTAAGCAACTGAATCACGTGTTCGGGCTTGTAATCCTTGTGCGTAATCAAATGACCACCTCCCATATTCACCCATTTTGCCGACGAAAGCAAGTGACCGAATTTTTCTTCAAACGATTTCAAAACACGTTCCAACGAATACGAATCATTTTCGCAAAGTGCGTGAAAATGAATTCCGTCAACGCCGTTGGGAAGACCATCGGCCAATTCCGACGCAGGAATGCCCAAACGGGAATTTGGTGAACACGGATTATACATTTCAGTGGTAACGTCGCTGTAACCTGGATTCACACGCAAACCAACCGAAACACCATATTGTTTACAAACGTCTTTGTATTTCTCGAATTGCGACAAAGAATTAAACGTGATGTGAGAACTGCTCCGTGCAATTTCGTCGAATTCCTCGGGTGCGTACACAGGAGCGAATGTGTGGGCTTTGGAACCCATATAGTCAACGCACAATTTCGCCTCAGCCAGCGAACTCGCCGTTGCTCCTGCAAGATACTGACGCACAATCGGAAACGATTTCCACAACGCATACCCTTTTAATGCCAAAATAATGGAAACACCTGCCTCTTTCGACACATACGAAAGTTTCTCCAAATTATTCCGAAGCAATTTTTCTTCAAGAATAAACGCAGGAGACGGTATTTCTGGATAATAATTCTTCATTGCAATAATTTTGTTGACAAAGATAAATTATTTGCGGAGTATTGTAATAAATGAATTTATCTAAATCACATTTCAAAACAATTCGCAGGATATTCAATTTTACATAAGCACAGTCCACACGCATCGATTGACTGACCTGCATTCTGACGATTTTTGCTGGAAATGACATTCACAAAATCATCACTGGAAATTTTTCCCCGCCCCACATCTATCAACGTACCAACAATGGAACGAACCATATTGCGAAGGAATCTGTTTGCCGAAATAGTGAAAATCAACCTGTTACCGACTTGTTCCCATTGTGCGTGCGTCACAGTGCACATATTGTTGGTTACGTCGGTATGTAATTTACTAAAACTGGTAAAGTCTTTTGTACCAATCAATTGCGAAGCAGCAACATTCATTTTTTCCACATCCAATGGTGTTGGATAATACAATTCGGTTTCTATCGAAAATGGATTCTTAATTTGCGTAATCGTATAGGTATATGTCCGTTGCGTTGCCGAAAAACGGGCGTGAAAATCCGTTGAAACCTCTGTTAATGAATAAATTACAATATCGTTTGGCAACATTCGGTTCATTTTGTACAGCGTGTCGCGCAACGAAATTGTTTGCTCCGTGTCGAAATGCGCATAATAATCGGAAGCATGCACGCCCGTGTCGGTTCTGCCCGCCCCGACAATAGAAATAGGCTCACCCAGCAATTTCGACAACACCATCTGAATTGCATCCTGCACCGACGGTGAATGCGGTTGCATCTGCCATCCATTGTACCGTGTGCCGTTATACGCTAAATGAATACAAATTCTCATAGGTGCAAATGTAGTGAAACACATCAATATAGAGTGAATTGTTAATAATTTTTTAAAATTGTAATTTTTTATTTGGATAAAAGTTTTACCTTTGTTTCTTGCAAAGAATTATGGAATTTCAATTCGCATTAATATTACAAGAAAGTGAAAACTTGGGTTGGTTGCTGTCATCCTTCGAGATTAAGAAGGAAGACGGTCGGGAGTTTTTTCAAATCTCGGAATACCTGACGCCTGAGACTAACAAAAAATATATGGCGGCACACGAGAAGAAAATCATTTCGTTGCTGTCGCACTGCGAAGAAAGTTCTTTGTTCAAAAAATTTGAACGACAACGGCATAAAAAAGACACGCTCAAGGATTTTATCTTCAAAATCAAGGAACGCGACAAAAAACTGCCGATAAAAGAGCAGAAATTCGACGGATTGATTCGCCCATATATAGAAAAACAATTGGCGGAAGCATTTTTCCTTGCAAAGGAACACAACGTACCTATATATAATAAAGTACGTGGTGCGAACTTCTATCCAGAAGATAAAATTGCCATCTGCGACCAAGACCCCGACGTGACGTTTAACTTCAACCGCACGCCCGAAGGGTTGGAACGCAGTGTGACCGTGCTGATTGGCACAACGGAATTGAAATTGTTCCGCCAGCCGTTTATTATCTTGTCGAACTCGCCAAGCGTCATCAAAATCGGTCAGATATTTTATTCGTTCCCCGACATTGACGCAAGTAAACTCAAAGTTTATTTTACGGTTGAAAAACCAACCACAAGTTTATCATACTTGCAACAAACGTTCGATGGTTTTGTGCTGAACAGTATTAGAAACCACAAAGTTACAGTGCGTGGCTTCGAGCTGAAGGACGAATGTCTGCGCCCGTCGATTTCCGCCGCCGTTGGACGGGATTTACAAGGAGTGGCAAATGTGGAATTTTGTCTGCAATACCGTTCGTGGAAAGTGCGTAATTTCGCAGAACCTCGCGAATATGAAGTTGATTATCAAAACGTTGGAGGAAATCCAAAATACACCCGTCTGCTCCGTAACCGTGAATTTGAACTGTCTTTTCGGAAAGACATTGAGCAAGCCGGACTTGTGGAATCCAATGGTTTGTGGTACACGCAAAACACCGAAGGCGACAGCTATTTCAATGTGTTACAGTGGATTCAAACGCACAAACAATTATTCGACTCGTATGATGTGGAATTGTTTGACGAATCAGACCAAAAAATCCAAAACTTGCAGGCTAAACTCGAAATGGAAGTTGTTTCTGACTCCATCGACTGGTTCGACGTGCATGCGGTGGTTACATTCGGCGAATACAAAATTCCGTTCAAAAAACTTCGCAAGAATATCCTGAACGAAGACCCTGTCGTACAACTCCCTAATAATCAGATAGGTATAATTCCAACAGAATGGTTTGCGAAATACAAGGAATTGTTCTTATTCTCGACGAAAAACGGCAACCCCGACTATTTCTCGGTGAAACTTGTCCACTATAAAACCATCCAGCGCTTGCCAGTGAAATTGTCCGACGCAATGAAAACCCGTCTGATGCACATTGAGACCAACGGGTTGCGCGACAACGAGGTTCCAAAGGAAATCAAGGCGAAACTCCGTCCTTATCAGGTGGAAGGCTACCGCTGGCTGTGTTTCCTTCACGCCAACAATTTTGGAGGGTGTCTTGCCGACGATATGGGTTTGGGAAAAACGCTTCAAACTATTTCGTTGATACAGAAAGTTTTAAACATCCAAAAAGAAAGCGGACAACATAAAACGAGCCTGATAGTTTCGCCAGCGTCAATCGTTTACAACTGGTACAACGAATTCGAGAAATTTGCGCCGGGCATCAAAGTCTTTAAATATATCGGCAACGAACGAAACCGCTCGTTCTCGTATTTCGACGAATACGATGTGATTCTCACGACCTATGGTTTGCTGCGAAACGACATCACAAGTTTCGAAAATTACGACTTCTATTATATTGTGCTCGACGAAAGCCAGATGATTAAAAATCCTGGCTCGAAAATCTACAATAGCGTGTTGAAACTGAAGTCCGACAGAAAACTTTTGCTAACGGGAACGCCTATAGAAAACACCCTGACCGACCTTTGGACGCAGCTGAATTTCGTAAACCGCGATATGTTGGGCAGTCTGAAATTCTTCAAGGAATATTTCGTGAAAGGTATTGAGCGGCACGACGAGAATGTGATTTCACAACTGAAACGAATCATAAAACCATTCATCTTCCGCCGTGAAAAACAGGAAGTTGCGAAAGATTTGCCACCGTTGACCGAACAGGTGCGTTACTGCAAAATGTCGGAAGTTCAGGAAAAACTGTACGAAACGGAAAAATCGAAGGTGCGCAATATGATTTTGGACTCCATAGAACACGATATGTTCCAAAAATCAACAATCAACGTATTGCAGGCATTGATGCACCTGCGGCAGTTGGCAAACCATCCGCATTTGGTGGAAGGAATGCACGGCAGTTCTGGTAAATTCGACGAAGTTCTGCGTATGCTCCCGAACATTATCCACCACCATAAAGTGCTGATTTTCTCATCGTTCGTGCGCCATTTGGATTTGTTTAAGGAACATTTCAAAAAAGAAGGCTGGAAATACGCCTATTTGGTTGGAAGCACTTCGAACCGCGAGGAAGTCATCAAAAATTTCCAAGAAGACGATGATTGCAAACTGTTCTTGATTTCGATAAAGGCTGGTGGCGTTGGACTAAATCTTACCCAAGCCGACTATGTGTTCATTCTTGACCCATGGTGGAATCCAGCCGTTGAAAATCAGGCAGTTAGCCGCGCGCACCGTATTGGGCAGACCAACAATGTAACCGTATATCGCTTTATTTCCGAAAACACAATAGAGGAAAAAATCCAAAAACTGCAACAACGCAAATCCATGCTCGTTTCCAATTTCGTTCCCGACGAGCAAACCATTCCGTTTACTCAGGAAGAAATTTCATTCTTGGTGGAATAACGCAAAAATCCGTGTTATTCCCCGTTCAGAACCATTGATTGGTATTATCCTGAATTTCTACGGATGTATCGTCGCAGGCAAGCGGCATCAACAAAATGATATCTCTCCTCAAGATGGTTGATAGTGCATTTCTTGTTTAAGCATCGTCCGAAACTGATGTAATGGAAATGAATGTAACCTTTGTTTTATACAAAACATCATTGGGGTTCAAAGTAACAAGTTTGTTGTCGAGCAATCCTGTAGCCGAGCCTTTTACGCACAACAATATATATTGTTCCCAAGCCCATTCCTTTGAATCAGGAAACAAATGTTTTTTTATTTTATTCAGCATTGTTTTCATTGATACAAATATACGACAAAGCATTTTTGCAGAATGTTATACAAAAAAACTAAAATTAACAATACCAACAAAACTGAAAATTTGCGCAAATCCGCACGATTTTCCGTCAAATTTGACAATAATTTTTTGGAAAAAGGTCTCTATTTTTGTGGTATGTTGAATTTAATTTTAAAAAAATGAAAAAAATATTATTCTTTTTGGTTTCTTGTTGCGTGGCAATGGGAGCAATGGCACAACAATGGGCAGGAAGTTCAACAACTTCTGACAC
Organism: Bacteroidales bacterium UBA3754; assembly: GCA_002371705.1. Classification (GTDB taxonomy): domain Bacteria; phylum Bacteroidota; class Bacteroidia; order Bacteroidales; family UBA1715; genus UBA1715. Next base: position 8,321 of record DFGI01000034.1, read on the forward strand.
AATCTATCGGTATGGCATAACACAAATACGCCCTACAAGTAACGGAAATCCGTATGTTCAGATTAATAACAACGAAATTTTCGTAAGAAAGTCCTATGGTACGGAATATCCTGAAGATTTTGTGTCAATAACACCAACAAATGTGACTATCTGTAAGGGGCTTCCTGCTAATACGCCATCTTCAAATATCGGATTAGGACAATTTTTGTTTAAAAACATAGCTTCTAATGGGCAGGAAATACAATTCAAACTTAATTCTAATGGTAAACTAATAACAGATGGCAGCATAACTTGTAATTCTACAGTATCCACAAATACCACTCATACCAATTACCTTTCCGTAAATGGCGCAAATACAAGCAATACCTACAAACTTGCCGTTAACAGCGGTATTCTTTGTGAAGAACTCAAAGTTATGGCAGATGTTCCATCTTCCGATTATGTGTTTGAGCCCTCATACAAACTAAAACCTCTGTCCGAAGTGGAAGCATTCGTAACCGAGAACAAACATTTGCCTGATGTGCCTTCGGCAAAGGAATTCAAAGAAAACGGCTATAAAGTTGGTGAAATGGATAATCTTCTTCTACAAAAAGTTGAAGAATTGACCTTATATATTATAGATTTGCAGAAACAGATTGAAGAACTAAAAAGCAAATAAATCATTATGAAACGATTCTCTATTTTTATATTCCTTCTTGCCTCAATATCTTCATTTGGACAAGAACTGAAAATTCCTCAATATGTACAGAACTATCTTGAGGCAAACAAATTGGAACGTGCTGATGTGTATAAGGTATTGAATCCCAACGAATCGAAATTTATAAAAAATGATTCCACAAAAAGTATTTCAGACAAAGAGAGTATGTTTTTTATAGATGAAACTCCCTCTGCTAACTGGGGACATCCATGTCGTTACGTTACTTTTGATGTTACAGGTGATGTGAAAAATGTGGCACACGACAATAAATATCCTTACGAATGTGAATTATATTGCATTAAAAGGGATTTGTCTCGTAACGGTGAATATCCTTTTGCGAAGAAATCTCAATTGGCAATAGACACTTTATTGCATTATCGCACAGGTGGTGAATCCGATCACAATTATGCAGTAATAATAAACGCGGTATGGAATAGGCGTTCTAATTATAAAAGATACTGGAATGATTGTAGTGAGATTTATCGTACGCTAATTAACGTGTATGGGTATCAGAAAGAAAAAATCTATGTGATAATGTCTGATGGAACAGATAATTATGGGGATCGTCGTATTGCCACAAACGATTGTCCATGGTGGTGGTCCCTATTTCATAGTGGAGTGGATAATGATGATTGTAATGATTATGACTCTTCTCCTTTAGATTTGGACAATGATGGTGTGGATGATATACAATATCCAATGTTAAGATCTTCTATGGATGCTGTTTTTGAAAACTTAGCGAATACTTTGACTGAGGATGATAATCTATTTGTTTATGTCACAGGTCATGGTGATACAAACTTGTTTTCCGCTACTGGTAACGTACCTGTGTGGTGGGGAATTGCCTTATGGTATCCGCAAAGCTATAGTTCAATATATAACCTTAACTCAACAGAGTTTGCCTCATATTTAAATGACATAAACGCAGGAACTATAAGCGTAATAATGGAGAATTGCTATAGTGGAGGTTTTATCCCTGAATTAACTGGACCTAATAGAGTTGTGATGACTGCATGTGCAGCCAATGAAGCTTCAAGAACGTTAAATAACCAAGATTATCAATATAATGAATTTGTGTATTACTGGACTGCGGCAATGGCTGGACACTATCCATCTGGACTTGTCGTAAATGCTGATAGTAATAATGATGGTCATGTATCTATGTATGAAGCTTTTCAATTTGCTAAAACACATGATCAATGGGTTTATTCAACAGATCCAGAATTAAAAGAAACACCTCAATACTATTCTAGTACACCATTGTTAGGTCATTCTTTAGATTTAAATGGAGTTTTCTGTCATACAGAAAATATTCATAACAAAACTTTTAATGCAGATACATTGCTAAGAAGCTGTAAATTCAATTTAGATAATGTTGTTGTTAAAACTGGCAAAGATGTTACTTTTGAATTTATCGAGGATGTTAACATTCATCCTTTAACTCATTTTGAACAAGGCTCTACCGTTCATATAAAACCTGTAAGTAGTATATTATTGGAGTATAGCCCCGATTTACTATTTTCATTAGGTGAAACTGTTGATTCTGAGACCTATCCTGAGGTAGAACTAAAGAAATTTGATATCGTCCAAAACGAAGAAGAAAGCGTCCTAGATGATAACGGAGAAGAAATTCAAATGAAACTATATCCAAATCCAGCTAAATCAACTATATTTGTAAAATCTGATTTGATTCAGCAAATTGAAATTTTTGATATTGTTGGTGTTAAAATGAGTTGTACAGCAGAAAGAAACGACCAATTTTGGAAATTAGATGTTTCAAAATTACCAGAAGGACAGTATTTTCTGAAAATAAGTACAATCTCAGGGAACAGCATTAGTAAAACATTTATAAAACAATAGATTATGAAAAGAATATTTACGATTATATTGCTATTTTTCCTTTCCGAAATAGGAAGTTTCGCCCAAGAACAAACCGAGAAAATACGAAAAAATTCGGTTTCTGTTGATTATGGACTTTTAGCAGGAAAAAATAAAAATGAGTATAGTTCTGCTGTAAACATTTTCTATCGCAGAAATCTCTGGAAGGGTTTAGGGGTTGGTGTATGCTATCAATTCTACAATTATTCCTTTCTTTACAATGGTGATTGGACAATTAACACAAAGCCCCCTTTGGCAGAAATCAAATCTCATTCGGCTTTGGCTCGTGTGGATTATGAATTTATTTTCCTTCGACATGTGTCTTTACTTCCCTTTGTTCAAATTGGAACAGATTGGAAACAATATAAAAATGAAACCATCTTCGTTGGTCGCTATGGAAATACATTTGAAGTTTGGTCGGCAAAAGACAATGCGTTTGTCTATTCGGGAGGCTTACAATTAGGAGCAAAATTTTCTGCCGTTGCCGTTTATTTACAATACGAATATTGCGTTCCTAAAATAAAAATATCGGAAAATAATTTCGATAAAATTGACGACAATTCGTTGAAACACTTTAAACTTGGACTCGGCGCGCGATATGCTTTTTAAATTTTAAGTCTGTGAAAATCAGTCGCTATTTTGTATGATAGTAGACATAGCATACATATCATTTTTATTTTTTTACACCTTTTTCCAAACAGGAACGTATGTGTTGATGGTGAACAATTTAGAGAGAAGGACGTTTATTAAACAATAAAATTCCCTCTACGTTTCTAAGAAAATCCAAAAATGGGTTGTCTTTTTTGTTTTTACTATAAAAAATAAAAATGTCATGCAGTTTTTTCATATTTTTCGGACTATATAAGAAAACAAGAAACGCATGTGGTAAACTAACGAGGTTAAATTATAAATGCGAATGAAAAAATTATATGTAGTTATATTGCTATTCATCCTTTCTGGATTTTGCAGTTTCGCCCAAGAACAGGACGAGAAAAATCGGAAAAATTCGATTTCTGTTGATTATGGAATAATAGGGAGCCGGAATCGCTATATGTATAGCTACAACGTAAATCTATGCTATCGACGAAATGTCTGGAAAGGCTTGGGAATTGGAGCTGTGTATCAATATTACAAATATGATTTTATGTATGTTTGGCATTGGGCTATCAACACAAGTGAGCCAAAAGCCACTATCAATTCAAATTCAGCATTGGTTCGTCTTGATTATCAAGTTCCTATATCAAACCACTTCTCATTATTCACGTATGGACAAATTGGAATGGACTGGAAGGACTATGGATACAACAGACATGATCACGCGTTAGTGTATGCCAGAGGCCTCAAAATAGAATATCATTATTCTGCATTGTCAGTATATCTTCAACACGAATACTGCCTTCCAAAGTTGAAAGAGAAGAAGATAAATAACATTGATTTAGTTAACACTCAGGGGTTGTTAGAACATCGAAAAATAAGCATTGGCGCAGGTTTTAATTTTTAACAGAGATTAGCAATGAAAGTAAAACAAACAGTAATAATTAGCATATTTCTTTTGATTTGTACTGTCTGTTTTGGACAAGAACAGAACATTGTTCCAAAAGAACAAAAGTATTTTATTTCTGCTGACTTTGGCAGTGTGATTTCTCATGTTGAGACAATGAGTCCTGTTGTTTCTGTAAGATATGTAAGAAAATTTCGGAAAGGTTTAGGCATCGGACTTGGCTATCAATATTATGACGCTCATTTTCAAGATGGGGCAATCCAATCGGAATGGTCAAAGATAAAATCGTCAACCAAACTTGAGGTTAAATCGAATGCTGTGTTCATTAGATTTGATTATTCGTTAGCAATTTCATCAAAAATTTCGGTTTGTTCTTATATGCAATATGGTCGGGATTGGAAGCGTATGTTTGCAGAACAAACTTCTTGGAACCAGAGCGAAGAAAAAGACAGCAACCCTGTATTTATGCCAGGATTTCAATTGAGTTATGCTTTTTCAGCAATTTCGACGTATATTTTATATGAATATTGCCAACCAATATTGAATTCAGATAAGATGCCACCATATTTTTTCAATCTTTACAACCATCGAATCGGATTAGGTGTAGCCTATGCGTTTTGAAATTAAACTTCGCCAACAATAGCGGCACTTTTGCACACAAACAAAAGAAAGGTTTGTCAAAAGAAATCATTTGTTTCAAAAACAAACTGCAAAATGTTTGCAACTTGTTGAAAAGTTGTTTATATTGGTGCCGATTTTCTAAAATACGGCATTGATGCGCTTTTTTCGACATATAACTACACTTGTTTGTGCTCTCATGGGACTGATGCTTTTGGCTGAGGCTCAGGTCGACACAGCCGAAGTGTATCGCAATTCGCGCCATGTGCCGATATGGCAGTCGCGGAACGTAGAAAAACTGTCGGATGCTTTAGCAAAACCGTGTTCCAACGACGAAGAACTTGTGCTTGCCTACGCCTATTGGATTTGCAAAAACATAAAATACGACCATTCGGAGTACGAAAAACGACCAGCGGAATCAAAGTCCATAAAGAAAATCCTGCGAAAGAAAAAAGCGTTGAGCGACGGCTACACCAAGCTCTTCGTGGAAATGTGCAACCGCCAGCATATCCCCGCGATTTACGTGCCGGGTTATACCAAAGACTACGACTATGTGGCAGGCGACACGCTCTACCGTGCGGAATACGCATGGGCGTTGGTGAAATTGGGCGAAGAATGGCATATTATGGACTTAACGGCAGCAGCAGGAAAAGTCGTTGAAATTGTCACACCACTGTCGAAAGCGTTATGGACACTGTTCAAAATCCCCTACTCGTCTCATTTAGTTTCAGTTAAGGAATTTTCACCTACATATTTATATGTAAACCCAACCACGCACGCAAAACGCCACCTGCCCGTGACCGATATGTTCCAACTGCTGAAATTTCCAATTCCAATTTCGTATTATATGGCTGGCGATTCAGCAATGGACGTGTATATCGAAAAATTTCCGGGCGTGCAGCTAAACGACACCCGTCTTGATGAATTTGCGGAAAGACCATTACTGTCAAAGAACTTATATTTTGCCGACAACGTAATGCTGACGAACCGCGACTGCCAATACACACAGGCATTGTACTACTTCTACGCCGTGAAAATATTTTTCAATACATATTATATATCGGAAAAAGGAAAAATCTTCGCGCCACTGGAAGAATCGAAAAAAGCAATGGAACACGCACGATTGGCAGATTCACTGTTTGCTATAGCCACACAAAACAATGTGCACGAACAAACTTCAAAACAAGCCTGAAGCGAATATTGGAAGAAAAACCTCATTGAATCCAACAAACTGCTGGCCATGCAGTTAAGCACACAAAACAAAGTGAACTCGCAACAAATCCGTTCGCTTGGAAAAATTCAGTCGCAAAACAAAAAAATACAGACATACATCGCAAAATACCAAGGGAAATACGTGTTGCGCGACATTATAGATTTGCCCAAACCAATGATTCAAAACAAAGATTATTTGGAAGAAGGCACGCAAAAAATCAACCAATGCATTAGTTTGTCGGATGAATGCGCGGCAATGATACACGAATACGATTCGCTGATGCTCCCGTTGCGCGGCGCAAAAATTGACTCAGTGTATAAACAGCAACAAAACGCTTCGCTACTGTGCAATCAGGAACTGGCAAGCCTTTCGCGCTATCTCGACAGGAAAGGGAGCAATTTGTCGTTGGTATATTATTCCGACAAATACGTGTTCAAAAAAAGCTATTTTGAAGTGTTTGCAAAGGTTGGCGACATCAACGAAGAATACACCGACCCCGCGATAGAATTTATTTCGGAGCGGATTCCGCAAGTGCATGAGGTGATTCAGCGCTATGTGAACACAACAATTGAGTCGTTGCGATTGCTGAAAGAAGCAAAAGTTGTGCTGGCTAACGATTATGGCGAAGACGATATGTATGAAAAAATTGCGTTGAACTTCAACAAACAATTGACGATTTTCTCAAAACAAATTGAAGATGTCACGAATTTCAACACAAATATGACCGACCGTTTGAACGAAGACATGGCAATTTACAAGGATATTGTAAAAATGTTACAAAACGACAATTCCATAGAAAGTTATCGCCACAAAGAGTACATGGACTACAGAAAGAGTTTGAAACAAGCTGAAAATGACAAGGTTAAATACTTTCAAGAGACACTCAAAAACTATCAAAAGTTGATAAGTAAAGCAGTAAATGGCAAATAAAATGTGATTTTCCCCTTAAAAAATTTTGAGAACTGCCGAAAAACGCCTATTTTAGCATATTAAAACTGTTGTATGAGAAAAATTATTCTAATTATAGGAATTATGATGTGCGGTTTTTGTGCTTCGGCGCAATTATCGAGATTCTTATTTTTCTCTGCGGGATTCAGTTTTTTAACCGATATGGCAGTTTCAGAATCAGCGATTGTTGACACGTTCGACACAAAGTTGAACCACGAATGTCAGGAATCGTTCCAATCGGTGCAGTGGAACTTTGTGAGCGGTATGGTTGGCGCGCGAATGATGGTGCTTCCGCTTACAATGAATTCTTCAATTACCGTTTCAGCCACGCCGACAGTGAATATTGGAGCTATTTATCCAGTACACGATTTAGGTTCGCGATATGGAATGAACGTAACAGTGCCAGTTTTTGCAGAATTGAACATTGGTGCGGCTGCCCGCTACATTTCGTCGGCTGATATGGGATTTGTGTTTGGTTTGGGCTTTGAATATTTCTGTTCACCCCTTATGTCATACGCATTGACGGACTCCGATTACGACAATGATAAATTCCTAAAATCATGGATTTTACCGACCGCAAAAGTGGGTTTTCGGTACTGGTCGAAAAAAAATAAGGTAAAAGAGATTAATTTGAAGGTCGGAATTGGTGAAAAAGGAAAAGAATTTTATACCTTTGACTCTGGAATTTTTAAAGAGTATCGTCCAATACATATTGGGCTATCCTTTATGAAAATACTTAATTATTGAAAGTTTTACGTAAATTTATAATAATATGAAGCGAATTTTTCAACTAGTAGTTTGTCTAAGTTTAGTTTCAAGTGTTGCATTAGCAGGTCATGGTGGCATTGGCGAGCGTATATTTTTCCAAGTTGGAGGAACCGTGGGAGCCGATGTAATGCAAATGACAGGTAAATTCCTTAATAAGAAAGGGGCTGGTAACCTGAAAGACCTTGATATAGAAAACCTTAACATAAACTTGGCAACAGTTTCTTTTGTAGGACGTATTAATCTCCTCGAATTGTCGAACAACACATCATTGAGTTTGGCATTCCGTCCTGCCGCAAGTATTGGTCGTTCAATCAACGATTTTGGTGGTCCAAGCACAATGTTGCGTTTGCCTTTCACTTTTGACTTCAACTCAGGTGCGGCGGCAACAGTTTCAACCCGTTCCAAAACAGGTTTCGTATTTGGCGTTGGCGCTGAATTTATTTCATATCCTGCGCTCGGCGATGGTGTAACAGTACAAAAAACTGATGCTGGTATCACACAACAAGGACAAAACGAAAACTTCATAAATATGAAGGGTTCTTGGATTCAACCAGTTGCCACGTTTGGTATCCGTTTCTTTGGAAAGAACTACTCCTGCCGTGAAATCAACTTCAAGGCTTGTTTCAAACCAGAAGGAGATGTTGAGAACAAGAGCGTGATTGATAACGCTGCCAACCCATATTCAACAATCAGCAACTTCCAAAATATGGGCTTGATGCTTTCATACATTCAATTCTTGAATTACTAGTTAGTATTATAAATAGTGAAATGCCGAGCATTTGCCCGGCATTTTTTTTGTCTTGATATGTACACATTTTTATTGTCGAATTTTGGAGATAAATCGCTGACACCATCTCCTGTAAACCAAATGACGGCTTCGTTTTCAAAGGATTTTCGTCAAGGTGTCGATATAAATTTAGGCGTTGGGTATGTGAACGACGAAACAATTCCCCACAGCCAATTAGCGGAGTGCTTCCAATATGTGCTGGCACACACCGAAACCTATAAAAACGCCCTGAATTACGGTTCAGCCGACGGCTCTGAGAATTTACGGAACGCCATTCGCAATTATTATCTCAGAAATGCAATAGGCGGTATTACCAATCCGTTGATGGACTCAAAAACGATTTGCATCGGCGCAAACGGAGCGACCAGTCTATTGGATTCACTTGCGGAAATTCTCCCACAAGGCATAGTTATAACCGCCGAACCGAATTACTACATTTATACGGAGACACTGCAACGCAAAGGGTTCGAAATCTGTACAATTCCCGAAGATTCACACGGAATGCGTTCCGATTTGTTGCAAAAAACATTGGAACAAATTGACACCGAAAAACTTAGCTTCTTTTACATAGTAACGGTCAACAATCCGTCATCAATCATTTTGAGCAACGACCGACGAAAAGAAATCGTTGAGTTGGCAACAAAAGTTTCCCGTAAATTAGGGAGAAAAATCCCAGTAATTTTCGACAAAGCATACGAAGACATTATATTCGACACCACCATAGAAAAGCCACTCTCAGGCCTGTTGTTCGATAAAGATGGGTTAGTTGTGGAATTAGGCACGCTGTCGAAAATCATTGCGCCCGCATTACGCATTGGCTACGCCATTGCCGACAATTCAGATTTGATGCAGGCGCTTATTCAAAAAACGAGCGATATTGGCTTCAGCGCCCCACTGATAAACGAAGAAATGGCGGCACGCTTCATCGACTGCCACATTGACGACCATGCACTGAAAGTCCGCGCTGGCTATAGAGAAAAAGCCAACGCTTTACAACAACTTATACAAACACATCTTGGAACATATTTGGAACGCTACTCTGGTGGGCAAGCAGGGTTTTATTTCTATCTGACATTCAAACAGATAGAAACCCATCCCGGCTCATTGTTTTTTGCCTATTTGTCACGAAAAACTGGCGACCCAGTTGTTGACGGCAATCCAATGAATCCTCGATTGATATACGTTCCAGGCTGTTTCTGCGTATCGCAAAACGACAGAATGAAATCCGAAGGACAACGCCAACTGCGCATTTCCTACGGATTTGAAGATATTCCTGAATTGGAACGGGCAATTTTGCTTATGCGCGATGCGGCGGAATACGTAAGCAAAACGGCACTATAACAATTTTGCAAATTCATTTTTAACCGTATCGCGAAGCGAGCAGAGTTCTGTGATTTTTGCAGATTTAGTCAACAGTCCAATTTTGAACTGCAATTCCTGTCCTGTACGATTCACAAGTCGTGGATAGTCAATAAATACAGGCCAAAGCAGAGTTATGCCCAAAATGAAGAGGAAAACCGTCCACCATGGAAGAGGTACAAGCGTCAACCACAATATTGCTAAAATCAGATGCACAACAATAACTAAAAGCAATCCACCCACAAACATTATTGAATTTCTAAATAAAATGTCCTTTGCAAATGTATCGCCAAGTTTGTTCATCACCCAATATGGTAACGCGCAAAACACACAACTGATGAGAAATAACGGCAGCAGCACCACTGTTTTCATACAGTTCCAGATTACACAAAAAGCATCATCGCCATTATTTTCCACCAATTCGTATGAGTAATTTACCGCTTTACGTTTTTCTTCGTATGCATCTACCATTGGTTTAAGCGAAGCAATATAGCCTTTTTGAGTATTTTCTTGATTTTCAACCAATTCTATTGTTTTTTTATCAGCTGCAAACGCACGTTCCTGCCGATTTCCTGTCGCGTGTATGTTCGAAAGCGTTTGATTTCTACAGATAAGTCGAAGACTTTCAACCGTATAATATGTTTCGTCCATTTGCGGAATGTCGAGCATAGTGTTTCTCATTCCAGCTTCTATAGCTTCACGAATTTCATTTTCAGCAGCTTGTGGGTTTTCTTTCAAAGCAGAAAGGTATTGTCGCATAGGAATTGGCTCGCCAATTTTCACAAACAAATTCGAGCGCACCGAGATATAATCATCGTAATAAATACCAATCGGGTTGATATTAATGTCAAGGTCGAAGTTATTTTTTTCCTCAGCCATGTGTACTATACGAGGGATGGCTTTTCTTGTTTGGCGCAATCGGCGGAAGCCCCAGTGTGTGCCTTCGGGGAACAGCCCTACAAGGCGTTTTGCAGAAATAACATCCACAACTTTTTCGAACACTATAGTATTGTCTTCGAGGCTTTTAAGTCCATCACGTTGACGGAAAATGGGCAAAATTTTCAAGGCATGGAAAATGGGAACCAGCGATTTCTTTTTGTAGAGGTCGGCACGGGCAAGCCACGTAATGGCACGGAAAATTGTACCACACAGAGCAAGCGGATCCATAGCCGTGTTTTGATGGTTTATAGCCAAAATTGTCGGTGTTTTGCGGTCAAGGTTTTTCTTACCAACAATAGTAATGTTTTTGTACCAGATCTTAAACCAAAACAAGAACAAAAAATTTCGTATGAAAAAATGTGCAAATACGAATTTTTCGGGTTTTCCCAAATCTAACTTTGCCATTATTCCTTATTCTTTAATTGTGATTGTAGTTCAGCAACTTGTTTTTTGAGTTCATTCATTTCTTTCACAATTTTTGAAAGATTACGGAAATGAACGTATGTCCGTTTAAATTCGTGTCCTTCGAACGCTGGAGCGCCCATTAATTTGGCATTGTCAGGAACATCGGCGAAGATACCTGATTTTCCTCCACATTGAACTCCGTTACCAATGTGAAGGTGGCCAGCGACACCAGTTTGTCCACCAATCATACAATTATTGCCCATTTTTGTAGAGCCAGCGATTCCCGATTGGCCAGCAATCACGCAGTCGGAACCTATGGTTACATTATGACCGATTTGAATAAGATTGTCGATTTTCGTGCCGTGTTCAATAACCGTTGAGCCCATTGTGGCACGGTCGATAGTGGCATTTGTACCAATTTCCACATTTTCTTTCAGGACAACATTTCCTGTTTGTGGAATCTTCATATACGAGCCATCTTCAAGCGGTGCAAAACCAAAGCCGTCGCCACCCACAACCGAACCTGGCTGCAAAATACAATTATCGCCTATTTCGCAATCGTTGAGCACAATCGCCCCAGCGTGAATCAACACATTTTTGCCAATTTTTGCGTATGGGTAAATTGTAACGTTTGGATAAATTTTGCAGTTATCGCCAATTTCAGCATGTGCGCCAATCGACACAAAATCACCTATATACACATTTTTGCCAATTTTTGCATTCCAGCTCACGTGCGCCTTCCGCGAAATTCCCTTCAAATTCTTTTGTTCCTTTTCTTTTTGATAGAACACCAACAATTTCGTGAACGACGAGTATGGGTCGTCAACACGGATGAGCGTTGACGAAATTGGATGTTCAGGGACGAACGTTTTACTGCACACTATGGCAGTTGCATTGGTCGTATATATATACGGCGTATATTTAGGATTTGCGAGGAATGTGATAGAGCCTTCGCGCCCTTCCTCAATTTTCGACACTCTTACAATTTTTGCATTCTCGTCACCATCAACAACGCCGTCAAGTGCTTGTGCGATGCGAGCCGCTGTAAATTCAAATTTCATATTGCAATCTTTTTTTACAAAAGTAATGTTTTTGTGGAAAGAAAACGAAGTGGTTTTGAAAAAAACTCCTCAACTGCTATTTCCGCATGTCAAATCGCTCTGCAGAATACACACCCTTGATTGCCCGAATCCGTTCCAAAATTTTATCAAGATGATAACTATCTCGTATTGAAAGAGTTAGAATTCCCTCAAAATTACCATCTTTGGAATTAAGGTTGAACCCACGCAATTTCACAAATTGATCTTTCGAGAACAATTCCGTAATATTGCTCACAATGCTGATTTCATCGCTACCAGTGACGCGCACACCCGCACTAAAATCGACATTTGCATCGGCTTTGCTCCACCGTGCCTTGATAATTCTATACGGATACACTTCCATCATATTCATTGCGTTCGGACAGTTCAAACGATGAATTTTTATGCCATTGCCAGCCGTCACAAAACCAAAAATGTCGTCGCCCTTGATTGGACTGCAACATTTTGCCAATTTATAATCAAGATTATCGTTCAAATCGTCGATTATCAGCAAGTTGTCGCCTTCTTTGGAAAGTTTTCGACTGATTTTTCCGCTAAAATCCTCAGAATCAATAGGAACAGGCTTTTTATCCTCTGTTTTATCATCAAAAAGAGTTTTTAGGACCGACAAATCAACCTTATTGTCCATTACTGCCAAATACAGGTCGATAGGTTCCTTAAAATTCAGATTCTTAATAAGTTTACGAATATTTTCGTCGCTGAATTTAATTTCGGACTGCGCAAATTTTCGTGCAAGCATTTCCTTTCCAATCTCGGCAGTTTTATACTGCATCTCGCGCAGGAATTTCTTAATATGCTGGCGTGCTTTTGATGTTTTCACAAACGACAGCCAATCTTGTTTTGGCGATTGGTTTTTAGAGGTCAGGATTTCCACCGCGTCGCCGTTTTTCAGTTCGTGTTTCAGCGGCACAATTTTTCCGTTGACTTTTCCACCCGTACATGTATTTCCAATGTTGGAATGGATTTCATAGGCGAAATCGAGTACCGTTGCATGTGCCGGCAGTTTCCGCAAATCGCCTTGTGGCGTGAAAATAAAGACTTCGTCGGAATAGAGTTCCATGCGTGAATTGCTGTCGTTTTCCAGGCTATCGTCGGTAGGATTTTCAAGAATGTCACGGATTTTCGAAAGCCAATGTACCGAGCCAGCAGCCGTATCGCCATCTTTGTAAATCCAATGCGCCGCCTGTCCTTTTTCGGCAACTTCGTCCATTCGCCGAGTACGGATTTGCACCTCAACCCAGCGGTTTTCAGGTCCGAGAACAGTGGTGTGCAACGATTCATATCCGCTTGATTTTGGCGACGAAATCCAGTCGCGGAGCCGATTCGGATTCGGTCGGTATAAATCAGAAATGATTGAATACACATTCCAACAATCGCGCTTTTCGTTTTGCGGTTCTGAATCAATAATAATTCTGATTGCGAACAAATCATAAATATGGTCGAACGTGACTTTTCCTTTCTGCAACTTGTTCCAAATGGAGTGAATTGATTTCGGACGACCTTTAATTTCGAACGGAGGAATCCCCTTCGACTCGAGCAACGCTTTGAGTGGCTCTATGAAACGGCGGATATATTCGTCGCGGCTTGCTTTTTTCTCGGCAAGTTGGCGCGCGATGGTTTTATAAATGTCGTTGTGTAGATATTTCATCGACATCTCCTCCATCTCTGTTTTTATTTGGTACAATCCCAATCTATGCGCTAAAGGAGCGTACAACGAATCCAATTCCTCGCACAATGTCAGTTGCTCTTGTTCAGGCAATGAAGATATATTTCGAAGTTGGTTTAATTTGGAACTCAACAAGATAAGAACCACACGGACATCATCGGCCTGGCTCAATATCAATTTTATGAAATTTTCCGACTGCATCCGCGAGCGCGATGTGTTGATTTTCGCCACCGTCTGCAATCCACGGACGATGCCCAACACTTTGTCGCCAAACTCACGGGAAATTGTTTTTTCATCAATGACTTTATTGTCAAGACATGGTTTCAAGAAAATTGCCATCAACGCCTTCGCGCCAAGTCCTATCATTGTAATGGCGATTTCCGCCTGATTCAGCAATTGTTCAACTTGTTCGCTTGACACATACGATTCACACATATCAAACGCCTGACGAATTTTAGGCAAATCACGTTCCTGTTCCTGTATAAAAGGTTTGGCCTCGTCAAGTAAACGTTCCAATATCTTATTCTGTTCCATACACTTGCATTTTTTACAGAAAAAAAGAGGAAACATCCGCTTCCTCTTTTTTGGGTTATCGCATCAACATCACGTTTCCGTAAATTGGTTTAGCATTCTGCGTGACTCTCATCGTTTCTTCCTCGTGGTCTTCGAATGTTACGAGTATTTTATAGCGATACGTACCAGCTTCCTTCATTTTTCCGTTCACCATACCGTCCCACGACGCGATTGGTGCGCCACGTTCGTCAACACCCGAAGAGTAGTAAACCAAATTGTTCCATGCGTCATAAATCCAAATTTCAAATGTCTTACAGTTCACACCTTTCGGTTTGAAAATACGAACTTCGTTACCTGGACTCATTGGAGCGAACGCCGATGGAATGAACAAACGATGTTCAACATTTACAAAGAATCCCTCCGTATATTTTGCCGTACAACCAAATTCATTTATAGCGGTAAGTTCCACGGTGTGGTCGCCATACGGATATTCACGGTCGAACACTTTCTTATTTTCCAAGATATTCGACGAATCAGCAAAACGTCCGAAATCCCAGTAGTAATCGACATGATATTCTTTTGAGAAATCACCTTCATCGAGAATTTGCGGTTCCGAAGTGTTAGTAAACGTCACAACTCCTTCTTGTCCAAGTAATTCAGTAATAAATTGAGCATCGGGGACTGGAACCACCTCAACAACCATCTCGGTTTTTCCCATACAGCCATATTTATTTTTCTCAATTACGAAGATTGTATCAACACCTGGGTCAATCCAGTCAATTGAACGAACAAAGCCAGTGCTGTAGTTCGACATATCATACGAAACTCTGTTGCCTGTCAATGTCCAATCAATGAAGTTCGATTCATTTGTTTTTGTTACCACATACACTTCGTTGGAATTTGCGCACAATTGTGATTTACCGACAATGTAAGGCGACGGCAACGCACTAATCAAGAATTGGTTAGCGACAGTGTCGCTCACGCAGCCATTCACATTTTGCGTCATATACACATCGTAAGTTCCCGCTTCAATATAATATGTATTACATTCTTTCTTGTACGGACAACCAGCAATCATATTTCCTTCAGGAGTGTACCACAGTATATTTTCGCCTTCGGCAACAAGTTTCACAGGTTCGCCCGTGTAGCAGAAACTTTCTGTGGTCAACTTAGGCGCTTCTGGTTGTGGGAGCACGACAAATTTCAGAGGAATTTCCTTTCTGGTTTCATACGAACAAGTAGTATTTGTTGTACGAGCTCTGAATAAATATACACCAGCATCATCAATCATAGTGTCGTCAACAACAAGTGTATCACCAATGTCAAGTGTTTCTCCCTTAGGCGAAATCCACGAAATCGCCTCGTCATCATTATTGCGTTCAGCAATCAACATTCCTTGGTTTTCATATATACATATAGTATCTTCCTGCACAATTTTTGCCACTGTTGGCGCAGATTTAACTATCACCTTCTTTGCAGACAAGCCACTCTTACAGCCATATTTATCTTTCTGCTGTGCATAATAAACATAAGAGCCTTGTTCAGTATTATCAATAGTGAAGAATCTACCTGTGTAGATTGGGAAACCATCCTGGCTATCGTACCAATACACCGTATTTGATGTTTCTGTCATAATTACGACTTGAGAACCTTCGCAGGAAACAATATCGGTTGTTTGTTTGAAACGTACTGGTTCAGGATTTGGCTGAACCGTGAATGTAACCGCAACAGGTTCGCTCGAGCAAGAATTTTCGGTCTGCACAACGTAGTAGGTTTGCGTTTCCTTAGTTTTTGGCATATACGTTGTTCCTGTTTCAATAACAGTTGTCAATTCCTCATCGGAATACCACGTAACTGTTTCGGCGTATGCCTGAACTTGAACGGATTGAATATTCGCATCCTCGCAGATTGTACGGTTCACAGCGGTTGGCCGTTCTGGAATTGGATATACCACAGCCACTACCTCATTATCATCAGTCAACGGGCTTGTACAACCATCGATGGTTTGCGTAGCCTGAACAGCGATTTCACCAGCGTGAACATTTTCGACCTCGTAGGTTTCACCAGCCTCAACTTCATATCCCGATTGATACCAAATAATATCAGTACCAACAGCATTGAATACCACTTTGCTTCCTTCGCACACATTATTTGTAGTCACTACAGGCTGTGCAGGAATCTTGTTCACCGTCACCGACAAAGCCAACGGGTCGCTGCTACAATATTCGTCGGTGCGTATTGCATAAACGGTATATTCGCCAGCTTCTGGATATGAAATTGTAAACACATCGGATTCCTCAACAGGCGACGAAGTTTTCGGATCTTCGGAATACCATGAAACAACATCGTCGGCTACCAAATCCAATTCGTCGTTTTCGCATAATGTTGCCAAACCATCAACAATTGGAAGTTCCGTGGTTTTCAATTCATAGGTAACCATTGTTGGCAAGCCTTCACAAGTTTCGTCGGCTTGAGTCACATAATATTTATACACACCTGCGCTTGTTAAATCATCAGGAGTATAAGACAAACCTGTCATTTGAACTGTGTTTGCATCGTCCTCCTTGTACCACCGTACCATATAGCCTTGGTCTTCAGCTTCCATTGCCTTCATTGGTTCGTTAGTACACCCAATAATGTTGGTTTCCACGATTTTTGGAGCAGGAACAGGGCAATCGATGATGGTAAATGTCATACAAGCTGGGTCGCTTGTACAAACCTCATCAGATTCCGTTACGCAGTATTTCCAAGAGCCAACCGCAACTTCGTATGGGTGTTGCATTGTAGCACCCTCGCCCACAACATTTCCGTCAGCATCAGTCCACGTGTAATCGCCGCCATGACCCGAAGCGATAGAAATTGGGAACGATTCGGCTATAATCAAACTTGTGGTATTGTTAACCACAACCTTTGGAATTTCGCGGATTTCAATCATCTTATACATACAATCGTCGGTGTAGCAATCGTATTGCGATTCCACAGCAGGACAGCCAGTAACAGGGTCATAGTATGCGTACGCCAATTTGTATGTCCCTGGAGTATAAAGTGTAGGATCGATAACCGAAACTTTAGCGCCATCGAATGCGAATTGCGTTCCCGTCAAATTCGCTTGAGGAACAACAACGCCTTCGTTCATACAAATCACATCGGAAATAGTGACAACAATTTCCGGCGATTGATGAATTTTCAATGCAGCAGGAGCGCCAACGCCCTCGCAACCATTCGCGCCAGTAGTTGTTTGCGTAACCATCCATGTATATTCGCCAGCTTTACCTTTCAACGACGACGGAGTGAATGTTTTATCAAACCCAACAATTTCGCCATTTTCATACCACGTAAATTCCACATCGTCCAAACCACTTGCGGTAAATGTAGGAATTTCGTCGGTAGCACAGATTTGGTCTTGGTCAACATATACTGTTGGCGCAGGAGTTGGGCATTTAATACGGTCAACTTGAATTATAGCACATTCGCTTTCGCAACCATATCGGTCGCGTTGCGTCACTCCATAATTTTCACTGTTCATACCAACCAAACCAGTCTGATAAGTGCTTCCCACAAACAATTGGCTCTTGCCATCGCCACAGTCATCATACCACACAGCCTTGTTATTGCCGTCAGGCGTTACCGACAACACTGTTTCGTAATCACTTTCCAACTGTGTAATTGGAGATTGAACAGTAAGTGGCTCAACGTGATGAACATAGAATCGAGAAGACTCACTTGTTGAGCAACCTATTTCTGAATTATCAGTAAACTCAACTGTGATTGGGATTGCCGATCCAATAGTTTCCGCCAACGATGGATAGAAATAACCATCCACAACTGCTTCGCCGCTAAATGTAAATTCACCCTCATATACGCCCGAAGAAACTTCAATTTTCACTCTGTCATCATAATCACAGAAATGAAGTTGGTCATTATTAATTGAAATTTGTGGATTTTCGTGAATATTCACAATAACACTTGTCGGAATACTTGTACAACCGTTCTCGCCCGTTGTTGTTTGCGATACCGACATAGAATATTCGCCTGGCTTACCCTTAATAGCATTATTTTGATATGCTTCAGGAGAATCCACACTTACATAATTACCAGTGCTACCATCGTACCAATTGATTGTAGCACCATCCTCAATACCTGTTACATGGAATATAGGCACTTCGTCGGAAGCACAAATTTCTGTATAAAGCACATCCGCCCAACGTTCATTTACGTATGCGCCTGATACTGTAACATGAGGAGCTTGGGCTGGACACCAAATAACCGTAAACTTCATACAAGCCGGCTCGCTCGTACACGTTCCGTCGCTTTCCGTCACGCAATATTCCCATTCACCAGCATAATCCGAAGTTGGGTTCGAAATAGAAGGAGCCGTTGTTTTCGAACCATTTTGTTTATCAGTCCATTCTAACGTACCACCATTGCCAGTAGCTGTAATTGTTAAATCCGCAGAACCAATCACAACCGTTTTATCTGCAACAACTGGAGATTCTATTTTACGGATTTCCAATGGCTTTGATAGAGAATTTTCACACTTCGTTGATGGGTCTTTGTATTCATATAATAATGTATGATTTCCTATCGCCAACGTTTCCGTATTGATTGCCGTAGCAACTTCATCATCAATTTTGAATGTACCACCAGCAGGGAACAATTGCGGAGTAACATTTCCCGTATTGACACAAGCGACATCATTTGTTTCCAATGTCAACACTGGAAGTTCGTTCACCACAATAGTCTTTTCTACCGTAGTGCTACATCCATTGGATTCCACAGTGTAGGAAACCTTGTGACTACCATTTGTTGTTGGATTGAAATCTGTTCCATCAACATACTCGCCTGAGAATGTACCTGTAGTCGGTGTTACGTATTGTAACAAATCGTGTTTCTCGCCCCCAACGCACAACGATGGGACATCGGAGAATGTTACTCGTGGACGGGCAACTACATTAATAGAAAAATCCTGTGTTTTTGAACAATTCTTTCCGTCAACGTAAGTGTACGTCAGCGTTGCCGTTGTTCCTGCCGTAACTGCGGCAGGATTGAACAAGATATTTTGTGTAACGCCCGAACCAGCGAATGTTCCAGCTATTGGTTCTGCATAAAAACTCAAATCAATAGGATCGTCGTATTCACATGCATCAGGTATTGGGTTAACTCGCACGTCAGGCAATGGATGGACAACAATTTGTTTTTCGATGCTATTAGTACATCCACGAGCATCGGTGTAGGAATATTCAAAATTATAAGTGCCTTTCCTGTCTGGAGAGAACGATGTTTCTGGACCTTGGTCGCCCCAAAGCGACATAACCACGCCCGATTCTTGTGATTTTAATGGAGCAAAATCAATTACCTCCGAACCTTCGCAAACTTCTTCTGGCAAATTGAAACTTACCGTAGGTAATTTGCGAATAGCATAGATTACGCTTACAAACGGACTTTCACAATTTTGGTCTTCGTCGAATGCAGTCACAAAGAACACGTTTGATCCAACTTCCGACAATTCTGGGTCGAATGTCCATACTACCGACGACTCTTGTTTTAGTTCTCTGGCAGTATTATACCAGCGTACCACCATTCCATACGCATCGGTAACGACGTTAATAATACGTTTGTCAGGGTCGGTTTCACCTTCACAAACTGATACTGAAGCAGAATTAATTTTTGGCGTTTTCACCATACAGCTCAATATCTCGAGATGAACCGCAGTCGCTTCAGATGTACAACCTTCTTCGGTACTTACCACATAATAGGTATAGGTACCGATTCTTCCTTGGTCTCCATCAAGTACAACTGTTTCGCTTGGTGTATATGAATCCCCGGTTTGAACTTGGGTTGTCAACGCTTCGTCGCTATACCAAATCATATTAACGCCAGTCGCGCTCAACTCAGGGACTGTACCTGAAGAAACTTTAGTATATACTTCAGCAGCATCGACACCCACAGGTTTTTGTGGATCGTAAACAGTAATTTTGTTCGATGTGGAATTTGAGCAAACGCCATCGGAATATTCATAAGTAATGGTATATTCCTGTTTTACCGTTGCATTTGCAGGAATGAAGCCTGCGCTCAAATCAATATTTGGAACAGCGGTAAACGTTCCGCCCGTTTGATTTCCAACCAATGCAATCACATCACTTGAAGCACAAGCCGTTGTTGGCAATGCGAACGAAACTTCTGGTTTATCTTGAACCACAATATCAATGGTTTCTGTAGCAGTACAATTGTTTACAGTATATGTATATGTTATCGTGTGCGTTCCCACACCTGCCTGAGATGGAGAGAACGACGTTCCCGAAACGCCTGTTCCGCTGAACTCACCTATTCCACCCGACGGCATTGCGGTCGCATGCAAAGTAACCTCAGCACCGTCAACACACTGATTGGCAACAGGGTCGAAAGTAATTGACGGAATAGGATTGACAACAACCGTTGCCGTACCAGCCTCACTCGTACAATTTCCGACTTTCACCACCAATGAATATTCGCCTGCCGAACCAGCAACTGCATTCGCTATTTCTGGATTTTGTTCTGTCGAATTGAACGCATTTGGACCACTCCACGTATAGGTTCCCTGCGATTCTGTTTCAAACGAAATGGCATCGCCTGCACACACTGGTGAGTTGACTGTAATCACAGGTTTTGTTGGCGGTTCGAGAGTTTGAACCTTTATTTCCGCCCTATCACTTTCGCAATTGTTGACTTTTTGGGTAACATAATATGTGTTTGTTCCCGTTGTTGCCGTGCTTGGTATTGGAGCGGAAGACACGCCAAATCCGCCAGTGGCATTTTCATACCAGCCCAAGAATGTTCCTTCGGCGGTCAAACGTTTTGCTGTTTCCCCTTGACAATATTGCACATCCTCAACCACTGGAGGCTCCGGTTTAGCATAAATCACAAGTTCTGTTGTGCCAGCCGCGCTTTCGCAACCAGCAACAGTAACCACCACGCTATATTCACCAGCTTCGGTCACAGTCACACTTTGGTCGTTGTATATCGTGCCGCTTGGCGAAGTCCATGTGTAAGCTGCCCGAGAAACATTTGCAGTTGACACCGTCGCAATTTCACCTTCGCACTTCGGTCCATTGTTGGTTGGCGACGGCGTTGCCGGTATTGGATTCACCTCTATCACTTTTGTCGCCTCATCGCTTCGGCACGTTCCCACAGTAACCACCAAACTATATGTACCAGCCGCATCAACCGTTACATCGTCAATAGACAAATTTTGTTTGTCGGATGTAAAGTTGTTTGGACCAGTCCATTCATACGTACCATCGACAGAGGTTCCCAATTCCAACGATTCACCAGCACAAACCGGTGAATTTGTGGTAATTTGCGGAGCATCAGGTTTGTCAACCGTTGAAACTAAAATTTCCAAACGCTCGCTCTCGCAACCGTCAACTGTTTGCGAAACATAATAATTCACATCCTTCACAACATTTGTTGTTGGTGTTGGAGCTTCGCTCAACGCGGTTGTTGCCGTTGCCGAAGAATACCACTGCAAATTGTCGCCATCGGCGGTAAGCACTTCAGCCGTTTGACCTTTACAATATAATATAGATGTTTTTGCTTCAGGTTTATCAGGAACAGGATTAACCACAACTTCCTTCGTGGCTTCGTCGCTCACACAGTTGAATTCCGACGTAACCACAACCGAATATTCACCAGCATCGGAAACCGAAGCCGACGAAATTGTGTTGCCCACGTTCGTTGATGAGAATCCATTCGGGCCCGTCCATTTATATGTCGCGTTCTGCATTGACAAGGTGGAAATAGTAAGTTCCTCGCCAGCGCACACAGGGCTGTTGGCGGCAATAGTCGGTTTGCTTGGCTTTGGATGCACAACAACCGCCAGCGGAGCTTTGGAACTTTCCACGCCGTCAACCGTTTGTGTCACATAGTACGTGGTTGTTACCGCATCAGCCGTTGAAGGTGTTGGCGCGCCAGGTAATTTCGTTGTCTTATTTGACGCATACCATTGCAAATTTTCACCAATAGCTGTCAATTCATCTGCATCATCGCCTTGACAGTAGGAAACATCTTCCACAATTGGAGGATCTGGCATATTATTGCCACATTCCACAATTGCTTGAGCACGAATTTCATCGTCAGCGTGACCAAGTAACTCTACGTGACCTTCATTGATTAATTTTTCAGAACATTCTTTAACCTTTGCTGTAACACTAACAGTATATTTTGTTCCAAACGGAATTGGATTATCCATACCTTGTTCTTTTGTCCAAACGACCTTGCCATTTGTATATGTTCCCCCATCAGTTGCACTCACAAATTCAAGTTCTGAAGGAAAATCATCAACAATCTTCAAATTATAGGCGTAATCAGTATGGACATGGATGTTTGAAAACGAGTTGTTACCAGAAGCAGTTTGATAAAAGCCGAAGCAACCTGGCGTTAGAGTTCTTACTTCTGCTGTTACTTGGGCAGAAACGGAAGTATCGACACTAGCATTACTAAACCACAATCGAAGAATATTGTCTGTTATATCAAGAGCAAAATGATATGGCTTGGACTTGTCGTATGCTATTGAAAATGTACCCAAAGATGTTCCATTATCAATACAATCCACATTTATACCATCCCACTGCGGATTGAGTTTCAATGTGATTTTATCACGTACAAAAAAGAAGACATCTGCATATTGTGTAAGACTAGCGTCAAATTGAGCAAACATATTTTTTGACTTTGACGCTTTACACGTAAGTTTTGACTCTTCGCCATTATTTGGTTGAGCCAAAGTTGCTTTTCCTCCAGAAATAGTCCCTTTCGCCGTCTGAGTCCAATAAGAGGCATCTTTTTCCGCCTCATTAAATATCGCTCCGTGTGTTTGTTCATATTTCAAGGTAAATGTTACTTCATCATTAACAGCAACAGTTTCTTCCGAAGATGTTTTACTAAGAGTAGTTGGCACTATAGGTTCTGGAACTTTTGCACACGTTACTGTGACGGTAGCGGTATCTGCTATTGGAGAGTTTAAATCCGCATATATCCACGCAAGGTTATCAATATCTTCATCGTCAGACTGACATCTTGCACCAGATGGGAAATTTGCTGTTGCGGAATATACAATACTCCCCTTTTGTTTAATTCTCAACATTGGGATTTTCCATTCCACAACATCTCTTCCATCAGCAAGTTTATAGGTACGCCACGTTGCACCACTACTTGATAACGGACAATTTCCTTGAAAAGCGACAAAAGTTAAGCCCTTGGGTAAAGTATCGACAATCACAACATTTTCGGCATCACGACCAGCCATAGGACCTGTTCCCAAAATACGTCGCCACGTATAACCATCAAATTCTTCGACTAAAATATTAGGAACTGTATATCGAGGTGTTTCACAGATTGATGGAATATATTCATTCAAGTCTTTCCTTACAGAAGCACCTGTTGTAGGGTCTATTTCTTGCCAACTTGGCGACACAGGAAAATATAGACCATCATCAGCATCAGTAATATTCGCATTATATGACCAATCATCGGTGGCATCAAAATCTTTATAATTTGGTGTCAAACGTCCAAATACACGCAAAGGTTCAGCACCACCACGATGAACACGAGACCCCATTCCATAGTAATTACTGATATGTCCTGTACTTGTAACAAGAAGTGGAGCAAACTTCAACATCAACCTCTGATTCCAACGGCCATATTCGTCACTACCTTCTACCACATCTTCACGAGAAAGAGTGATATTATCTGAACTAGTTCTACGTCCTTCATAACAATCTGAAGCCCACGTCCAACCATTTGCACAACCGGCATCACCATTTAAACATTTATATGACGCATCAAACAAATAATATGAAATACGATAATTTCCATAGTTTATATATGGTTCTATTGCATCATTATACAACCTAAACCGTAATTTTAATTGATTTGATGATATTGCATTTGAAACCGCAATACCTACGCGTGGGCGACCGCCATCAAGCCAACCTGCTTCTGATGAGTTTTCAAAATTTATCGTATAAACCACATTGTTTTCTGGATTTACTTGTTCTCGATTCGCTATTTTCTCTATTAAAAGAGAACGCTTAATTACATCAACACAGTTACGTTGCATCGTTGGAGTAACCGCATTGGGATATTCATTTGATGTCCAGCCTAAACCATTTGAACAAGATATACTGGCTGTTGTACAATATCTCCCTGATGCATTGGGACCTATTTTTGCTTCGTAAGAAACGCGTCCTTTAGTAACATCCAATGCACCTGTTTTGAATCCAGGAACCATTCCAATATTCCATGTAACAGTATGTGTAGCAGCATCGTAAACACCACCACGATCGGCACTCACAAAGATAAAATCGTCGGGAACGTGTTCTACAATTGTCACATTTTGTGCATCGACAGAGCCATAGTTTCTATAATCGAGATGATACGTTATCTGATCGCCTGTATAAGCACACGAAACACTATCTTCAACTACTCGATATATTTTCATATTTGGTTGAGCAACCATTTTACTTGGAGCCAGATGATTACCTGTTGCAATCAACATACCTAACAATCGGAACCAACCATGGAAATAAACAGGCACACTCGTTAAATATCCATCTCCACCAGTTTTAACATCCCATTCAATATTACATTGACGATATAGTAAACCAGCAAGATCTAAATCTTGAGCATTTATGGCGGATGGCATACCTGTTCCTGGAACCCAGTTTAATGTAAATGTAGAAACAGGAGAGATTCCATTGGGCATAACTTCCCAGTTTAATGTTGAAGGTCCCTTATAGGAAACCGATGGACCACCTCCATATTCAGTACAGCCTATATTACCCCAGTCCTGTGGGCTATTCATATAACCAGACAATTGCTTGCTGGCTTTTAACTCATAATCATTAGAACCATTTTCTACTTTGTGTGTTGTTGGATTCCATGTATAAGTAGGAGTACCATGCCAAGTATAATTCAATGCTGTACGCCACGCAGAGCGAAAACGTCCGCCTTGGTTTCCTGCAGCCAAAGTAACAACATTTGCATTACTAACCGTTGCTGTTTCTCCCATAAAAATATTTTTGGGATTTTGCCCCGTCCAATTCCCTACCATCCAATCTGACGACGCTTCAGCTCGACGATATTGTTCTATTTCCCATTCATTCGTCTCACCCTCTGACAACAAAGATTGCAACAAATCGTGAAATTCACGGAAATATGCAGGAGCACTATAGTCAGTATGCTGTTCCTGAGATCCACCAAATTCAGGATATTTTGAAATACCATTTTCTACAAAATAATTCGCTGCTTGACTGGCCCAACCTGTAATTTCATTCCACGTATCACCATTTTTCATATAACCATCAAAACCAATCTCACCAGTATTACTACGCTGAGGATTTTCGGTTGGGAAACGAGTACTCATCGCAACTAAACCACGAATTACGTCAATCATTTCTTTCTTATAGGAAATTGGATTTCCCAAAACATCATTAACACCCATATAATCACCCCACTGCATCCAAGCAATATACAGAGCAAGTGCAATATCAACGTCACCATCAGTAGCGGAATTGGCATTATCTTTCAACGCGTAATCACCGTATGCATAATTTGCTTCAAGAACAACTCCATCTATGTATCGTCTTTGCTTAACTCTGGCAACATCGTGGACACGCATCCACAATCCGTCGAACGAAGTTTTGTCACCCATAATTGCAGCGGCCAAAAGAGAATAACCGTCACCTTCACGACAATCGTACGGACAGCCCAAGTTACCCCGAATATATTTTACACCATTTAATTGTGTGCCCGTGTATGTCCATTCGTTTGCAAAAATTTGATACGCATCACGGATATCTTGTTCCATTTCCGCATGCACAACACCTTCAGGGTTTTTCGTTCCGAGGTTGTCCAAGTAATGGGAATCACCATACTCATACGCTAAAAACTGAGGGAACGGGAATCGAGGATTTCCAGAATTAATATGAACTGTTACTTCGTTCTGTGCGTTAGCGCACAAAACCATTAACACCGAGCTGAGAACAGCAAATATTTTATTTTTCATGTCTTTTAGTTTCTATCAGTCATAAGACAATTCTACGCAATAAAAAGTTACACATTTGTATTCCTACAAATGAGGTTCAAAAGTACAAAATTCACGTTTGCCACCAAAATTATTGGAAAGAAAATCGGAAAAAACTATACATATTTATAGTCCACACCTATTGTGCATTTATTAAAAACGGTATTCTGAGCTCCCTTCGTCTTATTCTCCGCAGCCATAATCTTATAAAATATAACACGATTGCCTAAAAAAATCAATTATTTCTTGACTCTTGCACGGCGAATATTCATATTCGGATGTAATTGTGGCATCGCGCAAGAAATCTTCGGGTGCAAACGGTACGTTCCGTTACGGTCCTCTGAATTTGCAGATTGTTGACGGACAGCTGCGACATATTATAAAATAACTAATCACGTCATTCCGCGAAAAGAATGCAACTACCATTCCCCCACAATTCCAACGCAGGGCAATGCTATTTCTTTTATCACTGCACTATGTTGATTTTTTTAACACCAACCAGCTAAGTCGGAGTGTCGTACTGACAAATGTTGTCGTTTAGAGAAATAAAACGACTTCTTACAATACAATTAAATGTATTTCAATCAAAAAAATCTACATTTAAGTGCAGTTTATCCATAATCTGTTTGAAATATTGTCGAAGTATTTACCTTTGCACACGAAAAATAACAGTAGTAATGAAAAAGAATGCTCTAATTGTAATTGCATTTGTAGCCATGGTGTCGTCGGCATTCGCGCAGGACGAGCAACTCAGCCTTTCGCTCAACGAGGCGAAAGATTATGCTGTGTCGCACAACCGTACGCTCCAAAATGCCTCGCTTGACGTACGAATTGCCGAAGCAAACCGCTGGCAAACAATATCGACAATGCTTCCACAAGTTTCCGCATCGTATGACTACAACAACATGTTGGGCTACGAAATGGAAATGATGGGAATGAAAATCGCCATGCCTCCGTACGGAACGCTTGGTTTGACGGCTTCGGTGGCGCTCACGGGTGCACAGATTGTTGGTATGCAGATGCAGAAAATCGCCATTGATATGTCGGACATTTCGCTCAAGAAAAGCGAACGCGACATACAATCAAGCGTAACAACAATTTATATGTCGATTCTCGCGATGGAATCAACGGTTGACTTGCTTGACCAAAATCTTGAAAACTTGAAGAAACTGCACGAAATGACTGAAAATTCAGTGAAGATAGGTGTTGCGGAACAAACTACCGCAGACCAACTTTTGGTGCAAGTTGCTACAATGCAAACGAGCATAAATTCAACAAAACGTTCGTTGGAAATGCTCTACAACTCGCTTATTCTTCAGTTGGGATGCGACGTTACGACAAAATTAGTATTGACCGAAAAAATCGAGAATTTGCTGAACGTTGATTCGGCAATGGAACTGCTCAATACACAGTTTGAAATAGACAGCAACTACAACTACCAGTTGCTGAACAAAAATCTTGAACTATCGAAAAAACAAGTTCTTGCCGAAGAAGTTTCGTTCCTGCCGACGGTGAGCGCATTCTATCAATATAGCAACAAGCACTATTTCAGCGACGAAAAAACTATGGATATGACACCGCCAAACGTGGTTGGCGTTTCGGTGAGCATTCCTCTATGGAAAAGCTGGCAACGGATGAGCAACGTGAAAGAGGCGAAAATTTCGTACAACAAGACACAAAATTCGTTTGAAACGACCAAAGACGGATTGCTCATTCAAGACAAGCAACTTCGCTACAACCTGACGTCGGCTTACGAAACGTACGAGACGCAACTAAGCAATCTTGACGTGACGAAACGTGTGTTTGAAAATATGGCGATAAAATTCGAGCACGGTGCGGCTTCGAGTCTCGAAGTTACCAACGCAAGCACCAACTTGGTGTCGGCACAAAGTAGCTACATCAACGCTATGTTGCAGTTAATCAACGCAAAAGTTGAATTGGAAGATTTACTTAATAAATAATGATACAAAGTGATTTTATAGATATGAAAAAGATTGTAAGAAACACGACACTCGCATTCGCAGCTTTAGCAATGGTTGGTTGCGGTCAAAAAGGGGAAACGGCACAAAGCGCTGAAAATGATTCGGTTGTACAAAAAGAAGTAGTAAAAGTTATTACGTTGCAAGAACAAACAATTGCAAAAAATCTCGACCTGACCACAACGCTCGAAGGTTACGAAACGATGAACATAGCACCTTCGGTGACTGGTCACATTGAAAAAATCCACGTGGAAGTCGGCGACAAGGTTCGTCGTGGTCAAAGTCTGGTGACAATGGACCAACAGCAATATATCAACGCAAAATTGAGCGTTGCGAATTTGACGACGGAAATGAAACGTGTCGAGGCATTGAAAGAAAGCGGCAACGTAACGCAACAAGTTTACGACCAAACAAAACTGGGCTTCGACCAAGCTAAGCAAAGTCTTGATTTTCTTACGAAAAACACATTTGTGAAAGCCGATTTCGACGGTGTGATTTCTGCCCGTAACTTTGAAAATGGCGAACTTTACTCGGGAATGCCGATTTTGGTGCTTACGCAAATCAAGACATTGAAGGCGTTCATCAACGTGCCTGAAACGTATTTCCCAATTATAAAGGAAGGAATGAAAGTTGACGTGGTGTGCGAAATTTATCCCGACAGAAAGTTCGAGGGCGTGGTTGAAGTCATCTACCCTACGCTCGACGCAACGACTCACACGTTTAAATTGAAACTGAAGATTCCAAACGCAAACGAGGAACTTCGTCCGGGAATGTATGCCCACACGTCGTTGGCACTGGGACAAATCAACGCAATCGTGGTTCCTTACAACGCCGTGATGAAATTGCAGGGCTCGAACGAACGTTACGTATTTGTGAACGACAACGGCGTGGCTAAACGTATTACAGTAACTCTTGGTCAACGTTTCGACGACCAAGTGGAACTTGAATCAAACGAACTGAAAAAAGGTATGCAGCTCATCACCACGGGACAAGCCCGCTTGGTTGACGGCTCACCAATTGAAATCGCAGAATAGTTAAAAAAGGAAAGACGATGATTTACAAGACCGCCATAAACAAACCTATCACCACGGCGCTCATTTTCGTGGCAGTGGTGATTTTGGGTATTTTCTCATACAAGAAATTGCCTATCGACCAGCTTCCTGAAATGGATCCGCCGTATGTTACGGTAATGACTTCTTATCCAGGAGCTAACGCAAGCGAAATTGAGACAAACATTACCAAAATCATAGAAAACGCCCTCAACTCGGTTGACGGATTGAAAGACCTTTACTCAACCTCGAAGGACAATATTTCGATAGTAACGATGGAATTTGAGTGGGGTTCCAACATCGACGAAGCATTGAACGACATCCGCTCGTACGTTGACTTGGTATATGACAACCTGCCCGACGGAGTGAGCCGTCCTACAATCTTGAAATTGAACACAAGCGCGATGCCTGTCATTATTTACGGTTTCACCGCAAAAGAAAGCTATTCGGGACTCGACAAGATTTTGGAGGAAAATGTGACCAACGTGCTGAACCGTATTGACGGTATTGGAAACCTGAACGTGTCGGGTGCTCCCGAACGTTACATTTACGTTGACCTCGACCCGAAACAACTCGAAGCATACAATTTGAATGTGGAAGCAGTTGGTAACGCAATCAGCACCAACAACTTCAACCTTGCGTCGGGAACGGTGAAGATGGGTAAAGAGCAATACCAACTTCGTGTGGAAAGCGAATACAAGGAAAGTTCCGAAATCAACAATATTGTGGTGATGACAACGCCCGACGGCAAACAAGTATTTGTCCGCGACCTTGCCACTGTCCGCGATACGATAAAAGATGTGACGCTCGACGAAAAAATCAACGGCGTTGACGGAGCCCGCTTGACCATTTCAAAACAAACAGGTGCCAACACGGTGGAAATCTGTCGCCAAGTGCGCAAGGAAATGGAGAAAATCAAAAAAACAT
This sequence comes from Bacteroidales bacterium UBA3754, assembly GCA_002371705.1. Lineage (GTDB taxonomy): Bacteria > Bacteroidota > Bacteroidia > Bacteroidales > UBA1715 > UBA1715. Next base: position 38,726 of record DFGI01000034.1, read on the forward strand.
TGCCTCCCGATATAGAAGTACACCTTATCCGCGACGGTTCCGAGGAAATTGAGAATGCCATCAACTCATTGGAAGAATCGGTTATGTACGCCTTGCTGTTCGTGGTTTTGGTGGTTTGGTTCTTCTTGGGAACGTGGCGAACCACGCTCATCATCGGTATTACCATACCTATTTCGTTGTTGACGGCGTTCATCTATTTGCTTGCTGCCGATAGTTCGTTGAATATCATATCGTTGGCATCGCTTTCGGTGGCTATCGGTATGGTTGTGGACGATGCCATTGTGGTATTGGAAAACATTTCAAAACACATCGACCGAGGGGCAAGTCCGCGCGAGGCGTCGATTTACGCAACTAACGAGGTGTGGACTTCGGTTATCGCGACCACGTTGGTGATTGTGGTGGTATTCGTTCCACTTACCATGTTGAGCGGTATCGCAGGAATCTTGTTCAAGGAATTAGGTTGGATTGTGACGATTGTGGTATGTACCTCAACAACAATCGCAATTTCATTGACACCAATGATGTCGTCGAAGATTTTGAAAGGCAAGACGGTATATATGACCATTGCCGAAAAAGTTGCGGCAGAAAAACAGGAACAAGAAAAGAAAAAACATACGATTTGGGGATTCGTGGAACGAGTTTTCGAAGCAGTGGAAGCATGGTATGCCCGCGTTTTGCGTGCCTGCCTGCGTCATAAGAAAACAACTGTTTTCGTGGCAGTTATGATTTTCGTAATTTCTATGCTTCCATTGTTCATGGGCAAAATCGGTATGGACTTTATGAAAGACCAAGACGAAGGACGTTTTGACGTAACAATAGAACTGCAACGCGGTACCCGTCTTGAAGAAACGTTGGAAACAGCCCGTAAAGCCGAGGCAACAATCCGTGAAGTGCTGGGAGAAGATTTCGTAATGGTTTCAACCACAGCGGGTTCCAACGACGATGCTGGTATAGGAGCCTTGTTTAATTCCACCGACAATATCACCATCAATATGCGTGTGAGAGCCACGAAGAAATACGAAAGAAAAACCGACAGAACAATCTTCGAAATTGAAGAACAGGTGCGTCAGGAATTCAAGAAATACCCAGAAATCATCAACTGTATTGTTGGCGCAGGCGGTTTGGCAATGGGCGGAAACAGCATCAGCGTTGAAATATACGGTTACGATTTCGACCACACAATGAATGCCGCCCTCGACTTGAAACGTGCATTGCAAAACAACGTGGAAGGCGCCCGCGACATTAAGATTGACCGTAAGGAAGACCGTGCCGAACTGCAAATTGTGTTCGACAAGGAAAAACTTGCCCGTCACGGATTGAATTCAACCACCGTTGCGGCAAACGTGCGTTACCGTATTTATGGTATGACCGCAGGATTCTTCAAGGAAGATGGCGAGGAATACAATATTGTTGTAAGACTGAAGGAAGATTTCCGCAGCAGTATTACCGACATCGAAAACCTTACGTTTATGACGGCAACCGGACAGCAAATCAAGTTGAACGAACTTGCCGAAATAAAAGAATACTGGTGTCCACCAGAAATTATGAGAAAGAACCGTCAACGTGTTGTAACCGTTTCGGTTACGCCATACAACACTCCATTGAGCGTGTTGGCAGAAAATATCCAGAAGGAAATCGACAAGATGGATGTTCCACAAGGAGTCACATTCAATGTGGGCGGTAGTTACGAAGACCAGCAGGAATCATTTGCCGATATGGGTTTGTTGGCATTACTGATTATGTTGTTGGTTTACATTGTGATGGCTTCGCAGTTTGAATCGTTCAAGCATCCGTTCATCATTATGATGGCTATTCCGTTCGCATTGTCAGGTGTGATTGCAGCGTTGCTCATAACAGGCGAAAACCTTGATATGGTTGGTATGTTGGGCGTCATCCTGTTGATTGGTATTGTGGTGAAGAACGGTATCGTACTCGTTGACTACATCAACTTGATGCGTGACCGTGGTTACGAGTTGTCCGAAGCAATTGCCCTTTCTGGTCAGTCACGTCTTCGTCCAGTTATGATGACCGCCTTGACGACCGCACTTGGTATGTTGCCTATGGCATTGAGCCGAAGCGAAGGTTCTGAGTTGTGGAACACAATGGGTTACGTGGTTATTGGCGGTTTGCTGGTTTCAACGTTCGTAACCTTAATTGTGGTGCCTGTACTTTACGGAATAATGTCGAAAGGCAGCGAACGCGAGAAAGAGGAAGAAGTTCGTAAGTCGTTTGTATTCATGAATATAGAACTTGAGGAGGAAAACGAAAATAAGAATTGAAAATTGACAATTGAGAATTGACAATTCTGTTGGTTCTCAATTGTATTTTTAATTATCAATTGTCAACTATCAATTATCAATTACTATGAAAGCAGTATTCATAACATTCAATCAAGCAAACACGGAACGTGTGGAATATATACTCGACACCTGCGGAGCCCGTGGGTTCACATTTTGGGAAGACGTGCAAGGACGCGGCAGCAAAGACGGCGACCCGCATCGAGGCACCCACACATGGCCAGAAATGAACTCCGCCGTCATCTCAATTGTTGAGGACGACAAAGTGGAGCCAATCCTCACTTTGGTAAAAAAACTTGACAAAAGAAACACCGACGTCGGCATCAGAGCGTTCGTGTGGAACGTGGAACAGACGGTGTAAATAAAATGCTCAATGCGTAATGCTTAATGCTCAATTATTCTTAGGAATAAAAGGAGTGATTTTGTAGTTAATTCTTTGTTTGGGATTCTTGTTTTTCCCATTCTTCCCAATTGGTTTCTGCAAGATATTGTTTTACTTGTTCCAGAAGCGGCGAAAGTTCATTTTGAACCACAGACCACACTATAGAAGGGTCAACTTGATAATAACCATGAACAAGGTGATGACGCATATCAGCAATACTTTGCCAATCCGTCTGGGCGTGACTTTCTCTAAATTCCTGACTAAGTTTATAGGCTGCTTCGCCAATTATCATTGTGTGATAAACTATTCCGCCAAACAGCAACTTGTCTGCCACAAAATCTTCATATTTCATACCTTCTACACGTCCAAGAATCAAGTCAATGGCAGATACAATATGTTCCAATCTATTCTTATCTTTAAGCGGATCTCTCATATATCAGTTTTTTGTCACGATTTGCACTTTCAACAGCGAATGGGAGCAACGAACCATCGGTTACCAAATCTACTTTGCGGTTAAGAAGCCGTTCCAAATCCCTCCACATTCTAAAAAACTTTAACCCAACTGGTTGTGAGTTATCAAGAACCACGAGTATATCAACATCACTCTTCGCCGTTTCCTCTCCACGAGCAAAAGAACCAAATAACCATGCTTTCAAAACAGGTTGTGTTTTGAAATAATTGGCAATTACATTGCTCATTTGTTCTGTTGAATGCAATTGAGTTTTTTGCATAATCACTTTTTTCTGCGAGGGTAAATATATAAAATCTTTTGAGAATCAAGTTTAAACTGAAAAACAAATTTTCCTTCTTCTACTGTGTATTTGCCTTAGACATAGAAAATTCCTTGAATATAATACTCCCTTTTTTGTTTTATTACAACAACAACATTCAAATTAGTGAACCGTAATCACTCCACATTTGTTTGTGTTGTTCTTTCAAGAAGATTTCCGTTTCCAGAAAAACTTTATTCCTCCACCGAAATGGTTTCCAGTGCTTTACGAACACGTTTCAGCGTTTCTTCCTTGCCAATCATTTCAAAAATGTCGAACAAGTGGGCTCCCATACAGGCACCAACCACAGCCAATCGTAGACAGTTGCAGATTTGTCCTACGTTGTATTCATTCTTTGCAATGAAAGCCATTGTTTTTTCTTCCAACACTTTAGACGTGTAGTCCGTTTCGTTTTCCAAAAATTCCAATGTCGCCTGAATTTTCTCAGCAGCATTGTCTTTCCAACGTTTTTTCACGTCTTTTGGCTCGTACGATTGCGGTGCTTCGAAGAAATAGTAGCCGTTTGTCCACAAATCTTGTACAAACACGGCACGTTCTTTAATCAGGTCGCATACTTTCACCACATAATCCATTGACGCAGAGATATTTTTCTCTTTCAAAATAGGCATAAACATTTCCGCTAATTTGTCCGACGGCGTACGGTGCAGCCATTGCTGGTTGAACCATTTTGTTTTTTCCGGGTCGAAGCGTGAGCCAGATTTTCCAACACGTTCAAGCGAGAATGCCTGAATGAGTTCGTCCATCGTAAAAATTTCTTGTTCCGTTCCCGGATTCCAGCCCAGCAAAGCAAGCATATTTACAAATGCCTCAGGTAAATAGCCGTTTTCGCGGTAACCTTGTGCCGTTTCGCCGTCGTCGCCTACCCAAAACAGCGGGAATACGGGGAATCCGAGTTTGTCGCCGTCGCGTTTGCTCAATTTTCCTTGCCCTTGTGGTTTCAAAATCAACGGAAGATGGGCAAATTTCGGCATCACGTCTTCCCAACCGAACGCACGATACAGAAGCACGTGCAACGGCATAGACGAAAGCCATTCCTCGCCACGAATCACGTGGGTAATTTTCATCAAATAGTCGTCAACCACGTTTGCCAAGTGGTAAGTCGGCATTCCGTCGGATTTATACAATACCTTGTCGTCAAGTTCGTCTGTGTTGAAATGCACTTCCTTGCGGATTTCATCGTACAAATCAACATTCTGATTTTCAGGCATTTTGAAACGAATCACAAAATGTTCTCCCGAGTTCAAACGTTTTTCAACTTCTTCTTTTGAAAGCGTCAGCGAGTTACACAATTCCATACGCGTTTTGTGGTTATACACGAACGGATTTTTCTCTTGTTCGCCTTTCGTGCGCAATGCAGCCAGTTCTTCGGGAGTGTCGAATGCAAAATATGCATTGCCTGATTCAATCAGTTGATACGCATATTGTTTGTACAGCGGTTTGCGGTCGCTTTGGCGGTATGGTCCGTAGGGGCCTTCGGGTGTGACGCCGATACCTTCGTCAACTTTTATTCCGCACCATTTCAACGATTCAACAATATATGCCTCGGCGTTTTTCACAAAGCGAGTTTGGTCGGTGTCTTCGATACGCAACAAGAAATCGCCGCCGTTTTTCTTCGCGAACAAATAATTGAATAATGCTGTACGAACGCCTCCCATGTGAAGCGGTCCCGTAGGACTTGGTGCAAAACGCACACGAACTTTTCTTTCTCCCATTTGCTAAAAATTTATGTGCAAAGATAATGGAATTAGGAATTAGGAATTAGGAATTTAGATTTATCTTTGCAAAAATTTTCAGAGTGCAATTCGACTTACAACATAGTTGTTCCAAATGCAATGCGAGAGCGGGGAAAATCACAACCGACCACGGGGAGATTGTAACGCCGATTTTCATGCCTGTGGGAACCGTTGGCTCGGTTAAAGGTGTGCACGTCAACGAATTGAAGGACGAAGTCAAGGCACAGATAATTTTGGGCAACACCTATCACCTGTACCTTCGTCCTGGATTGGACATTCTTCGCAAAGCTGGCGGATTGCACAAATTCAACGGCTGGGACAAACCGATTCTGACCGACAGTGGCGGATTTCAAGTCTTTTCGCTTTCCGAAAACAGAAAACTTACCGAGGAAGGTGCGCATTTCCGTTCGCACATTGATGGTTCAAAGCATTTATTTACGCCCGAAAATGTAGTTGATACACAACGGATTATCGGTGCGGATATAATAATGGCACTTGACGAATGCACGCCAGGAACCGCCAATTACGAATACGCAAAGAAATCTCTTGATTTAACACATCGCTGGCTTGCCAGAGGAATCAAACATTTCGACGAAACCGAGCCGCTATATGGCTACAGCCAAACATTTTTCCCAATTGTGCAAGGATGCACCTACAAAGATTTACGAATCAAATCAGCGGAATACATCAGCTCGCTCAACCGCGAAGGCAACGCTATTGGCGGTCTTGCCGTAGGCGAACCCGAAGAGGTGATGTATGAAATGATTGAAGTTGTGAACGAAATTCTGCCGAAAGACAAACCTCGCTATTTAATGGGCGTGGGAACCCCCGTAAACATTCTCGAAGCGATTTCGCGCGGCGTGGATATGTTCGACTGCGTGATGCCGACCAGAAACGGACGCAACGGAATGCTGTTCACGTGGGACGGAATCATCAACATTAAAAACAAAAAATGGGAAGATGACTTTTCGCCAATTGAGGCAAATGGCGCCACATTCGTTGACACAACGTACTCCAAGGCGTATTTGCACCATTTAATAAAATGCAACGAAATGCTGGGCGCGCAAATTGCCAGCATACATAATTTAGGATTTTATTTATCTTTGGTCGCGCAAGCAAGAAACCATATCGTGGATGACACATTCTGCGAATGGAAACAAAAAATGGTCGTTCAACTTGCACAACGGATATGATTAAGAAGTTAGACTGGTATATTATCAAAAAGTTCCTTGGAACATTCCTGTTGTCGATGGTGTTGATTATGGCAATCGCAATTATTTTCGACATTCAGGAAAAATACGACGACTTCATTTCGAACAAAGCTCCGCTAAAAGCAATTATATTAGACTATTACGTAAATTTCATTCCGTATTACGCGAATATGTTTTCGTCAATGTTCGTATTCATTTCGGTAATTTTCTTCACATCGAAAATGGCATCGAACAGCGAGATTATTGCAATGCACTCTGGCGGAATCAGTTTCCACAGATTCCTTGTGCCATATATGATTACAGCGACCATCATTGCTGTGATTTCGTGGATATTAGTACTGTTTGTGATTCCCGAAGCCAACAAAATCCGTCTTGATTTCGAGGATAAATATGTGCGTAACAAATTCCAGAACTGGGAGAAAAACATCCACCGCCAAGTCCGTCCGGGAATGTTTGTGTATATGGAAAGCTACAATGTAGATGCCGACAATGCGTTCCGTTTTTCAATCGAAAAATACGAAGATGGCAAGCTCGTGTCAAAGCTCACCAGCGACTACGCCCGTTGGGACTCCGTGAACAATAAATGGATAGTGTATAATTACTTTATCCGTGATTTGAGAGGCCCGATTGAAAAACATTACAAGGGTGCGAACCTCGACACGGCGTGCTATTTGGAAGCTGCCGATATGCGCATGCGCGACACCTACGTGGAAAAAATGAACATTGTGGAGCTGAACAAATTCATTGACAACCAGAAACTGCAGGGAACCGACAACATTGAACGTCTGATGATTGAGAAATACCAGCGGTGGGCGCTGCCATTCTCCACATTTATTCTCACGCTTATGGGCGTGTGCCTCTCAAATAAGAAAAAACGAGGAGGAACAGTCATCAATATTGTGGTGGGAACAGCATTGTGCTTCACCTATATACTTATGTTCCAAGTAAGTACCACGTTCACAATCAATCTTGGTTTCAATCCACTGATTTCGGTTTGGATGCCAAACTTCCTATATGCTATAATTTGCTTCTTCTTATATAGAAAGGCAACGATTTAGAATAATGTACAATTCACAATGTACAATGCACAATGGATAATGCGTAATGCTCAATGCGTAATGCGTAATGGAGATGCCTCACTTCGTTCGGCATGACGGGATTTTTTGGAGATAATGAAAAGAAAAGGGAAAAATGCAGAGCATTTTTTCCCTTTTCTTTCTTCTCATTTCCCCCCCCAAAAAGAGCGTCTTTTCGAGCGAGGCGAGAAATCTCATTGTGGCTTCGACATGCTCAGCCACCCAAGAATTATCTCAAATCTCTTAATCTTGCAACTTCCGCAACAAATTGTTCAGCGAGCATTTTGCTGGAAGTGTTGCCACAACTTCGTCTATCGACATACGAACCTGACTCATCGTGTCGCGTTCGCGAACGGTAACCGTGTTGTCTTCCAACGTTTGGTGGTCAACCGTCACGCAATATGGCGTACCAATTGAATCCTGACGACGGTAGCGTTTTCCGATAGAATCTTTTTCTTCGTATTGACAGTTGCATTCAATTTCCAACTGACGCATAATTTTTTGCGCAACTTCTGGCAAACCGTCTTTTTTAACCAACGGCATAACAGCAATTTTCACTGGAGCCAACGCAGCTGGAATACGGAGCACGTCGCGCATTTCGCCGTCAACTTGCTCTTCGCAGTACGAATTGCACAACACTGCCAACACGGTTCTATCCAAACCGATAGAAGTTTCGATTACGTATGGCACATAACTTTCGTTCAATTCTGGGTCGAAATATTGAATTTTCTTGCCTGAGAATTTTTGGTGCTGGCTCAAGTCGAAGTTCGTACGTGAGTGAATACCTTCCAATTCCTTGAAGCCCATTGGGAAATTGAATTCAATATCGGTTGCCGCATTTGCATAGTGGGCAAGTTTTTCGTGGTCGTGGAAGCGATAGTTTTGCTCGCCCATGCCCATTGCCTTGTGCCAGTTCAAACGAGTTTCCTTCCATTTCTTGAACCATTCCATTTCTGAGCCAGGACGAACGAAGAACTGCATTTCCATCTGCTCGAATTCACGCATACGGAACACGAACTGACGGGCAACAATCTCGTTACGGAACGCCTTACCAATTTGTGCGATACCGAACGGAATCTTCATACGACCAGTTTTCTGTACGTTCAAATAGTTCACAAAAATACCTTGAGCCGTTTCCGGACGAAGATAAATGGAACTTGCGCCATCGGCAGTGGAACCAAGTTTCGTTTCAAACATAAGGTTGAACTGACGAACCTCCGACCAGTTAGCCGTTCCCGAAATAGGACACACAATGCCCAAATCAAGAATCAACTGGCGCATTGCCTCCAAGTCGTTGGCGTTCAATGCCTCATCGTAGCGTTTTGTAATTTCGTCAATCTTTGCCTGTTCACGAAGAATGTTCGGGTTCGTTTCGCGTGCTTTCGCCTCGTCGAACGCATCGCCGAATTTCTTACGACCTTTTTCTATTTCCTTGAGAATCTTTTGGTTGTGTTTTTCGCGTTCTTCCTCAATCAACACATCGGCACGATAGCGTTTTTTCGAATCTTTGTTGTCAATCAACGGGTCGTTGAATGCGTCAACGTGACCTGATGCCTTCCAAATGGTTGGGTGCATAAAGATTGAAGAATCAATACCCACAATGTTTTCGTGCAAACGAACCATTGCGTTCCACCAATATTGTTTGATGTTATTTTTCAGTTCAACACCGTTTTGTCCGTAATCATAAACGGCTCCAAGGCCGTCGTAAATCTCGCTCGAAGGGAATATAAAACCGTATTCCTTAGCGTGAGCGATAACTTTTTTTAGTAAATCGTCTGCCATGTTATGTCCTGTACATTTAAATTAGCGTGCAAAATTAATAAAATAAATAAGAATCTGTTCATAAAGCAGAAAATAGTACAATTTTGCTTTATATGTGACAAAAGAGATGTATGTTTGCATTGTTATGGGACGAATACTTGCTATAGATTACGGAACGAAGCGCACGGGAATTGCGGTCACCGACCCGTTGCAAATCATTGCGAACTCGCTGACGACCGTCAGAAGTTGCGATTTAATCACATTTTTGAAAGATTATTTTGCAAAGGAACAAGTTGACCACGTAGTGATAGGAATGCCGACAACGCTCCGTAACGAGCCTTCGGAAAACGCCAAATATGTAAAAATCTTTGAAAAACAGTTCCAAAAGGAATTTCCCCAAATGCCCATCAGCGAAATCGACGAGCGATTCACCTCAACCCTTGCCCACCAAGCAATGCTCGCAGGCGGCATGAAGAAAAAAGACCGCCAAAACAAAGAAGTTGTCGATAGCATCAGCGCCACTATCATTCTGCAATCGTATATGGAACGAAGATAACCTATCTTTGGAGTAACGAGTTGTAGAATTTGCGGTACTATCCAAATCTTCTGAAATTATATACAACACTATTTTTTTTTCTTTTCACATTCCTCTATTTCAATTAATCCATGTTTGGTTTGAATGTTAAATGCTTCCAGTGCTTCATTAGGAGTGTAAGCTTTAAATTTACAAATGAATTTATCATTTATCAATTTTAATTCTTTTCTTCGTTTAGCATATTTAACCCTTTCTCCATTTATTAAATAAACAAATCTACTTTTCAAATTCACATGTTTTTCCTTCAGTTTTATTTTGCACGAAGTTCCTATTTTACCAATTTCATAGAAATCTTTACTTGTTAGTAATAATCCGTCTAATATATATACCAAATTGCTATCTTTTTCTTGTGGGCAATTTGTCGTTATTGTTAAATCATCAATAATAACATTTAGATTAGTATCCACAAGAATAATCGTATCATTTTGACTATAAATCGTTCTATTCGCCTGAGAATAACCTATATTAAAGCATGTTAAAAATAAAAATAAAAAAAATATTTGTCTCATTTATCGAACAACTTTAAAAATTACTAAATAAGAAAAATCTAAGAAAATAATCTTGAAAATATACTTCCTGTGTTGTTTGTCCTCCAATATTGGTATGTAGTCCAGAATGTATTCTGTTTATTAAAAACAAATTGCCTTGAATTTGTCTATCTCCCGTATGATACGTTTGTGTTGTAGTGTCATCATCGAAGAAAACATTAAACTCCTTTTGTACACAACTTGTAATTGTAAAACTCAGAATTAACAAATAAAAAATTTTCTTATTCATAGCATAGAGACTATTTGTGTCATTTTACTTGATTGTGAAAATGTTAATTTCGTTATATGAGGTTCATTTTCTCCTTTTTGTTGGTTTTGTATCATATTCATGCCAAAAGTTTAAACTTATAATGGCGTCACAATTATTATAATTTCCTATATCTAAGGTTATAAATTCATCACACGTCGTTGGATATGCTTTTTCAAGGCAACGATTCCTTTCTCCTTTAAAAAAAGATCCTTTTGAAACACCAGGAGCAGAAAAGTCAACTCGTTTCCCCTTAAAATCGAAATTTCCTCGACACGATTTAAATATACAATTCAAATATTCTGCTTCATATTCGTTTAGAAGCAGATTATTATCTATACCCATTCTGTCGAAATTATCTATTACTTCTTTGGGCATATCGTCAAACGATATTCTTGAAGATTCTTTTATTACGGTGTCCTTAATCACAGAGTAATTCTTAATTCCTTCCTTATCCTCATAGAGGATTCGCACATCATTTTCGAAAACACAATAATAACACTGATTTTTTTCTCCAGTGTAAGCGAAAATAAATTTGGGAGATAATCGTAATATGGTGGATAGAACTTCTCTACTCATAGAGAAGTTTACCGCATCCCATTTCATATAAAACATTTGAGCGACCCCGACTGGTGTTTCCCCTTGGTTTTTATATATCCAACAATTATGTGTTGAGAAAAATTTTTTATTTCTGCTTGAATAAAGTGTTATTCGGTTATAGAAATCATCTATCGAACTAAAATACAAATTTTTACAGTCTAAAGACAATTCATTGTCAATGCATTCAATTACAGAACAGAACAGAGAATTAAGTTCCTCTACAGGCGTTTTAATTCGACAATTTTTTTTTGCCCTTTTAATAGCAATTTTGTTTTTTTGGTGAATATTATAATCTGCATAATCATCTATTACGACAACCTTATAGGGACTTTTGACATATCCAAATATGGTTTTCTTTGGAGGAAGTGTAATCTTTACTTGTTGAGCAAAACAAAATTCAGTAAATATGGAAAGAACAGCAAGTAATATTAAGCCTCTTGTTTTTCTTTGTGGGTTTAAATTTTTCATAATGTAACTATGGGTATGTTATAGTGTAATCAGTTTTCTCCAAGTCCTCAATACTTAAATCATAGCGTTTAAGTATGAGATAATTTTTTCTTATAGTATCCCAAGCAACATTTTCAAAAATAGTGGCATCTATAAAAAATACAGAAAGTGTATCTGCTGGCAGTTTCTGTATAATTTCTTTCCATTGTATTTGTGAAGACCAAGTGAAATCACTATTAGATGAAACTTTGTTAAAAAATTTGTAAGAAATAGGCAGGAGCGTATCAGGATAAACATTTTCAGACTCACGGTATGCAGGATAAACGTATAAATCGCAGTTAGATTTGTTTACGAGAAGAATTTCGTAGAAATATTCACCAAAAGGTAATTTTTCACAAGAACTTGCACAAGCGAAAATAGCAAAAATTATCAATAATACTTTTTTCATATTTTATTTGCTTAATGGATATGTTTGTATGTAATTAGACCAATCAATATCATAATTGATTCCGAAATACTTTTCAGCAAATCGGTTTGCTCTATATTCAGTAATGTAAATGTACGATTTTCATTCTTCTTTTTAGATAGTTTTGATATAACGACACAAATTTAGTATATAAATTTGTGCAATAAAATATTTTTGCCAATAATTTTTTATTAGTGTAATTTTTACACTAAGCCTATTTTATTGGTGTTCAGCGATTTTTCAAACGAAATTATATCATAAAAAAATTAGTGTTTCTTTTTTTGAAACAAATTGGTTTCGAGGTTGCCATTTGCACAACACAGACATAAACATTTGATTTCCAAAACCTTATTTGTTTTCTTTACTATTTATTAATTAAATATTGCAAAATAACTATTTACTTTTTTCGACTTGTTTTCATACATTTGCACGTTCAAAAACAAAAATTATGATAAAACCAATTGTAGCATACGGAAACCCTGTTCTACGGAAAGTTGCAGTGGATATTGATAAGAACTATCCTGATTTTCAAACTGTTATCACTAATTTATACGATACGTTGAAAAGCTCCGAAGGTGTGGGACTTGCCGCTCCGCAAATTGGTTTGTCAATTCGTGTGTTTGTGGTCGATGCGAATGGATTTGCCGAGGATTATCCCGACGCTAAGGGCTTTGTTCGCACATTCATCAACCCACAAATTATTGAAACAAAAGGAAAAGAATGGATGTTTAACGAAGGCTGTCTCAGCTTTCCCGGCATTTTCGAAGATGTGTCGCGTCCGTCGGATGTGACGATTCGCTATCTTGACGAACAATTTGTGGAACACACCGAAACATTCACCGGCATCTGCGCCCGAATTATTCAGCACGAATACGACCATTTGGACGGAAAATGTTTTATCGACCGTCTTAATCCACTGAAACGCAAAATGTTAAGCGGGAAATTGAACAACATTCTCAAAGGAAAAGTCACGACACGATATAAAATTAAATTTGCTAAAATTTAGAGAAGAAAACAGAACTGTATGACATTTTTACAAGCCGCAGTGTCGGATATACGCCACAGTATATTGACACGAAATCCGTGTGTGTGCGTCGCCACCGCATTCATCATTGGTATAATCACGTTTCGGTTATTCCCAACAGAATTGCCCAATGCACTGTTTGTTGGACTGCTGTGTTGCTACGCAATTTTTGTTATTATTATTTCTAAATGGTTGAAATCCATAGCAATAGCAATGCTGTTTTCGTGGTTTGCATTTGCAGGCTACTGCACCACGGCACTTCACGCCCAAAAATATTGCGAACTACCTGAAGGAGAATATGTTACCGCAAAAGTCACAGCATCGCCACAGGAAAAACCGAAATCATATAAAATAACTGTCCGCATTTTCGGGGAAAAGGATTGCAATGCCATTGTATATCTTGCAAAAGACTCGGCAGCCGCAGCAATCCAGTACGGCGACATATTACTGTTCAAAAACAAGTTCAAACGTATCGTAAACGACGAACACGCCACATTCGATTTTCAGGCGTACGCCGCAAACCAGTACATATATTCACAAATGTACGCCCCCAAAACGAACTGGAGCCGTATCGGCCACGAAACCGATGTTGTTTCGCATTGTATGGCATTCCGTTCGTGGGCATTGCGGATTTTTGAACGTAACAATCTGGAAGAAAAGAACATACATCTTATTTCAGCATTGGCGTTTGGCGACAAATCATTGCTCGATAACGACACCAAACAAGAATTCCAGACAGCTGGTGCAATGCACATTCTCGCCGTATCGGGACTGCATGTGGGCATTATCAACGGAGTGTTGTTTTTTCTGTTTGGCTTTATTCGGAACAAGAAATTTCTGTGGCTCAAAATAGTTTGTTGCATAGCAGGAATTTGGCTCTATGCCTGCATCACAGGAATGAGTCCGTCGGTGCGGCGGGCTTCCATAATGTGTTCAATGGCTTCGGTGGCACTGTTGCTCAAACGCAATATCAGCACATACAACACACTTGCCGCCGCCGCGTTTTTCACGCTATTTCTATCGCCAAACGACTTATTCTCAGTAAGTTTCCAACTTTCGTACGCGGCTGTGCTCAGCATTGTGTATTTTGGAACAAAAATTCAAAAACTGCTTCACCCCGAAACACCCATAGGAACGTATGTGTGGGGAATTATTGCCGTGTCGGTTGCGGTTCAAATCGGAACAATGCCGCTCACATTGTACTATTTTGGAACAATTCCAACCTACAGCCTTCTCACAAATATTGTGGTCATTCCACTGGCTTTTATACTTGTAACGACAATAATTATAACTTTGACTACAAGTTTTCTGCCGTTGATTTCCACATTTTTTGCAAAAATAGTAGATTTTTCAGCCACCTATCTTCAAGATGCCATTTCCGACATCAATAGTTTTCCGCATCCGCAAATCAATGTGGAATACTCATTGAAATTGTCCATTTGTTCATATTTGTTACTATTTGTTTTGGTCATTTGTATAGAAATTCTTCAAAAACAATGGGAACGAAGGATGATAGTTAGGATTTAGGAGGGTGGAGATAGGAGGTTCTTTTTAGAAAAATCCTTATATTTGCTGATAGGAAAAATTGTACTATTCTTTTTGAATTTTGTGCGATGGAAGATTTTTTTTCAAAAACAACATATTCGATTCAAGATATTCAGAAACTCATTGATAATGAGATAGAAGAATCCATTCATCTTGAATTCAAATCGGCGGGCGCTCTTGGCAAGTGGGACAGCAAGAAAACTGAAATGACCAAAGATGTGGCGGCATTTGCCAACTCCGACGGCGGAATTATTGTATATGGTCTGTCGGAATGCAACCACAAGGCGAGTGCGCTTTCGTTCGTTGATGGCACAATTTTCACAAAAGAATGGATTGAGCAAGTGCTAAATTCAGGCATTCAGCAGAAAATCAATGGTTTACAAATCTTCCCTATTCGCAACAACGGCAACATTGAACAATCAATCTACGTGGTGAAAATACCCAAAAGCTTCAACACGCCGCACATGAGCAAGGACAGAAAATTTTACCGCCGCTATAATTTTGAGGCTGTTCCTATGGAAGAATACGAGATTCGCGAATTATATAACCGCAAGAGCCACAGCAAGTTGCTCATTCAAGGATATTATCTTGGAAAATTCAGCGAAAATGCCGAATCGCAGACTTACCATTTTCTTGCGCAAATAGCCAACGAAGGCGCACGTCCAGAATCGTCGTACAAGCTCAACATCTACATTAACTGTCCTGATTTAGACAAAATGGCAATCAATTGGGAACAAAACGAGAATTTTTCGTTTACGATGATTGCGCCCAACAAGGTGAAACTTTCCGCTACGGGAAGCATTCCCATCTACACCGACGAATGTCTTGACATGGCGCGGTTTTCAATGGAAATTCCCA
Source organism: Bacteroidales bacterium UBA3754 (assembly GCA_002371705.1). Classification (GTDB taxonomy): domain Bacteria; phylum Bacteroidota; class Bacteroidia; order Bacteroidales; family UBA1715; genus UBA1715. The sequence continues at coordinate 54,307 of DFGI01000034.1, forward strand.
ATAAACTCTTCGACAAAATCGCCGATGAAATGTCAATTGATATGATTCTCCTCTATTCCGACGGGAAAAACGAGTTTCACATATCAAACGAAACAGTGCGGAAACGACTGATTTCGTTTAACTAATAATTGATAGGCTTTTATTTCACCAACGTTTCCAGTTGTTTAGCTACGGCATCAAACGGAAATTCCGTGAAAACCTTGTCGAATTTCGCCTTAATCTTATCGTTGCATAGATTGCCGATACTGCCTTCGTGCGTGTGGTTTGCCTTGCGTTCAGCCTTGAAATTGCCGTGCTTGATGTCCAAACCGACTTTTTTGTACGCATCGCGGAACGGCATTCCTTCGTATGTAAGACGATTCACCTCATCAACGCTGAAAATGTAATCGTACATTGGGTCATCAAGAATGTGCTCCGAAATCTTAATGTTTTTCAGCATCAACATCATCATATCAATGCAACTGTTGACTTCGGTGAAACCAGGAATAAAGCATTCCTTAATTATTTGTAAATCACGATTGTAGCCAAACGGAAGATTTGTCGTGATGAATGAAATTTCTGTCGGCAACGCCTGTAGTTTGTTTGATTTTGCACGGATAATCTCGAACACGTCGGGATTTTTCTTGTGCGGCATGATGCTCGAACCTGTGGTCAATTCTTCGGGGAACGACACGAAATGGAAATTCTGGTTCATAAACAAACACATTTCCATAGCCATTTTCGACAAAGTTGCGGCTATACTCGCAAGCGCGTAGCTCGTGATTTTCTCAACTTTTCCGCGTCCCATCTGGGCGTACATCACGTTATAGTTCAATGTTTCAAAACCCAACAATTCAGTTGTCATGGTTCTGTTCAACGGGAACGACGAGCCATAACCAGCTGCGGAACCGAGCGGATTTTGGTTTGCAATTTTGTATGCCGCCAACAACAACTGCAAGTCATCGACAAGACTTTCGGCATAACAACCAAACCACAACCCGAACGACGACGGCATTGCAATCTGCAAATGCGTGTAACCCGGCATCAGCACGTTTTTATATTGTTCGCTCAAGGTTTGCAAAAGTGTAAACAAATCCTTTACACTTTCGGCAGTTCCCTGAATTGCGTCGCGGATGTACAACTTCATATCGAGCAGCACTTGGTCGTTGCGCGAACGACCGCTGTGGATTTTTTTGCCCACATCGCCAAGTTTTTCAGTCAGCAGAAACTCAACTTGCGAATGCACGTCTTCCACGTGGTCCTCAATTTTGAATGTGCCATTCAACACATCTTTATAAATGTTTTTCAGTTCCGCCTGCACAGCGTCAAGTTCGTCTTTCGTAAGCAATCCGATTGATTCCAGCATACGCGTATGTGCAAGATTTCCAAGCACATCGGCTTTCGCCAAATACACATCAAATTCTTTATCCTTACCTACGGTAAACGTGGAAACTTTTTCGTTCGGAGCGACATCTTTCTGCCACAACGTAGTTGAATGTTTTTCTGCCATCACACAAGTTTTTGTAAATCAGCACTCAAAGCCACTGCTTTTGTGCGGAACAAATATATACATTTTTACAATTCGCTGCCCATTTGGCGCAAATACTCAGCGCCTACAATTGAAGATTTTCCAACAACTGTATGTAGGTTTCCATCCCCTCCTGCAATTCCGCTTCGAAAATATATTCATTGGCAGTATGCGAGCGCAACGTATCGCCCGGACCGATTTTCATCGATGGGAATGTAGTCATAAACACTTGGTCGGAAAGGGTCGGCGAGCCGAACATTTCCAGTCCCAATTTTTGTCCGCTTTGCACAAGAGGATGGCTTGTTGGAATTGAAGATGAATTAAGACGGAACGAACGAGCTTGAATCTCGCACTGCACCGATTGGTTGATGATTTCGAACAACTCTTGGTTTGTGTACATTTCGTTGCTCCGTACATCAACCACAAACGTGCATTCGCCCGGAATCACATTATGCTGTGTGCCAGCATTGATAACGGTTACGCTCATTTTCACCGCGCCCAAATATTCCGATGTTTTTGGGAATTGGTAGGTGCGGAACCAATCGATATCCTCCATCGCCTTATAAATGGCGTTGATGCCGTTTGAGTGGGCAGCATGGCCCGATTTTCCAAAAGCTTTGCAGTCGAGCACCATCAAGCCTTTTTCGGCTATTGCCATCCGCATTCCCGTAGGTTCGCCCACGATACCAAACGCAATTTCTGGCAATGTGGGAATCACACATTCCAAGCCATTTTTCCCCGAAACTTCTTCCTCGGCGGAAGCCACAAGAATCAGATTAAACGGTGTTTCCAACTCATTGAAATGCAGAAACGTAAAGATAAGCGACACCAACGAAGCGCCTGCGTCGTTGCTTCCCAAACCAATAATTTTTCCACCATCGCTGATGGCGTTGAACGGGTCGCTGAGCCAGCCGTCGGACGGTTTCACCGTGTCGTGGTGGGAGTTCAACAATATTGTCGGTTTTGATTCATCGAAATTTTTCGAACGTACAATCACGTTATTTTCAATCCGTTGCGTTTCCACGCCCCGTTTTTTGAAAAAATTGCACAACAACTCTGCCGTAGCCGATTCCTGACGGCTAATGGAAAACGTTTCGATTAACGAAATCAGCAGTTTTTTCGCCTGCTCAAAAGATTCTGTCTGCATTTTGCCTAATGTTTACGCAAACATACGAATTTTAATTATGGAAAAATGAATTTTTCTTCCGTTCTTTTTTATCTAACCGAACAATAATACATCCCACAACGATAAACGACACCCCAACGGTAAACAACACAATGTACCACATAATAAATTCGTTGTTCATACGGCAATCCAGCGGATTTTCTGGGTCGCAGTAGATGCTGACGGTAGATTTATTGAAAAACATCGATACGGTTAGCCTGCTTTTATATTCTTGACCATCAAGCATATACGAAACATCAGCGAAATACACCGTGTATGATTTTACACTGTTTGAATACGAATGCGATTCACTATATGTCCGTAAGACCGTAGCCTCCACTCTTGAAAGCGATTGAAGCGAAGTGCGGTCCCAAACCAACAATCCGCCGCCAATTGCGATGAGCACTGCGCCCAATATGCCAAAGATTTTCAAGAAAGATTTTGCCGTATCGCCAACGTGCAACCTTTTAGTATGTTTGCCAGCCACAACAGTTTCCTTGCTTCTGAACGTTCCCGAGGATGATTGCGCAGAATCATTCTCGTTATCGAACAATGTAGAATTCAGTGAATATGAAGGAGTTGCAAATCTCCGTCTTCGTGGCATAATTTTATAGCCTGCAAAAAAGAATGCCGCCGTAGCCAAACCCCAGAATATCAAGAGAAAAATTACCGTGGCAGGGCGATATTCCCGCGAAGTAACACCGTTGACCGTTTCGTTTACGTAGAAAAAATCATCACTGCCTATTCCGTTGTAAATCACAACTGCCATAGCGATTGCTGACGCCAAACCAAAGAATAGGAAGAAAAACGACATCGTTTTTTCATCAGTTATTACTTTTTGTCCCTGTAATCTCATTGATATTTATATTTGGTTCTATTTAGGAACCGACACTTCTCTCCTATTATAATTTAATTTTAGCTAAATAAATAATTTACCCCGAAAATTGAGCCAAGAACCAACAGAACACCAACAATCCACCCGAACCGTTCTGCCTCGACTTCGAAACAAACCATAAGTATGGTGGTTGTCAACAGTAAATCTAAATATATTTGCAAGTCAATTCCCATAAGGAAATAGTACAATGTAAAAACAACGGCACCGAAATAAATATGAAGGTGTGATGCTTTTTGACTTAAAAGCCAAGCATACCATAAATCCACCATTATTGTTGCCACTGCGTAAAAAATTGAAGGTGATATATTAAAACTAAGTAAAATCGATATTTGACTGGTCGCGGAGAGTGATGCTATAGTTATAAGAACGATACGCAAGGGTATTAAAAATGTCCAACAAAGCCTCCAAGCCAACACAAACAATAGTGTTGGTGCAAAGATTACCAACGGATACAGAAATGTGCTTCTATAATCCCAAAGAGAGAATAAAAGTACCTCAACAAGGACAAGGCACATTGAAACAATGGAATAGATTTTTACTATTTTTTGTTCGAAAAGACCATACAACAGCCCAGAAAACCACCCAAATCCGACTGTGGTACAGGTTACCAGCACGAGTTTGTCGGTGTCAAAAGGCGGCATCGTGGTCAACAAAAGCGGCACACAACATAACTGCAAAATAAATAGAGCTATTTTTGTGATTTTCTCATGTTGGAACGTGAGAGCGTGTATTGTACTTTCTTTTTTTGATGGATTCATAAAATCGAATTTTATTTAATACATTTTTTGTTCGTATAACTGAGATTTTCGGCAAAAAATTTCACTCCAATATTCATAAGGATTTGCAAGGAAATATGTCCTCGTTTTTTGAATCGGTCATATCATATACCTTTCGTTTTGCGTTTGCAATGATACGGAATTTTTCTTTCCTCCAAACATTTTTATCACGAATTAGAGTCTGTTTTAATTTTATAAATATGTTGTTCCGAGAAGCTCAGCTAACATTATTTTTTTTATAGCTGTATAACAAATTATTGTAAATTTGCATAATATGATTTACAAAAGATGAAAAAAATAATACTCTTTTATTTTGTAATGCTTGCGGCAATAGTTGCTCAGGCACAGAGAGTTTCGGTTGACACAGCCAATCGTTAGCCCAAAATTTCTTTTTGAAACATACCGGACAGGCGGCAACCTTTGAGCGAATCTCTTTCGCTGGAATTCAAAACATATACATATTCAACCGCAACGGTGCCGACGGTTTTGTAATCGTTGCCGGCGACAAGAATGTCCGTCCGGTGCTTGCGTACTCGTTCGACAATACAATCGACCCCGAGAATAATCCCGAGGCATTCGCCACATGGCTGCAATCGTACAACATGGCTTGCGAAAATCCCGCATACAACGGCAAAAACCAGAATCTATGGAACAATTTGCTTACGTATTCCGCATCTACACCAACTTTGCTTGGCGAGGGAGAATACATTGCACCCATGGTTCCTTGCCTATGGAATCAAGAAACTCCATACAATATGTATTGTCCTGACAGTGCAGGAGTTCATGCTGCGGCAGGATGTGTGCCGATTGCTCAGGCACAAATTATGCGATACTGGAATTTTCCCAAACGTGCCATGGGTTATGAAAGTTATTTCGAGCCACCATACGGAATTCTTTCCACCTCGTTTCATACATACGATTGGGCTAATATGTTCGACACGTTACGAACAACAACAACCAAAGAACAGGCACAAAATGTGGCACATTTGATTTCGGACATTGGTATAAGCGGACATAGTGACTATGGAACTGGTGAAACTACGGGACATTATGTACTTTCTACTCATTTTCAATATAATCCTGATTCTGTACACTTCGAAAATAAAGAGAACTATACGAGCGCACAGTGGAATGCCATGGTGTTGGAGGAATTGCGGAAAGGTCGTCCGCTTTTGTATGTGGGAATGACACTCAATAATGGCGGACACGAATTTGTTGTTGACGGCTACAAATACAACGAGGACAACGGTGGCGACATGTTTCACTTTAACTTAGGCTGGGGAGGAGTCGCAAACGGATATTACTACTTAGACAGTGCCAACTTTGGCTTCACATCGCAAGGTGCGCGTTTTGGTTTGGAACCAGATTCAAGTATTGCAATTTCCACACCCATACTATTATTGCCGTCCAACGCGTGCGACACAACTTTTGTGCTCCGTTCGGATTACCGCAGTTCCGATGCGGTAAACATTTCAGTTGACCACGATTGGCTGTCGTTATCACAAACATCGGCGTTAGGCGGTGGAGAATATGCAGACGTACAGATTTCCGCCTTGCAGAATACAACAGAGGCAAAACGGTATGCCACAATCACCATCACACATCGCGGAAAAACAAAGAAGTTATATGTCGTCCAAGATGCTCCTATTTACGATGCGGAATATGGTTGGTATGGATTTTTGTCGGCGGAAAACACAAACGAATTTAACTCATTGGCACAGCCTGGTATGGAATTCATTATTTGTCCCGAATCTTTTGCTAACTTTTCCGCAGGGCAAAAAATAGAAAGAATCTGGTACCACTCTTTTAGCACCAACGATTCCATTACCATAAAAATATACGAAGACCCACATGCCAATTTGGACTATAGTCTGACAACAGAGGGCCAATCAAGGTATGCCGATACTATTTGCGGCACGCTTGTGTATTCGCAGGAATACACATCGGCACAAGGCGGCGCACATATCATTGACCTGAATACTCCCTATACGATAACCGACAAGCCTTTTTGGATAGGTATATACAATAACAGCAAATCCCATACTGTAAAAATTGCGAACGATGAAGAAGTCATTTTCGACCAGATTGAAGATAAAAATGTTAAAGCGTCGAGATTTATCAACAACAAGTCGTTTTTGGGAAAAAGAGCAGATAATGTGCTTTTTAATATTGCGTCAACCTTGCAATCATATACCAATCCGGAGAACGCAGGTATGAGCTACAAACTTGTTATGAATAAATATGGCATAAGTTTTTACGTGGGCGATGGGCAAACGAACATTTCAGCAACGGCCAACAACACGGTGTACGGTACTGTTTCGGGCGGCGGCAAGCACAATCTTGGAGAAACCGTCACCCTTGTAGCCACGCCTGGCAGCGGCTGCCGTTTTCTGCATTGGACTTCGGGAAGGAACATTGTTTCCACCGATGCGGAATTATCGTTAGTTGCCAAACACGACACCTATCTTGTGGCACATTTCACCGACAGGGATTTTACAATCACTGCAGTTTCCAGCGACGAAAATCGAGGCACAGTTTCGGAGATCGGTTACTACGATTTAAACGAAACTGTAACCCTTACCGCCACCCCAACCTATGGCTACCAATTCGACACGTGGACGTGTAACGGAACAGTGGTGTCTTCGGAACAGACATACACGTTCCCTGCAACGGGCAATGCAACATACACCGCGAACTTCGTTCCTCGGACGTTCACGGTTACGTTGTCCTTCGAATACAACAACATTTGGGGTACGGTGTATGGCTCGGGCGAATATCTGTATGGCGAAACGGTAACCATTTCGGCTGTCGCGAAGGAAAATTATGTGTTTGAATGTTGGATAAGCAACAACAAAGAAGTGTCGGAAGATGCGACATATTCATTCGTTATAACGCAAGACACAACCTTTTATGCCGGTTTTATAGGAACGGCACTTTCATATACAATTATAGCGGGCAATGGCGGCACTGTTTACAACGAAGGCACGCATAGGGCAGTGTACGGAGTATATAAACTTATTTCCGCAACGCCCAACGAGGGATATAAGTTCGTAAACTGGACTTCGGGCGAAACGGTTGTTTCCAATGCTGCCTCGTTCCGACTCAAGGTGGAACAAGACACGGTGCTTACAGCCAATTTTGCCAAAATAAACTATTACGTTATTGAAACTTCCGCAACAGAAGGCGGTACAGTTACCGGTGGCGGCACCTACGAGGAGGGCGAATCTGTTACGTTGGTCGCCACGCCCGACAACGATTGCAGGTTCATCAACTGGACTGTAAACGGCGAGATAGTTTCAACCAAAGCGTCGTACCGTTTCGTCGCAAGTGCCAACGCCACGTACGTTGCCCATTTCGTCCATTACTGTGAAATTTCGGCAACGGCCAACAACATGGTGTACGGTACTGTTTCGGGCGGCGGCGAGTACAATCTTGGAGAAACCGTCACCCTTGTCGCCACGCCAAAAAGCGGCTGCGATTTTGCTAATTGGACAATCGACGACATTGTTGTTTCAACCGAAGCGTCGTATTCGTTTACCGCTTCGGAACATACATCGCTCGTCGCTCATTTTACACCACGGACATTCACGGTTACGGTGGGTGTATATGGAAATACAAGTCATGGCTCAGTTTCCGGTGCGGGTGAATATAAATATGGCGAAACAGCCACCATTTCCGCCGTTTCCGACGAGCATTATGAATTCAGATATTGGGTGTATCATACGTACACAATAGCATCAACGGCAACATATTCGTTTGTCGTGACCAAGGATACAACGTTGGAGGCATATTTTGTTGGTTCCACCTACACCTACGAGATTACGGCTGGCAATGGCGGCACTATTTCCAACGGAAACGGCTCCAAAACGTATCTGAGTCTTATTAACGTTACGGCAACGCCCGACGAAGGATATAGGTTCGTAAACTGGACTTCGGGCGAAACGGTTTTGTCAACCTCCGCGTCCCTCAGATTTAAACTTGAACAAGATACGAGTATTACAGCCAATTTTGCCCAAATACAATACTATATGATTGCCGTATCTGCCGAAAACGGCACTGTGAGCGGTGGTGGAACGTACGAGGAAGGTAATAAGGTTACGATTGTGGCAACGCCGTCCGACGGCTACCGTTTTACAGGCTGGACAAGTAACGGAACACTTGTTTCCACCAACGCCACGTATTCTTTTACCGCAAGCGAAAATCTGACACTGGTTGCCAATATGGAACAAATAACCTACAACGTAGCCGCTACGGCTTCCGAAGGTTGCTCTGTTTCGGGTGCGGGCACATACACCGTTGGAGAAACAGTCACACTCACGGCCGTTCCCAACGAGGGTTATGAATTTATACGATGGACTTCAAACGCATCAGAAATAGCAACAACCGAGGAATTTTCGTTTGTACTCACCTGCGACACTTCGTTTGTCGCCATCTTCAAAAGAATAGGCTACAATATGGTGGCTACATTGCCGAACAACGACAATTACGGCACAGTGAGCGGCGGCGGCAGTTATCGCAGCGGCACCGAGGTCACACTCACGGCAACGCCAGTAAACGAGTATTATTACTTCGTGAACTGGACATCGGGCACCGACACGCTTTCGGACGACAACACCATTACCTTTACCGCCACAGGCGACGCTACCATTGTTGCCAACTTCAAGCCAGTGACCTTCACAGTAAAAATCACCACGATTGGCGGTAGAAGCACCCTGAACGGCAGTTCACCGAAAGCGTCATATTCCGAAGACTTGTTCTACGGAAGCGAAGCAACTATTTCCGCCATTCCACCGAGCAATTCCGAGTTCGAGGGCTGGACGCTTAACGGCACATTGGTTTCGTCGGAACTTGATTATACTTTTACGGTGACGCAGGATGCCGAATATGTGGCTACATTTATAAAGGACGTATGCACCATTACCGTTGAGGCGACAGAAGGCGGCTCTGCTACGGGCGGAGGCACATACAATGCAAAACAGACGGTGGAACTCACGGCTACTGCCGACAATGGATATGTGTTCGATAGTTGGACCATCAACGGTACGGTGGTATCGACGCAGCCAACTTATTCGTTGTATGTTACCGCTACGCAGACGGTAGTTGCACACTTCCTACAAATCCCCGACAATAGCGTAATAGTCACCGCCACGGCAAGCACAGGCGGTACAGTGAGCGGCGGCGGCAGTTATCGCAGCGGCACCGAGGTCACACTCACGGCAACGCCAGTAAACGAGTATTATTACTTCGTGAACTGGACATCGGGCACCGACAC
>DFGI01000044.1 GCA_002371705.1 Bacteroidales bacterium UBA3754
ACAAGTGCAAATAATATGAATATAAATCTAAGTTTCATCGCTGTTTTTTTGCGTTACAAAGGTAGTGCATTAGGCTGAAAATGCCAAAAAAACTTTCTCTACGTGAAAAAATTTTTCGATTGTTATTATTGTTAAACTATTGATTATCAATGCGCACCATAGCGGTAACATTTTCGGATTTGTTACTGTTTTGACGAGCATTGTTTAAGTTAATTTACTGATTGACAGCAATATAATCATAAATTTTCGGTAACACGACGTTTGCAGGTTATGACAACGCACTTTAACTTTGCTTTCGTAAACGTAAAACTCCAAACACACAAAACAATGAGAACATTTATCACAATTGTCATCTTGGTTTTAGCAGCCTTGCGAGTGCAGGCTCAGACCACAATTTCGGGCAGAATCTTCAACGAACAAAACACGCCCGTTGAGTTTGCCAACGTAGTAATCCTTGCAGCCGATTCATCATTTTTGTACGGCACTATTTCAGACGTTGACGGCAGGTTTTCTATCGCAAAACCGCAGAACGCCGAGTTTGTAAACATCTCGTATATCGGCTACGAGACATTTTACAAGAAACTCTCGGAAGTGGTTGATTTTCAGAGAATCGTACTGACATCTTCTGCACTCGAACTCGACGAAGTAACCATTACCGCCACCGTCCCCAAGACACAACTCAAAGACGGCGCAATGGTAACGACCGTTCAAGGCAGCCTGCTTGCCAAGACGGGCAGCACGACGCGGATGCTCGGCAAAATTCCCGGTCTGAGAACCACCAACGACGGCAACGGAATAGAAGTATTTGGCAAGGGCGCACCAGAAATCTACATCAACAATGTGAAAGTGCGCGACAACAGCGAATTGGAAAACATATCGCCAGAAAACATCAAGAATGTTGAAGTAATCACCTCACCGGGCGCACGATACGCCGCCAATGTTTCGGCAGTGGTAAGGATTACGACTGTGAAACCCGTCGGCGAGGGTTTCGGATTCAATGTCAAATCGGCGTTCACACAAAGCAAAGTTGTTGACCTCGACGAAGATCTCAACGTCAATTACCGCAAGGGCGGGCTTGATGTGTTTGTCTTCGGACGATACAGCCTATGGAATCAGGAATGTTACTCGGAAGTGGAGGGGCTCAACAATTCCAACTACAAATGGGAGACTTTCAACACGCTAAATCACAATTATTCAGCCGATTACAATCCATTGGGCGGCGGCATCAATTACCAAATCAACGACCAAAACTATATCGGTGCTAAATACACTTTCGCATTCCGTAGCAAAGAAAATTCCAACGACGCCAACATTCTTAAAGTGATGCGCAGTGGCGAATTGTTTGACAATAATTCGCTTACAACACACGACAAGTTGCTGAAATTCAACGACAATATGCTCAACGTGTATTACAACGGCAGGATTGGCGGTTTTTCGGTGGATTTCAATTCTGACCTTGTGCTCAACAACCATAAAAGCGAAAGCACAAGCCGCGACCTCAGCAACAATTTTGACAATCGAGACATCATCACCGAAAGCGATGTATATGGCAAATTAGCAGCCCAAAAACTCGTCTTGGGACATCAACTGTTAGGCGGACAAATTGATTTTGGTGCGGAAACGTCGTTCACCAACCGCAAAAATGATTACATAAGCCACAGCGTACAATATGTGCCCACTGCAATTAACAAAGCCATTCAGCAAAATGTGGCAGGATTCGTTGAATATCAATATGTTATCAAAGAAAAATATCAGGTAAAAGCCGGTTTGAGATACGAACATATCAATTACGACTATTATACCGACGGCATTTTGGACGAAGACAATTCAAAGGTATATGACGAACTGTTTCCCTCTGCGTCAATTGCCGGAATGATAGGCCCATTGCAGTTGCAACTCGCTTACACAGAGAAAATTAGACGTCCAAGTTACGGCGAACTCAGCAATTCATCATATTATGTGAGCCGCTACCTCACACAAACAGGCAATCCTCTTCTCAAACCTTCAATCAGTCGCGAGACAGAACTTTCAGCAATGTTTGCATTTGTGATGGCGCAAGTGTCTTTCCGTCAGACCAAAGATGCCATAGTTCAGTACCGCATCGTAAACCCCGAAAATCCTGAATCCGAAATTTTAAAACAAATCAATCTCGACAAACTGCCGCAAATGGGGTTTCAGATTGCAGCGCAACCATCATTCAAGTTTTACAGCCCGATGATTGGATTTCAGATGATGAAACAATGGCTCGACATCGAATCGCAAAACACTACCATTGACCTCGAAAAACCTTTTTTGGCTGTGTTTATGCGAAACGACTTTCGCCTCAAAAACAATTGGAACATAGAATTGAATATTGCTTGCCAAAGCAGTGGCAATTGGGAATATGGCGAAAAGACCAAAGGCTACATTGGTGTTGATTTCTATGTCAACAAATCGTTCTTCAACGATGCACTTACTCTCGAAGCCGGTATTAACGACATATTTTTCAGTCAGAAAAACAATTCAAAACTATATTCACAGTCGGGTTATTTGACTGAATATGGCGAATACGACACCCGCAGTTTTTCAATAACGTTGAAATATCGTTTTAACCCTGCGCAGAGCAAGTACAAAGGCCAAGGCGCCGGTAACGACGAAAAAAATAGGATGTAAAACTAATTCTTCGTAACCACCCTTTCCTCCCTCATCAAGCCATTTGCAACTTGGTGATAATCAATATCAACCTTTTTAGTCGTAAAATCGGGGACATTGAACGAATAGGTTGTGTTTGAATAATATTCCAAGGGGTTTTCTTGCGGAAGGAGGAAGGGTTTGGTGGCTTTGCCGTGGTCGTCGATGCAGGAGAAAAATAGTTGGGAATACAGACCGTTTTCACGCCTTGAAACAAACGCAAACCAATGCGAACCGGTACTCCAATTGTGGGTGGATTCGGTGTCGGGGCTGTTGATTTCGTCGAGCGGGCGCGCAGTGCCGGTCTGCAAATCGAGCAGCCACAAATCAGCCTCGTGATGCCAAATCGGGAAACAGCCATAATCCGACATCGTGAACATCAGATACTTGCCGTCATACGATGGCTTGGCAAAAGTGCAACTCTTGTTAATCGCCACGGCATCAAAAACAGTATCAATTTTGCCGGAGAGTTTGCCGTCCATAAAATCAGTTTTGCAAAGATTATACTGCACTTTTTTGTAATTTTCGGGGATTTCGTAAGCCTTCGACGTGCAAAAATACAGCGTCTTGCCGTCGGGCGAAAACGCCGGATAAGTCTCAAAATTTTCCTTGGTCATCAGACACGAATCCAAAATCAATTCTTTTGTATCGGGACAATAGACAAAGACATCGGATTCCAAATCAAAAACCTCTATAAGTTCCTCTTTAACAACGTGAAACGCTTGGCGCGTAGCGTTGGTGGAATAGGCGCAATATTTGCCCGAGGGATGCCAATAAGGATAAACCATCGAGCCGCCCGTCGTTTGACTTTTGGATTGCAGGATGTCAGTTTCATTGTCGTGATGCACAATCGTGGCACCATTTGCGCCGCGCACGTGAAAAGTGTAACTATCAGGATTGCAAGCGTTTGGAGTATGACAATTGACACAATTGCCAGGAATCAAAGTATTTTCGATAATCGGAAATTCATCGAAAGTGGCAATCTCCCTCTGATACAATCCCATCTTGCCAAAAACTTCGTACCCAGGAGAAATTCTGCGGTACGTAACGCCCCAATCGTTTAATTCA
>DFGI01000078.1 GCA_002371705.1 Bacteroidales bacterium UBA3754
TTAAATTTTAATTTATAGAGTATTTTAGAAAGAAGAAGTTCGTTTGTAAGAGCCCCGTTTTTCTGAAAACGCCCATAATTTTCTTTCTACAAATATATACAAATTCCTTAAGCCACATACTTCGAATAAAATATTTCATCGGGACACTTGAAATCAAGACTCTGATGGGGGCGACAGGCATGTGCCACAGCAACGTGCGAGGCAATACAGAGAAACAATATGAGGGATAATTTATTCATCACTCAAGCGTCTTAAAAACTCTGGTTTTTAATTGAATATATCAATAACTAACCTCACTAAATTTTCTCATTCTTAAATATTTAATCCTTTCTTTCGTTACCTGCAAGGCTTTCTCCATGTATAGAATCATATCCATACGAGTAGAACCATACGTATCCTTTAAATGAGAGGACGCATATGCATATCTGTAATATTCCCAATACTGTTGCTCTAAAAGAAGCATATCCGCTATATCTTCATCATATTGAGCCGTTAGACTATCTATGACAACATGTAATAACGAATCTGCTTTCTGTAGTTCCAAATTTGTACAAATTTGTTTCTCCAACATTGTCCCCCCCTGACAATCGCAATTAACAGATGATTTATTATTTAAATATTTCTGAGACTTTATGATTTGCATATCTACAATACCTTTTTGGGGTAATATCCGCATAGTATCCTCGTTTTGATTATTCAACAAAACAGTGTCGTACACTTCCTGTGCCACAGCAACGTGCGAGGCAATACACAGAAACAATATGAGGGATAATTTATTCACACTTTCATTGTTGAGTTCAAAGATACATATTTTTCAAGATTAGAAAGCAGAATCTTCTCGTTCTAATTTCAAAAGAATCCACTGTCGGTTTTGTATTTTCTTTCTTATATTTGCAGAAACTATTATGTATGTACGGCTATGGCTAAGCAAGAAAAAGGTTTGATTACAAAAATATTGCACTTCGTCACCGTTGAAGTTTGGAGCATCAACAAGAAGAAAATATCTGAACGAAAATTCAAATTCATCCGTCTTCTGCAAATCATCATTCTTTCGGTGAAGGCGTTTCTTCAAAAACGATGCGTTGAAAAAGCTTCCGCACTCACCTACTACACGGTACTTTCGCTTGTACCACTGGCAGCCATGGCATATGGAATCGCAAAAGGATTTGGCTTCGACCATTATCTGGAAGAATATCTAATCTCATTGTTTTCCGACAAACAGGACATTGTTGATATGATTCTGGAATTCAGTGAATCAATGTTGGCACGGACGCAAGGTGGCATTATCGCCGGCGTCGGCATTGTGGTGTTGCTGTGGTCGGTCATCAAAGTAATGGGCAACATTGAAAGCGCATTCAATGAAATTTGGTCTGTCGATAAACAACGTACCATCACACGGAAACTGAGCGATTACATAACGATTGTGCTGCTCGCTCCGTTCTGTCTCATCATTTCGTACAGCGTCACATCATACATCACCGACTGGGTGGCAAACATGGCACTCACCATCGACTGGGTAAACCGTTTCAACGGACTTATCTCATTCGGTATGAACCTGTTACCCTATAGTTTACTATGGTTTGCGTTTGCACTACTCTACATTGTGATGCCAAACACAAAAGTGCAGTTCAAAGCAGCATTCATAAGCGGCATTGTAACAGGAATTGCGTTCCAAATAGTACAATATTTTTACTTCAAATTCCAGATTGGCGTATCGAACTACAACGCCATCTACGGTAGTTTCGCCGCCATTCCGTTGTTCCTTGTGTGGTTGCAAATGTCGTGGACAATCATTCTTGTGGGCGCAGGAATGGCGTATTCAATACAGAATGTGAAAAACTTTGAATACGAACTCGAAGTCACGCAGTTAAGCACTGGATTGAAAACAAAATTGGCGTTGCTCATACTCCATTCAATCACCAACCAATTCAAGAAGGAACTTCCACCGCAAACCTCGCTTGAAATCAGCGAATCAATCGATTTGCCACATAGAATCACAAAAATGATTCTCACCACAATGACGAACGCAGGACTTATACACGAAGTGAAGACCGACGACGAAAAAACGTTTGCCTACGCCCCGGCCTTCCGCATCGACAATATGAATATTGAACATTGCATCCGACGGATTCAAAATGCTGGAATCAACGACATTGAGTTCAAGGACGACGAAACATTTCACAAAATTTCGGCAATCGTTGACGGGTTCAAAATCCCTGAGAATACTGAAATCACTAACATATAAGAAGTTCATTCAGAAACAAAAAACATCAGTTGAGAATAGAAATCCACACTTCATCCAAAAATATCGTTTGAAATTCGATAGTTATAGTTCTTTTGCCTCAAAATAACTACGGATTAAATAACTAAAACAAAAAAATTCGTGTTTGTCTTTGTCGAAAAAAGGCGGTGCATCATCGACTTTATTTTTTTCAAAAGACAAAAAAGAATTAAATTTGTGGAAATTTTTGGAAGAACTATGTCTAAACGGAGCGTTTTGTATCAAATTTTTTGTTCGTGGGTAAAAGCGGTCAATCTTTTCTACTACCCCAAGCGATACTACCTCAACAGAGAAAACATTCCGTCCGACGGCAACCCAATTATAATGGTGGGAAACCATCAAAATTGTATGATGGACCCCGTAAATGTGGAATTGGCGCTCAGCGACCGAAAAGCATACAGCCTCACACGCGGCGACGTGTTTCGGAAAAACAACGTCCTTTCAAATTTTATGTTTTGGATTGGTCTTCTTCCCGTAAATCGGTTAAGCACAGAAGGTTTAAACGGAAAAACAAATGCTAAAGATGCAAATCGTGCGGCATTCACCGTTGCCACAAAACGAGTTGCGCAAGGCAACACGCTCATTGTGTTTCCTGAATCGCGCCACCAAAACAAACGCTGGTTGGGATATTTTTCATTAGGTTATCTGCACATTGCGTTTCAAACAACCGAACATTTGAATTTTGAAAAAGAAGTGTATATCCAGCCATTTGCGCACCATTACGAAGATTATTTCCACGCACGCCACGATTTTATGCTCACATTCGGAACGCCCATCGCGCTTTCGGATTTCTACGAAAAATACCAACAAAAACCACGGACAACAATGCGCGAAGTGAACGAATTGGTTGAGAAACAAATCCATTCGCTGATGCTCGACATCACCGACCTTGAGCATTACACCGCCATTGACGCGCTCCGCGAAGGACCATTTGGATATGAATTTGCTAAAAAACACGGATATAATCCATATAAACTACCAGAAAAACTCTTGGCAGACAAGCTGTTAGTAAATATATTGGGCGACGAAAGCAAACAGCAACAACTTGACAAACTGCAATCCGTGGAAAACGAAATCCAATCACTTGGAATGGACGACTGCACCGTTGCTCAAGCGCCAAACATCGGAAACTTGCTTTTGCACTATTTGATTCTCATTATAGCAGCCCCATTTGCAGCTGTGGCATTCGCGATAACGTTTCCCGTAATTCTTGCGCCACGTATTATGGACCACACTCAAATCAACGGCGAAGGCGACGAAATGTTCCGCAGCACTTGGAACGTTGGCATTTCCACATTAATTACACTTCCCGTTTTCTGGATTCTTGCATCTGGACTTCTTGCAATAGTCTGCTGGAAATCCGCAATTGCATATTTTGCTTTCTATCCTATTCTTATTCTGATAGTTATAGCATATTGCACACTAATCCGAAAAACGAAAAAAATAAGAAAATACGTTTTCTATAAGGACGCAATTGATTTACACAACAGACGAAAAGAAATCATAAAAGAATTAAACATATAAGTATAAACACAAACACTTAAAATTCAGCATAATGGAACAAAATAACAACAGACGGGTCGTCATTACAGGTATGGGAATTTGGTCTTGTTTGGGAACGACATTGGACGAAGTTAAAGAATCGCTTTTCAGCGGAAAATCTGGAATCATATTCTCGCCAGAGCGCAAGGAAATGGGATTTGAATCAGGTTTGACAGCATCGGTGAAAAAGCCCGAGCTGAAAGGTATTGTTGACCGTGCCCATCGAGTATTTATGCCTGAAGAAGCACAATACGCATATATGTCAACCGTGGATGCCCTAAAAATGGCAAAACTCGACGCCGACTACATTGAAAAACACGATATCGGACTTCTATTCGGAAACGACAGTAGCGCCGACGCGGTGGTAAAAAGCGTTGACACGATGCGTGAAAAGAAATGTACCCGTTTGGTCGGCTCCGGCGCTATTTTCCAGTCGATGAACTCCACGGTGACCATGAACATTGGCTGTCTGTTCAAACTCCGTGGCATCAATATGACGGTAAGTGCCGCTTGTGCCAGCGGTTCCCACGCAATTGGACTCGGTTCGTTGCTTATTAAGTGGGGATTGCAGGACTGCATAGTATGTGGCGGCGCACAAGAAGTGAACCCGTTTTCCATCGGTAGTTTCGACGGCATTGGCGCATTTTCGAAACGCGAAGACGCACCAGAAAAAGCATCCCGTCCATTCGACGCAAACCGAGACGGATTAGTCCCAGGTGGTGGCGCGGCAACTGTTGTAATCGAAAGCTACGAATCAGCAATAAAACGTGGAGCGCCAATCATTGCCGAAATTCTTGGTTACGGCTTTTCATCGAACGGCGACCACATTTCTTCGCCAAACGTTGATGGACCATACAAATCGCTCACAATGGCATTGGAACAAAGCGGCATAAGCAAAGAACAAATCGGCTACATCAATGCGCACGCTACATCAACACACGTGGGCGACACCAACGAAGCAAAGGCAATCTACGCTGTGTTCGGCGACAATATGCCTCCAGTAACCTCAACGAAAGGACAAACAGGCCACGAAATGTGGATGGCTGGCGCAAGCGAGGTGATATACTCAATATTGATGATGAAGAACAAATTCATCGCTGCCAACCTGAATTTCGAACACGGTGACGAAGACACCGCAAAATTGAACATCCCCGCAAAACGAATCGACAACTACTCGTTCGACACGTTTGTATCGAACAGTTTCGGCTTCGGAGGGACAAATTCGACACTTGTAATCAAAGACATCAAATAGTGAGGAATTAAAATAATTTAGGAGTTTAATTTAAATTTATATAGAAATGGAAAAAAACGAAATGATTGAAAAAATGGTGTCTATTTTGGCATCGGAATTTGAAGTTGAAGAAAGTGTAATCACACCTGAGGCAAACATCAAAGAAACAATGCACCTCGACAGTCTGAGCCTTGTTGATATGGTTGGTATGGTGCAGGAAGAATTCGGCGTGACAATTCCAAATGCTGACTTACCATCAATCAAAACATTTGCTGATTTGTACAACTACGTTTATTCACGCCTGTAATATGCGCGATATTCAAAGTTTGATTCCACAACGCCCTCCCATCCTTATGGTGGAAGAATACGTGTTTGACGACGAGAACTCTTGTCATTCATTGCTTACAATTGCCGAGGACAACCTGTTTCTTGACGAAAATCACCATATGGCAAGTGAGGGCATTCTGGAACACATAGCCCAAACGGCGGCGGCACACATAGGCTATCGCCGTAAATTAGCGGGCTCTGCGGTAAACTACGGATATATCGGCGACATAAAACGATGCCAAATCACAGAACCGATGCCCTCGGCGGGCGAACAACTCTCAACCGTACTACACATAATTTCACAAGTTGAAAACATCACAATGATTTCCGCCGAAACAAGCGTGAATGGTCATGTGGTTGTTTCGTGCAGGATGAAATTGGCAAACTAAACCAACGAACTATGCCAACACTTTCAATGACAATAGAACACAACGTGCCATTCCACAACCTCGACCCTATGGGCGTAGTGTGGCACGGCAATTACGTGGCGTTTATGGAAGAAGTGCGCGAAGCGTTCCTTGAAAAATACGGTTTAGGCTATATGACCATGCGCGACAAAGGTTTTGTGGAACCCGTGACAAATCTCACTATCGACTACAAAAGTTCATTTACCTACGGCGACACAATGGTTTTGCAAATCATATACAAACCAACCATTAAAGCCCGTCTGGAATTTGACTACAAATTTTTCCGCAAAAGCGACGGACAGCTAATGACCGAAGCCTCAACCACACAACATTTTGTCCGTATTGAAAACAAGGAATTGCAGTTTTCGCGCCCCGATTTCTACATTGAATGGCAAGAAAAATGGAATGTTTTTACTAATGACTGAACTATGACACAACTAAACGCATTATACACCATTGTAAAACAAAACCAAAATGCTATGTACCTGCATTTAAAGAAAGAACATCCTGTGTATCAAGGACATTTCCCTGGAAATCCAATCACACCCGGAGTTCTCACACTACAAATGGTTCGGGAGTGTGTATCAAACGCCATTGGTAAAAATCTTCGGTATCATACCATAAAAAAATGCAGATTCCTCGGACTTGTGAAACCCGAAAACGATCTAAAATTAACGTTTTCCACAACCGAAACAAACGGAATTGTCACCGTAAACGCCCTGCTTTCCAACGCGGAGAACGATGATGATGTTCGCCTTGAATTAGAATCAGAAATGCTCTAAAATCCTATGGAACAATACGATGTAATAGTGATAGGTGGTGGTTTTGCTGGTCTTACATGTGCACTTACGCTTGCCAAAGAAGGCCGACGGGTGTGCGTGCTCGAAAAAGAACACACGCTTGGCGGCGCATTTCAGTCATTCAAACGAAAAGGCACACGTCTCGACACTGGATTCCACTACGTGGGTGGTGTTGGCAAAGGCGAAATTATGTACCCGTTGATTCAATATTTTGGATTGGAACAACTTCCGTGGGTGCAACTCGACGAATCGTTTTTGGAAGTTCATCTTCGTGGCGAAACGTTCCAAATCCATTGCGGCTACGATGCATTTATTGATTCATTAGGCGCACTATTTCCAAACGACAAGAAAAGTCTCCAGAAATTGGTGGAGATTATGAAAGACATCAACGCACACATATACGAAAGCATTGTACCAGGCAGTAATGCCACACAAAACGAGTATATGATGATTTCCGCACGGGAATATCTCCAAACAAACATCGAAAGTCCAACATTGCGTGACATTCTCTGTGGGCAATCCGTAACAACCGAACTCAGCGATGAATTGCCACTCTATGCGTTTCTGCAATCGCTGAACTCGTTCATCCAACATTCCTACCGACTAAAAGGCGGCGGCGAAACACTCATAAAACAACTTGCCAAAAACATTACCGATTTAGGCGGAACATTGCTTACGCGCCACGCCGTAACACAATTCAGAATCGACGAAGACGGACAAATCGGAGGCGCACTGTGCGACAACGGAAAAGAACTGCACGCCGCACAATATATTTCAACACT
>DFGI01000025.1 GCA_002371705.1 Bacteroidales bacterium UBA3754
CTTCTGCCGAGTTAAAGCTCATAAGCAGATTTTGGCGTTGCAATGCCAAGTTAGGAATCACTGTTCCCAAAATATAATTTTGCGTATATGTAAACGTATTATCAAGTTGTAGTCCTTGAACCACTTTTTGACCAGTCACAAGATGGTATGTCTGACCATTTTCATCAACGCCTTCGGCAAGTACAAGCATTGCTCCCGCTTCGATGGCTGGTTGACGCATTTGGAACAAACTATCGTCGATTACGGCAACTGTCTTCGCCTTACCAGCAAGTTGACTCATCGTTGCACCAACAAATACGTCGGCACCGCTACCTACATCGCCAGGCGATGAAGATGTTTCAATACGTTCCTTGGTAGTAACCGAATATTCGTAACTTGATCCAAAATCAAATGTGTGTGAAATTGGAATACTAAAACTAAATGCTTTGCTTGTATTAAATGTAGAACCCGTATAGGAACCTGTTCCTGCAGGTGCGGCAACAATACCTATGTCGGACGTTACGCTCAATCCCCACGTAGGTTTCAATTCTATACCAAACGTAGCTTTTGTCTGGGTATTGAATCCAAATTTGTAGGTGGTACCTGCTTCTACATAAGCGCTACTTCCAGCACCTCCCGGGTCACGAATAATATCGAGCAACTGAATATCTGCCGTCGTTGAAATAAGTTCTTTTTCGTGAATGTCGGAACCAACGATGAAACCGCGGAAAACATTGGTTTCAACAACGCTTCCTTCTGTTTCGAGAGCCACGCTCACGGTACGCAAAGCACCTTCGCCAGCACTTTCCACGTCAATATCGTCAACCATAAGCCATACGTTGCCGTTCATACCTTTTTCGTCGAGCTTATAAACTTCGCTATCGGTAGTATTGTGCATACCGTTACGAACAGTCACGCTACCGCCACGCCATGGAACACGGTCAAGTGTGCCAGCTTGCGAGTCGTTGTTGTAGAAATAATTTTCGTACGCTTTCGCTTTATATTGATATTTTCGATTTGTGTAGAACAACGGATATCCAAGTGTGTAACGAACTGTGCCGTCGTCTTGTATAGCATACAAATTGATTTTTTCTTTCTTGTCTGGGTTGATGTTGCTTACCTCCATCGATGGTTCTCCGTAACCCTCGCGTTCAAGTCCATAAAGCAACTGTGTAAGTTCAACTTGAACAGGATTGTGGTAGATACGATTATACAGTGCGTTATAGTGCGTAGAATCACCGTCGTACACCTCGCTACCCCAAGGAATTGCCACTGACTGCTGTGACTCAGGAGCGACACTTGACGATATGTTTACAAGTACGCTATCCTTATCATGGTCATATACAGCCGTATAATCGGTCAGAGATGCGTTGGTAAGGTCAACCACGTCGCTACCCGAACCCGATGCGAACAATGTTGCATATCCTTTGGCTGTTGCTTGAACTACCTTATATTTTACAGGGAACAAATCAACTTGGAATTCACCAGTTTCAATATCAGGTTGAATTATGATACGTTTCTTTTCAAACAATGTGTTTGTTTGACCAACCACACGGGAATTATCGGCATTTGCGACAGTAGAAGCTGTGGCAGAAGTCTTATATAGCGTATGGTCAACTTTCTGCATAACCGTGTCACGAGTTAAATCGTTCGGGTCGTGAACGAAATGAGCGGTATTGTCGCCTTCCAACTGAAGTACCAGTTGCAAATCGTCACCGAGGTTGTTTTTACCCAAGCCGAATGCCTGAGGTAAATCACGTTGGTCGTTACCACCAGCAACACGTCCTACAAGACGAACTTTGGTTTCGTCGTAAAAACGTACACCGTCAAGTGGTTTAGAGAGCGAGAACACTTCCTCGCCACCTTCAACACGCAAAATTCCGTCACCTTCAAATTGGTGTCCAGTCTTAAACACTTGCAATTTACACGGCTGACGTTGCGGTATAATAATCTCGAACGTTCCGTCAATAGCTGTTGTAAGCGGAGCATTACCACGACGAATTGTATCGTTGTTCAATAGGAACATAGCGCCTGCAACAGGTATTGTTGAATTTTTATACAACACGCGTCCTGTCAGACGAACCGACGAAGTATTTACAAAATCCAAACCGCTAACCATTGCATTCTTTGCCGACATAGTAATGGCAGCCGTTCCTCCTTGTGCGTTATATGAAAAGATGCCATATTCCGAAGTCGGAATAACTACATAATCAGTAGTAGCATTCACCGCATATTCGAGACTATCGAACTTGAAACGACCAGTTGCGTCAGTTTTCGTCGTGCGAACTACGTTTCCGTCTGGGCCCTGCAATGTGACAGTCACGCCGTTCATGCCGCTGTTGTCGGTAAGCAGTACAGAACCACTGATTTCACCATATTTGGAGCGAACACCTTCTGTTGTAGCATAGTTTTCGGTATTTTTTCCATTACAATTATAGAACGCGGTTATAGTATATTCATAGTTTTTGCTTGGAATGGCAGTTTGGTCAAAAAATGAATTTTCCAAGCCCATGTAAACCGTATCGGCAGCATCATCGCTATTGAGTTCTTTTCGTTGCAACAAAAATTCGTCAACTGCCGACGATGAAGCCGTCCAGTTAAGCAACACGCCACGTTTCATTTCGCCAACGGCATCGTCTTTTGTTGCCGTAAACGAAGTGATTTTTGCCGCATCGTCAAAATAAAGATCCGGACCAGTTAATTCTATTGGGACCAATTGCTCATCGGGTTTATGCACACGAAGGTCAGATTTGCTTTGATCTATGCGAACGGCATATTTGTAGTGCGTACAAGGTTGGTCGGCATAGTCGCTGAACGAGGCAATCCACGAACCATCTTCCAAACGGGTAATACTGTCCTGTGGAACCATGAACTCAGATACTTTGCCAGTCTCTTCATCGGTACGAACAAGCACCAAGTGAGCGGTCTTGTCCCACATACATTTTCCAAAAGTAGTAGCTTGATACTCTTGTGAAATAATTGCATATAAAGAATCCTTCAAATGCTGACGGTCAGCTTCGGTCATTCTCATCAACGCATTTATCTGAGTTGGTTCCATAGCCACATCAATAACATTTGCACGCGTCGGCAAATCTTGGAAAATGGTCTTGAATCTGATAGCAGCATCTTCTTTTATAACAAAGTCTTTTGTATGAGTATAATTACATTTTCTTTGGGCATCCCAATATGTATATGTAACACTCGCCTTGGAACCTGTAGGTATATTGGAATACATTTTTGGTTCTTTTAGAATAACTTTATCTACAATAACATTGCCATCGGAGTCTGTAATGGTGATTTTAGGATGGAATGATATATATGCTCCCGTACCAGGAGGAACTACTGGAGCTTGATAATCGGTAATCACCGTGGCAAACAATCCGTATTGGCGAGTAACTTTTGTAACATCATAGAAATCGTTTTTTGACATTTCAAAATGAAGCACACAGTCATCATTTATAGTAAATTTTTTGCTTTGTCTTATTACAGTACTGCCCGGAAAACCAGGAAGCGGGTTATAATTGGGGTAGTCAACATATATTATAGAACCTTTTATTACAGTAAAATCCTTTGGTTCAGTCAGTTCCATTTTCGTGACAGCACCTGTTCCATATTCATAGATTTCAATCTTCACAGGTTTGTTATCGTTGTATTTATTTTGGAAGAAATAATCGGCATGCACCGTTAACACTTCTTTTAACGATTGCGAATTGGTATATGAAAGTTCGAACAAATCTTGTGGTGGCAATACCGACGTTATATCGGAATTTTCAATCTTAAATTTGAAATTAACCTTGTGATTGTTCTCATAGTCTGGGTCGAGCGTGTAAGGAGGTTGCTCGGCAGCAAGCGGAGCAAGATAATTTACTTTGTTCAATTGATATGTTCTGTAGAACTCTTCTTCGTTCCATCCCCACACCGACGACGAAGCACGACGAATGCGGTAATACACTGGCACAGACGGGAAAATCGCCTTGTTGGTGGAAAGTTTCACATCCAACTGATACAGAGGGAAGCCCTCGCCGTCACGCAGAATGAAATCCTTGGCAGTATGTTCAACTGTTGCCTTTATCGTGTCAGTTTTTATTTCGGCATTTCCTGTCCACGTTTGTCGCGAGTCGTCAATAAGTTCATAAGCGCCACTATTGTCGCGTCGCATAGGAATCACCGTAATTTGACGAGCATCGGAAAAATCTTGCTTAAATGCACGTTGAACTTCAAAGTAGTCATCTTCGACAATATCACGCAACAGCGGGTTTTTTATACGCCAACGAAGAATATTGCTACCCGTAAATGTTCCTGTTTCGTCGACTTCCTCCGTTGCGGTAAAATCGTATATGCGGTGATATGGCGGAATGTCAATCGACGTGGTTTTTTGTACTATGGCATCTTGATTCTTTTCGTCACGCCAAACCTTAATATTGGCATAAAAGTTTTCTTGCACGGTATCATTAGTCATCACAAACATATTCCCCGAACGGTCGGTAGTTCGGATTACCATATCGGAATACGATGTGGTATAAGAGATAGGCGTATAGAATGTAGCGTACGGAACGGCTGCATATCCATAACCAGTGATACCGCCGTCGCCCACCATATACAAATATGGGTCGAAAACGAGCGGAGTCATCATACATTCAGCCCCCGTGAATCCCGACCACGAAGTTGCCCACGTATGTTTATTCTCGCCAAAAGCGGTATAACTCCGTTTTGTAGTTGCTTCCACGCCAACGCTGAACGCTTTCCCATCGAGCGAAGCCGGTGTGTACCAGTCAACTTCGAGCCATGTTACTTCATCGTTGTCGTTGTCCACTTCATCGGTTTGGGTTACGAGCATTTTCGAGGTCCAACTGCCAGCAGGTGCACTTTGTTTGATACCGCTCACCAAAGAGGTTACAATAACACTTCCTTGGTTTGCCTCCAATTTTACGTACGCAGTTCCTTTCCCGTCATCCACCTTGTTTTCTTCGTATGGGTCGGACTTGAAATAGAAGATTTTTGTTGTAACATCACCAACCTTGTACCACACGTAACTTTCGTCGCATGCGTAGTAGTCGTAGGAACTACCATACGACCATACAGGGATTTTGAAGTGTAGCACACCAGCTCCCGTAGCATAACAAGAATAATGCTTGGAAAGTTCCAAAAAATCGTTCGCCTGAACATTCAAAAAGGAGGTCAAAATTGCCCCCAACGCCAATAAATACCGCAAATGTTTCATACTATGGAATTATAAATGAATCAATATGTTAGACGGGGGCAAATGTAGAATTTTTAATTAAAAAATTAAAAATGAGGAATAAAAAATAAAGGAGTTTTTTAAGGAAATTGTTCAATCAATTTTCCATCGTTATGAAACAAATAGAGACGCCATATGACGTCTCTACCTGTTCTTTATACAAAATTTGTTTTTAGTTATCCAATACAACCACCTCGCCGCTGATTGCATCTACCAACACGTGCTCGTCGCGATCTTCGGAACCGCCAAAAACATAGAACGCGTGTCCACGATCCAAACCGTAAATGACTGGGTAACGCAAGGTCACGAAACGTGTCTGTGGATCGTTGCAGTCGTTGTATTTAACATTCCTAAGAGCTTCTTCCAACGAGATGTAATTCTCGAAATCAGGAACGATTTTGTCGTTAAACCATGGAGAAGATGCCTCTTGAAGCGTTATAACCATTGCCGCCTGCGGATTCACCAAATTGTGTTCCATGCTGATGGCTGCTGCACGGAATTCCTGCGTTTCCTCGTCTTGTACTGAAATGTAGTACCAATACTCCACCGAAACCGGCTTCAGTTCGTCAAATGACAAATCCGACACTTTGCCGTTAAGTTCGTAACGAGCTTCCATAAAGCGCCCCTCCGCCATAGGATACCGTCCTACAATAGTATCATAGTCTTGCTTGAGATATTCAAGACAGGTTTTCGTCTGCTCCTCGGGTTGATTTTCGTCATTCTTGTTGCAAGCCGTGAAACCAACTGTCATTACCGTTGCGAACATCAAGGTGGCTGCCACCTTTGTGCTGTTCTTAAAGAAATTTGTCTTCATAACCGTACAATTTAATTTGTTATTACTCTTGTAATCCTTTTGTTTTGTCTGAAGATTACAAGGACAAAGATATATTCCTCAAAAAGCCGTTTTCAATAATTTATAACGATATTGTTTTATACTTACTATTAGTAAAATAAATAGCAAACATAAAACTACCCTACACATCTCTTTTTTTTATATCTTTGCGATAAAATAATTGTTAAACGAACAACAGATTGATATGAAGACACTTTTCAAAACGCTACTGATTGTGTTGTGTGCAACAATGCCATTCTTTTCGTATGCACAGAATCTGAAAGAGAAAATCTCTCAAAAAAAGGAAATAGTAGAACTTGAATCAGATGAAGACAACAAAAACATTCCACTTGAGATATTTGCGATGAAATCACCTGATTCCACGCAATTTTATCTTTCTGTGGGTCCCCTTGGCGTTGGCGACAACGTGTTGCAAGTCCAGTTTGACCCACTTTTTGAATTGTTCATTGAAATAGGACAAACGCTGGCAGACGCGGAACAGACTCTTTATAAAATACAGAATATGTACGATCAGGAAGAAGGAGTTTCCATGCAGCTGAACGGTTGCCTGAACGTAGGTTTCCCCAATAAGGACATTGAACCTGTTACCATCACCAGAAAGAATTTCGTATTGACCAAATATCTTGAATTTAGCGTGGTTCGTGACGGATATGTCCGTGCAACTTCCGTTCCAAAATCAGATTTCAATTCATTGATGCTTACCTATAAATTGAATAGGAAACGAACTCTCAAGGAATTTAAGGAATAACGAAGAACAATAGAATTTTTGTGCAGCCGAATGCCGAGTGGTGTTCGGCTGTTTGTTTTTGTATTATTGAACATTGTAAATTCCCCATTTTCCCTATCTTTGCCACATTATGAATGAAAAAGCAACGACACCGTACCAAGAACGTACGGAAGATGTTATTGTACTCGTGTGCGAACCTGCAACCGAGTATGGGAAACCTATTGCTTATCAAGGAACTACGATTGCCAATGCCTTGAAAGACTATTACTCGTTTACCACCAACCGCGAAAAGGTGGATGTGTTGAAATGGATAGTTGCCCAACCTAATTTTACCGAATTGAAACGGTTGTCTATGGCAGAAAACAAGATTTTTACTTTATATACAAACCAATATGACGAAATATTGAAAACAGGCGAAATTCCTAATAATCTGCAAATAGCACAAAAGTTTGTGAAAAATGGATATAATGTGTTTATTAGCAAATCCTCACATTACCAAAAGTGCAGATTTTATAGTTAGGCAGAAAAACAAACTTTTCTACGTAGAAGGCAAAAACTCAAGTGGTGGCAGTGCATTGTCAGTTAGGTTAAGCGAAGGAGCTCGACAATCTGAAATAATTGCTGTAAATTTTTCAAATTATCCCAAATTCCATGAACTTTTAACGTTTGTTAAACATGCATTTGAAGTAAATAGTGCTTTACGTACAATCATATTATTCAAAAAAGCAAGGATGATTACTATTTCCTGCAAATTACTAAAAGCACCTAATGGAGATAATATTTTTTTCAAATTATGGAATCTTAAAAAATAAAAAAGGTTGATTCCTCAACCTTTTTTCCGTCTCAATGGACGTATCCTTGAGCCCGATCCGACTTAACGGCCTGTGTCCGGGTGTTTCGGGATGAACCCTCATTTTTCACGTCCGACGATGCAAATATACAACATTCTATGGCGGTTGTCAATAGGTGGATTACATTTTGGTTGCTGAGTTTGTCGAAACCACAATAAAAAAGGAGCGAAATCTCTTCCGCCCCTTTCCTATCTTCTAAATCCTACTTCCTAACTACTCTGCATCTTGCACAAGACGGACAGACCGCCCGCTGGAGCGGCTACAGTAGCTAGCGCCCGCATTCACACTACTGCTGTAAAAGAACAGAACGAACGCATTGTCACCGACGTAAGCCGAACTCGACAAACATGTGCCGCTGAAACCAACGCTGAGCACATCCGTCCCACTACGATAGCCCGTAGCAGGAAGAAACACTGCACCGTTTGTTTCCATCTTCGCCCAATCGTCAGAGGAATAATTATTCACAGTCTTGTAGTATTCAGAACCTTTATCGTTCGCTATGCCGCTGGTGAATGTCACACCGTTTGGCAATGTCCAACTATCTGGCAACAAGACCAAACCATTCACATTATTAACAGTAGCCACGCCATACTTGC
This sequence comes from Bacteroidales bacterium UBA3754, assembly GCA_002371705.1. Taxonomy (GTDB): domain Bacteria; phylum Bacteroidota; class Bacteroidia; order Bacteroidales; family UBA1715; genus UBA1715. The sequence continues at coordinate 8,246 of DFGI01000025.1, forward strand.
TTGAAGCGTTGTCACGTGAATTTATCAAATAACGCCATTCCTCATTAGTTAATGTACGCCATTGTCCAGCTTGATTGCCGCCGTTGGAAATGGCGTTGTAAACGCCCCAATCGTAGTTTGTGCCAGCAATATCGTTTTCTCCGTCGCCATAGTCAGTGCCAGTTGTACTTGTCATATACGGATTCTTGCCGTTATAGCCGCTCGTTCCCCATCCAAATAAATCAATCCAACCACTATAAGTAGAAGAAATATTGGCATTATCTTCACCAATAATATCATACTGGTTTTCTGCAAAACGCCACGTGCCAGTGCTGGCTTGGTATTGCAAATTGCCTTTCGAAAAATAAACTTTTTTATCAGCAGAAACTGAAAATGCTGCTTTTATAGCACCGTTGTCGTTAGAATTTTCATTACCATTTTCTATCTTGCTTTCCAATGCCGCAAACAATGCGTCAATCTCTTCTTTGCTATAATAGCCACTCAAATCAGTTTTTGCAGCATACAAAGCGTATGGAACTGCCAACAACGGCGTTACGCCTGAAATTTTCTTACCGTCGAATTCAGCAACGGTTTTCACAAAATACGGGGTGTTGCTCCAGTCAATTTTTGCAAAGTTTTCAGCATTCTTGCTACCCAATTCAAAGGTCATCAAACCATTTGCGTTGGTGGTAACTTCGTGAGTTTCAGCGTAAACCTCCGTACCTTCGTCGGTTCCCTGCAAAATCTGCACGTTTACCGTAATCTGCTTTTCAGCCACAATCTTACTTTCCGCGTCCCGCACCACGCCTTGGTAACTGAATGTCTGCGGAATCTGGGCGAACGACAACAACGCCGCAATCGCCAATGAAATTGTAAATACTAATTTTCTCATAATCTAATAATTTTATTTATTTGTAATTATTTAATTTCCAATTTATTATACGGACGCGGCTCGCCACGTCCCTACTTACGCATTAATACTAATTCTTAACTATCTTGAACTTCTTCGCCTTCCCGTCCTTTTTCACTTCAAGGAAATACACGCCCGGTTTATACGCGCCCATTTGAATTTGGGTTTCCGAACTGTTTGCCGTGCCTTTTGTTACCAATGCCGAAGAATTGTTGTACAAAGCGTAGGTCACGGTGCCAAAATCGCCGTCAATTTTCAGGTTCAGCACGTCGTTCGTTGGGTTCGGGTATGCCGAAAGTTGGATTTCGGTGATTTCAATGCCCGTTTCCGTTGTGATTTCAAAGGCTTGCTGAACGCCCTGCGCAATGCTTCCGCCGTCGCCCGTAGCCGTAAGGTAGGCAACCTGCCCAATGGTGGCGCTCACCGTTCCATCGCCCGTGGCCTCGTAGCCCGCCGACGAAACCGCACTCTGCGCAAACGACCCAACCGCCGCCGCCACAAGTGCCATTGTTGTAATTAGTTTTTTGTTCATATGTATATGTTTTAGTTAAACAATATTTTTCTTTTTTGACGAGATGTCTCACTCCGCTCCGCTTCGTTCGACATGACGGCTATTATTTGAAGGGGAAGGAAGGATTTTTCTGAGAAAAATCCTTCTTTTCCCTTCCCATTATACCAACAGAACCGTCACCCTGAGCGAAGCGAAGGGTCTCCTTGTCAATCATTATATATTCCCATAATTCAAAACTCATAAATCCTACCTCCTAAATAAAAAAAGCGTCTTTCCCAGTACAACCAACCGAGCAAGACGCTTTTACATCCACAACAAACGAAAGGAAGAATTTTACCCCCCCCTATTTATATTGTTGATATTCAATAATTTACAAATTCCCACTAATTTGCCATTTTAATTTCATTGCGTAAAGATAGTGAAAAGTCGATAAAAATCAAAAAATAATTCTACACAGGAACATTTGAATCATAAGAATTAGCGAATGCGTAAGTTTGTCCGTTCCGTTTTTAGCAGTACATACGCACAAATCCCCATAAATGGCGATTTACCCATATTATTGTGGAATTTAATTTTGCCGCAGAGTAATAAAACATAAAGCAATGAAAACTGTATCAAAAATTCTTCTCTTGGCAATTGCCTATCTCGTCGTGTATATACTTGGTTCGGCAAGTGGTTTGATTCATCCTATGTGTTACGCCTACATCGGTGCAATTTTGCCGTTTCTGTTCGCGTTCATCTATCTCCATACGACGATGGAAATCCGTAATTTCGGAGCGGCTACCATTTTAAACGGATTTATGCTCGTGCTGGGATTGATAACGGGCGAAGCGGATTTTTCCTTTATTTTAGGGATAATTATTATAACCGCATTCTCCGAAATAATCAGATTGATATACGGATATGACACGTTGAAAGGCGTTCGCGTAAGCTTTATTCCGTTTGCATTCTCGTTTTTCGCCTACACCGCTCACTGGTGGACCGACACGGAAGGCTCGCTTGCGGCTGCCGTGGAAGAAATGCCTGCAGGATACGACGAACTTATGAAACCCGTCATCGAAAATATTCCTGCATTAATCTCAGTTATAATTCTAACAATTCCCGTTTCCATTCTCGCCATGCGTCTTGCGGAACGTACAACGAAAAAATGTGATTTGCTATAATTTTTAAGTTTTGTTTGTGACAGCCGAATGCCAGAAGGTATTCGGCTGTTTTGTTTTATACAGATTATCAAAAACATACAAATCCCCAGTAATAGCGATAAAAGATTGACATATTTTTTCTTGCTATTATGTGTGATTTAACATATATTTGCCTACAATCAAAAAATATGGTTCGCCAAGATGTCATAAACGAAATAAAAAACATTGCTCATTCGTGGAAAGACGATGTGCAGGTGATTTTGTATGGCTCGCAGGCTCGTGGCGATGCAACAGACGAAAGCGACATCGATTTACTGATCTTGGTAAACGATACGCACGTTTCTTTGTTACGTGAAAACGAATTAACAACACCTTTATACGAAATAGAACTACAATACGGCGTATCCATCAGTCCGTTGGTAATGACAAAAAAACAATGGGAACGACGCCCCATAAAAACACCTTTTTATATAAACGTAACCAATGAAGGCATTATATTATGAAAGAAACTCTTCCAGAAGAAAATAGAAACGATTTAATTCAATATCGGTTATCCAGGGCAACCGAAACATTGAAAGAAGCAGAACTTCTTCTCAACAGCGGTTTTTACAATGCGACAATAAATCGCCTATATTATGCTTGCTACTATGCAACAATCGCACTATTTCTTAAACACAATTTGGTCACCCACACGCATAGTGGAGCAAAAACTATGCTTGGTTTACAGTTTATAAAAACAGGCATTTTCCCTATTGAAATCGGTAAAACCTTTTCCACACTTTTTGAAAAACGGCAGACGGGCGATTACGATGATTTCTTTTTCTGCGACAAAGAAATGGCAGACGAATTGTATGCAGAAACCAATAAATATATTCAAACTCTTTCGGAATATATAAACAGAAAGCAATAGGGTTTTCATGAAAAATGAAAAACTATAAAATTATCCTTCCGCATAGAAAATCCCTAAATTTTGGTAACTTTACCCAAAATTTAGATACAATCATTTTGACGTGAAATGAATACTTTTGCTTTTGATAATTCAAAAAAAGATTGAAATGAAAAAATTAGTATTAATCGGTGCGTGTGTGGCTTTGTTGGCAAGCTGCTCGCAACAAAAACAAGAAAGAAATATGGATAATCAGAAACAAGAACTTGAATTGACACAGGAATGGGACAAGGTTTTCCCACAAAGCGAAAACGTTGACCACAAGAAAGTTACGTTCCGCAATCGTTACGGAATCGAATTGGCAGCCGATATGTACACGCCCAAAAACGCACAAGGCAAATTGGCGGCAATCGCCGTTTCGGGACCGTTCGGAGCGGTAAAGGAACAAACCAGCGGACTTTACGCACAACACATGGCTGAACGTGGATTCATTACCATTGCGTTCGACCCGTCGTTTACGGGCGAAAGTGGCGGAGAACCTCGTCGTATGGCCTCGCCCGACATCAACACCGAGGA
>DFGI01000043.1 GCA_002371705.1 Bacteroidales bacterium UBA3754
GTGCGTTCTTTGATGAAACGGAAACCGTAGTTGGCGTATTCTTCCATTGTGGTGATGAGAATGTCAACGGCTTTGCGGAGTGTGATGTCGCCTTTTTCTAACGCTATGAAATCCAAGTCGGTGCGGGCAATCAGCGCGGCAAATATGTATTCACGGATTTTGGGATATTGACGGCGGTTGTTGCGGCGTTCGATGTTGCCCCAATTCTCGATAGCCCAACCGAAATTCTTGCGCTTGGTGTTATCCTCGGTCAACGGTTTGCGCTGATTGCTGTAAAGGCCTATGAAAAAAGCAATTATGTACAGTTCATAACCCGCACCAAAAAGTTTGCTGCGAGCCTCGCGGAGCGACGTTTCGCCCTTGCCGTAGTCGCAAACACTGCGTATGAGGTCTTCGTAACGGGTTTCCCATTGAGGATTGCGCGACGCCCAAGTGTCGTATAGTTTTTCTGTTGCCATTGCTTACTATTTTACAGGTTTTACAATAGTTTGAATCGTTGACAAGTCCAACGGATTGTAGCCCGAAGCCTTATTGATTTGATACACCGTACATTCAAGACGACTGAGTTTTTCGGCGTTGAGACGCTTCTCGCCGGTAGTTTGGTCCACTTCGAGAAGGTCTTTGGTAACAATAATGCACTGTTTGTCGATACGGTCGATGATGTTGTAGAAAACATACTCTTTCAATTCACCGAACGACGATGTGGGCGCATCGAATATCAACGGATAATCCTGTTCACGTTTCAATGTGGTGATGTTGGAAATTGCAAACAAAACCGACATATACATCGTGGTTTTCTGCGCACCGCCGGGATTGAAAATCTGTGTGCCGTTGGAACTGTAAAGATTGATTCGCGCAGAGCCGTCGGCACTTTTGATGATGCGTATCTGACCTCGGAAATCGTTCTCATTGAGCCTTGCGAAATAATCATTGGTCTTGTTTTCAAGAAGTTCCAAAAACTCCGTAACATTACGCTCCTTGGCTTTGGCAAACGCACTCATTATAAAACGGAATGCTTGGCTGACCTTTTTGTAAAGGCTTGCCGTTCCATTAGACGGCTCAATCTTGTTAAGTTCGTCTTCGATTTGCTGTTTAATTTTCTGCAAGTCAATGAGGTCGCGTTTGAGTTCTATGAGCCTGCCTTCTTCACGGCTGCGAAGTTCGGTAATGCCTTTGAAATCCTTGAAACCCTTGTCAAGCATTTCTTCCGAAATTCCTTGTGTCTGAATCAAAAGACGCGCTTTTTCGTCCTCGGCTTCTTGAATATCGTGATTGATTTTGTCCAAATCACGTTTGCGCGACAATACAAAGGCAAGGTCGTCGTCGATTTCGGCTTTTTTGCCCTCGATTTCTTGCTGTGAGTAGCCGCTCAACTGATTGGACAGTTTTGTGAGTTCGTCGATGTAATTATTTGGGAAAAACGGCTTTTCCGCTTCGGCTTCATCCTGTTTCGCGCTTATCTGACGAAGATAATCGTTGAGTTTTGCCACCATAAAATTGTATGGTTCAGAGCCTTTGGGCGCGGGGCGACCACACACTTTGCAAACTTCCTCGTTAATAATCTCCTGCATTGTTTTCTCGTCGGGCACATACCACGGCAACGGCGTTTTGCCGTTGAGAAGGTCGTTGGCAAGTTCGCGTTTGCCTTTTTCCTCGGCACGGCGTTCTGTTTCGGCTTTGTCGAGACGGCGTTTTTCCTTGCTCAATGCCGACACCTTGTCCTGAAACTCCTTCAATATCTCAGGATAAGAGCGCATTATCCAATACTTGTCCAATAGGTTGGTGTTGTAGTCAATCGACGTCATCGCTTTCAATTTACGTTGGTCGTCCATTTTCATTTCGATGCGTTTCTTGATGTTTTGATATTGCTCGCAGGTTTCTTGATTTTGTTCAAGTTTTTCAAGGCTGACGGAATAATCTGAAACAGCCTTTTCTTTCTTCATAATTTCCTGTTTAACATCCTGAATCTGAGCGGAATTTTGCATTTTGCGCGATTCAAGTTCTTTGATAGCGCGTTCCTGTTTCTTGTCTTTCGACAATTCACGGAGCGCGATTTTCTCGGAATCGGCGTCAAACTGTTCGGTGAGTTTTACATAATCCTCAAACTGACGGATGTTTGAAAACGTGTTTACCAAAGTTTTGAGAGCCTCGCTGTTGTCGAAAACATTGAGGTCGCTCTCGCCTTTGAACAGGCAATAACGGCGCAGGGCGGTGTCGAAACATTCGTCCAAAAGTTGTTTGCCTTTGCGCACTATGCGCTCAGAATCAATATTTTGATAACCCACAAATTTCAAATCGCGGGTTCTTATATCGCCGTTTTCGTTGCGGAAAAACTTGAACGATTTTTCCAATTCGATTTCGCCATTGTGGTCGAAAACGAGCGAAACTTTCACCTCGTCTTCGTCGCCCTCCAACAGTTCTGATTTGCGTTTTTCAGAAATGTTGTTTGTGGGAATATTGTCGTGCGCAGTATCAAACAGCCATTCCAACGCCTCAAAAAACGTGGTCTTGCCGTCGCCGTTGTCGCCTATTATCAACGTAAGACCCTTTGAAAACTCAAAGCGGTTTTCGTCGTAATAACTGCGGAAGTTCTTGATTAGTATGTTTTTGAGTATCATATTTTCTCCTGTAAATAGTGGTTGACTTCGTTGTATATTTCTTTGTCGGTCTTGTCGGCAGTTTTGGCGTCGATGATTTTTGCAACGGCGCACACAACAAAGTTGTCGGAATTAAGAGCCTGTTCCAACGTTTCGTAATCCGACGGATTAAAACCGCCGTACTCCGCAAGCGTACCGTCTTGAAGCACCGCCTGCAATATTCTGTCGCTATTTGTGTAATTTGTTGCCATAATCGTTTCAGTTAAAAATTGATATAGCGTATTTGTTCAAAACTTCGTTTAATTCGTTGATGGTTTCGTGGCAGTTTTCCGACAGCAAGGCGAAATCCCTTACACGCTTGATTTCTCCCTCAACAAGAGATTTTTCAAGGCTGAAACATTCTTCGGGCAAATCACCGTCAGGCACAACCACCAAATCGTGGATTGTTGCAAACTTCTTGTCCTTGTGTGTGCGCAAAATCCTGCCCCTGCGCTGTATAAACTGTCGTGGATTGCCCGTGCTTGCGCAAAATACCGCGAGTTCGCTGCGCGGAACGTCAACACCTTCGTCGAGACATTTCATAGATGTCAATACGTCGGTAGAGCCGTCGGCAAAACTTTTAAGAATTGCGTCCCGCTCGGTGGATTCGGATGTAAACTGACGCACAATCAAATGAGAATCAACATTTCTAACAATTTTGGTAAATTGGTCGATAAGATGTGCAGACTCTTCGTCGGCGGAAATTTCGTCGTAATTGTCAAAAATGTCGGCATCATCGTCGTCGGTTTTGTTGCCTTCGGGAACGTAAACAAGCGTGTATTTGAGATTGCCGCGCTTTGCAAATTCTGATTCTACAATGCGGGCAAAAACTTCCTTCTTGTTTTCGGCCTTGTGAATGATGCGCTTTCGGTTTAGCAAAAGAATCTTCAAAATCTCCCGGCTTTTGTCGTCCTGATAGTTCATAATGCGGACAATCTTTTTGGA
>DFGI01000082.1:0-187 GCA_002371705.1 Bacteroidales bacterium UBA3754
ATGTTGAACACATCAGGGTGCGCCTTTTCTATCTCGTCGAGCAACACAACCGAATATGGTTTACGACGAACGGCTTCGGTCAACTGACCACCCTCATCATAGCCGACATATCCCGGAGGCGCACCAATCAAACGCGAAACAGAGTGGCGTTCCATATATTCAGACATATCAATACGTACGATATGCT
>DFGI01000082.1:258-4586 GCA_002371705.1 Bacteroidales bacterium UBA3754
CGTCGTCGAACAAGAATTCAGCCAAAGCCTTTGCCAATTCCGTCTTACCCACACCCGTAGTTCCCAAGAAAATGAACGAGCCAATCGGCCGTTTCTCGTCTTGCAAACCGGCACGGCTACGACGAACAGCATCGGCCACGGCGGCAATCGCCTCATCTTGTCCAACAACACGTTTGTGCAACTCGGTCTCAAGATTCAGCAACTTATCCTTTTCGGCTTGCAACATCTTACTTACAGGAATTCCTGTCCAACGTGAAACCACGTCGGCAATGTCGTCAGCCGAAACTTCCTCGTCAATCAAGCCACCGTTGACTTGTTTTTCTTTCAAATCTTCGGCAAGTTTCTTCGACTCCTCTTCAAGTGTTTTCAACTTTCCGTAACGAATTTCGGCAACCTTGCCATAATCGCCGTCACGTTCGGCACGTTCCGCCTCGAATTTCAAGGTTTCAATCTCCTGATTGTTGGAGTGGATTTTAGCAACAATCTCTTTTTCCGAATTCCACGTCGCCATATACTTCGTCAACTCCGACTGCAAATCGGCGATTTGCTTGTCAATCGTTTCAGTACGGGCAGTCTTGCCATCACGTTTTATGGCTTCGCGTTCAATTTCCAACTGACGGATTTTTCGGTTCAGTTCATCAATTTCTTCGGGAACGGAATTCATTTCCATACGCAATTTTGCGGCGGCTTCATCCATCAAGTCGATTGCCTTATCGGGTAAGAAACGGCTTGTAATGTATCGGTGCGAAAGTTCCACGGCAGCCACAATTGCCTCGTCAAGAATACGAACCTTATGGTGATTTTCGTAGCGTTCCTTCAAACCACGAAGAATCGACACGGCATTTTCCACCGTAGGTTCGTCAATGGTAACCGTTTGGAAACGACGTTCAAGTGCCTTATCTTTCTCGAAATACTTTTGATACTCGTCCAACGTGGTGGCACCTATGGCACGAAGTTCACCACGGGCAAGGGCAGGTTTCAGGATATTTGCCGCATCCATTGCGCCGTCGCTTTTGCCAGCACCGACCAAAGTGTGAATTTCGTCAATGAAAAGAATTATCTCACCATTCGATGAAATCACTTCGTTTACAACCGATTTCAAACGTTCCTCAAACTCTCCCTTGTATTTTGCACCAGCAATCAATGCACCCATATCAAGCGAGAAAATCTGCTTTGACTTTAGATTATCGGGCACATCACCTTTAATAATACGATGTGCCAAACCTTCGGCAATGGCAGTCTTACCAACGCCCGGCTCACCAATCAGGATAGGATTGTTTTTGGTACGACGCGAAAGAATCTGCAACACACGACGAATCTCGTCGTCACGACCAATTACAGGGTCGAGTTTTCCCGCACGGGCTTGTGCGTTCAAATTGATTGCAAACCGCTGTAACGCATTGTAGGTATCTTCGGCCGACTGCGAAGTCACTTTGCTTCCCTTACGCAATTCTTGAATGGCGGCAATCAAATTCTTTTCGGTCACGCCGTTGTCTTTCAACAACTGTGAGGTTTGGTCGCCACATTTAAAGATACCAATTAAGATATGTTCCACCGAAACATATTGGTCACCAAACGCCCTGAGCTGATTTTCCGCTTCGCGAATCACCTTGTTGGCATTCGACGACAGATATGGCTCGCCGCCCGAAACCTTCGGGTAGGAAGCAATGATTTTATCAAGGACAGTTTTCACGGCGTTTTCATTCACATCAAGTTTCTTGAAAACGAATGACGTGATGCTATCAGCTTTTTCAAACAAGGCTTTTAGCAAATGCCCCGTTTCAACTGCTTGTTGGTTATTCGCCTCGGCGATATGAACCGCTTGCTGCATAACCTCTTGTGCTTTGATTGTTAATTGATTGAAGTCCATAACTGTAAATTTTTTCCAATAGGCACATCAAATAAGTTGCCAATACGAAAAATCGGACGAATTGTCGTATTTAGAGAATAAAACGCTGACTTTTTGACGGATAGAATTAACCATCCTCGTCAAAATTGACAATACAAATTTTGAAAATACGAGTGGTCGAGTTATTACAACTCAATAATATTCAACATCTTACGTGTTGCTTTTATTGCCGCCGATGTTTGGTCTAAATCCAAGCCTCGTGTTTTAAATGAACGTACGCCGTCGTTCCAAGTAATGACGGTTTCCACCAAAGCATCGGTTTTTCCGCCAGGAGGAATTGTAACCACATAATCTTCGAGTTTCGGGATTGTAACCTTGCGTTGGTCGTAGATTTTATGCAATGCCTTCATAAACGCGTCGTACTGACCGTCGCCCGACGAAGTTTGTTCGTAGCGTACGCCATCAATTTTAAGGCTGATGGTTGCCACGGGCTTCATTCCCAATACGTTACAGACGTAGTAGTTCTCAATTTCAACTTTTTCTTCTATTTTCTTGTTGTCCAAATATTCACGGGCAATGTAGTACAAATCCTCGGTTGTGATTGATTCTTTTCGGTCGCCGAGTTCCACCACATGGGCTGTAATGAGTGCTTTTGTTTCCGCATCAAGTTCCAGTCCGAGTTCTTCAAGATTTTTCTCGATGTTCGCTTTCCCCGAAGTTTTTCCAAGCGCATATTTACGGACACGTCCGAAGCGTTCTGGCATCAATTCGTTGCAGTACAAATTACCTTTTTTGTCGCCGTCGGCATGTACGCCGGCTGTTTGCGTGAACACATTTTCGCCGATAATCGGCATGTTCGATGCCACGCGTATGCCCGAGATAGTTTCCACAATCTTACTGATTTTGTTCAGCGTGATTTCCTGCACGGTCGTTTCCATGTGCAAATGGTCGTGAATGCACGGCACGATAGTCGAAAGAGCCGTATTTCCTGCACGTTCGCCAAGTCCGTTCACCGAGGTATGAATGCCGTTGAAACCAGCAGTGAGCGCAGCCGTAGAGTTTGCCACCGCTAAACCGTAATCGTTGTGTCCGTGAAAATCGAAATGAAGATTCGGGTAGCGTTCGCGGATTTGTTTACAATATTTATAGGTTTCTTTCGGATATAAAATGCCGAGCGTGTCGGGCAACATGAATCGTTTGATTGATGTATTTTGCAGATTGTCAAGCATATAAAATACATAATCCTGTGAATTCCGCATTCCGTTCGACCAATCTTCCAAATACACGTTCACGCTAATGCCAAGACTTTCGGCGTATGCAAGATTTTCTTTTATGTCGGCAATATGCTCGTCGGGAGTTTTTCGCAACTGTCCTTCGAGCTGACGCAGAGAACCTTTGCACAGCAGGTTGATGTATTTTCCGCCCACATTGTTCACCCAATCGATGGAAATATGCTTGTCGAGAAACCCGAGAATTTCGATTTTGTCAAGAAAATCAGATTCTTTCGCCCATTGAATAATTTTCGAAGCGCATTCAAATTCGCCTTTCGACACCCGTGCCGAGGCTATTTCAATTCGGTTGACCTTAACTTCGGTCAACAAATGCTTCGCTATGGAAAGTTTCTCCTTGTCGGTGAACGCCACGCCGTTGGTCTGTTCGCCATCGCGGAGAGTTGTATCAATTATTTCGACAAACATCTTTCAAAATTTTAGTGCGAAATTACACTTTTTGAACGATTTACAAAAATTGCAAGAAGAATTGTATTGTGCATAAGAAAGACGGCATCCAACATTTTTATTTTAGTCAATACAACTGCTTGAAAGGAACGCATAAAAAAAGCTGCCCGAAATGGACAGCTTCTTTTGATTGTTATTTTCGTGTATTTGTTGTTTGTCGTGGACCGTAATGCGTTCCAGAATCGCCACTTGAATTGTGGTTTTCATTTGATCTCGCCTTGTCGTTTGTTGGACGAGGCTTGTTGTTCGTCGTGTGTCCGTGACCAGGTGAATTTTTCGGTTTTGAATGATACACACGAGTTGGCTTTGGCGCCGGTGTCACATGATGATGAACATGAGCCGGCACTACTCTGTAGGGATATGGAGTCACATCCAGAATCACAGGCGTTGCAACGCGCGTTGACGAGATATAGATTTTGTTGTCGCCTGTAAACGAAGCGGTAACAATTTCATTACGCTGAATTTCGATTCTGCAATCGTACAACAATTCGTACGATGCACCTTCGGTGTAAATCTGCATATTATAATAGCCACGTGGTATGTTTGAAATGTTTACCTGACTATTATACGAATAGTATTTTTCACCGTTGATAAATACAGAGAAAGGGACATCGATTTTTCCTTTAACTATTAATTCCGAGGCAAATATTTGTGCTGCACTAAATAAAATTGCCATAATTGTGATAACTCGTTTCATAACTCAATCCTCCTAAATATTTATTATTCAAATCATTTTTTTCTAT
>DFGI01000004.1 GCA_002371705.1 Bacteroidales bacterium UBA3754
GCGTGACAGGCCGATATTCTAACCAGCTGAACTACCACACCAGGTAGTTGTCTTTTGACGTGTGCAAATATACATATTCTTTCGTTTCCACAAACGCTTTGGGAAATATTTTTTGAAAAAAAATCCTTGCGTGTCTATGTTGTTGAAAAAGAGTTATTTCACCTTCACGACAAACTCTTTTTTCTCAATTTCTGCATCTTCCCAAGCACGTTTATACACGAATGTAAGCGTGTCGCAACCCTTTGATTTCGCTTTAAACTGCCATTTCATAGTGCCAGCACCGCCTATAAACTGACTGTTGTAGTCGTATTCCACATTTACGGAATCCAAATGTTTCACGTTGTCTTGATTGACCCATTGCCACGAATAGCCTGTGCCTGCGGTGTATTGCAGTTCAATGGTGACTGTTTCGTCTTCCGAAATTTTATAATCGGGTTTGTTTGATTTTGCGCACGAAAGAAATACAATGCCCATAATGCATGAAATATAGAAAAGTATCTGTTTGATTGTCATTTTAATAGTTTTTGTTACAAACGTTCAACAATTTTTGTCCCTGTGTAGTGTATTGTTTTGCATCGTTCCACACCTCCGTCTTTATGAGAATCAAACACGCCTACGGCAATGCTTTTATCAACAATCCGAACAATGAAATTTCGTTCTGGCAACATTCCTGGGAATGAACCTTTTCTGTTTTCTATGGTAAGTGTTTGGTCTGATTCATCCCATTCAAATTCTATGGTTGCATACATACCTTTTTCGTAGTTGTAGTTGTCGTTTTCGTCTTCATATAATGTGAATTCACCATCCGCGCCTGGGTAAATGCGGATTTCGAGTACGGTGTCGGCATATTCGGTCGCATATTGCTTGTCTAAAGCCAGAGGAATGATTGAACCTGCTTTTACGAACAATGGCATAGTCTCAATTTCTGCATTTGCACCGACAGTTTTTCCACCTTCGTATTTCTTGCCAGTCCAGAAGTCGTACCACGAAGTTCCGTTGGGTAAATACACTTCACGAGTAGTTTTTGTTTCACCCATTATGATTGGCTTTGCGTCTTCGGCTAACATCGACGGCGTTTTCCAGCAAAGGATGGAACGTGCCGCTCCCGATGATGAGTTTGCTGTTTCAAACATAAAATCGTATGCTTTGCCAGCTTCCAACGTAATTGGCTCGAAATATTTTTCGGTTCCGCCTTCGTTCATCTTGATTTCCTTACCGTCAATCAACATTCGTTTTTGGTCGAAATTCTTTATGTGGAAACGGTATGTGCCGCTTTCGGGAACAGTGATTTTTCCTTCAAAACGAACCGAAAACATAGTATCTGTCACGTAGTCAGGACGTTCGCAGTACCAGAATAAATCAATTTTTTCGAGCGTTGTGTCAAGTGTTTGTTCTTTGTATTGATTGTCTTTGTAGAACGTTACGTGTAGTCCCGGTTTTCCGTCTTTTGTAGTGAATACCGACGCAGGAACTTCAACGCTTCGTTGCGGAGCACGGTATTTCTGAAATTCAGTTACAGGGGCCACAAGAAATGATTCTCCGAACAAATATTCATCTTGAATGTTGTATGTGTTCTTGTCCTTGAAATCCATTGCCAACGGACGCATCATGGTGTAGTCGTCGTTGTATATTTCCCACGCATTAGAATAAATGTACGGAATCAAACGATAGCGAAGTTGGTCGAATTTAACCAACGTTGGCGTAAATTCGCCGAATTCCCAAATTTCGCGAGGCGTTTCGGAGCCGTGCGAGCGGAAAATAGGGCAGAACGAGCAGAATTGAAACATACGGGTGTATAATTCTTGATATGCTGGGTCTTTGATGTCGTTGCTGAACACGCCTTCGTAGGAACTTAGCACGAATGCGCCCACATCGAATGTCCAATATGGCACGCCGGCGGCACAGTGGTTCAAACCAGCTACAATTTGGTTCTTATATATATCCCACGCAGCACCAATGTCGCCACTCCACGTAACTGCCGCCGCACGTTGCTGACCAGCGTAGGTTGAACGGGTGAGTATGTATTGTCGTTGTGGATTTTTAGACTTGAGAGCATCAGCTTTCAGCATATCGTGGATTTGTGTCATTTCAACAAGCGAGAATGCGTTCAAATATCTATCCCACGAACCGAGATAGTTCCGTCCTGTGGTCTTCAAATCATATTCTGTCGATTCTTTTGTAAGAGCGTTGGTAATGTCGGGTTCGGTTGAATCGAACCAATAACCGTCCCAACCGCAGGTAGCAACGCCGTTTTTCAGATATTCATAGTATAATTTCGTTGCTTCGGGATTGAACGGATCGTAGTATTTGAAATCTCCCCAACCTTTTTTGTTGAACAAATATCCTTTCGATTCAAAGTCTTTGTACATAGGAGCGTTCGGCCCAACGCACGGCCAGCAGGAAATCATCGTATGGAAGTTCATCGCTTCAACTTCGTCAACCATTGCCTTTGGATTCGGGTAGCGGTCTTTGTCGAAGTACATTCCGCCCCAATCATGCAAACCGCCCCACCAGTTCCAGTCTTGAATCAGCACATCAATAGGATAGCCAAGTTGACGGTATTTTTTTGCAATAGCAATGTATTCCGCCTGTGTGTGGTAGTGCTCTTTCGACTGCCAATAGCCATACGCCCATTTGCCGAACATTGGCGCTTTGCCAGTAAGGTAGCGGTAGCCAGAAATTATGTCGTCGGCATCGTCGTCAACAATCACGTAGTAGTCAAGATTGTCGGCCACTTCGGACCAAAGCGTGCAACCATTCTCATCGTCGTTGAATGTTGTTTTTGAATAATTATCCCACAAGATACCGAATCCCGCCGTTGACCAAATAAACGGAATGACCGCGTCGGTATTTGTCTGCACAAGTTTTTCGGAGTGCCCACGGTAATTTAAAATGCCACTTTGATTTTGTCCTAAACCATAAATTGCTTCGCCATCGGCAAGCGTGAATGTTTGTCCAACACTAAACGAATTTTCACCATTCTTTTCATTTGTGTATGGTGTAAAATTGGCAAAACCTTTTTCCGAAACGATTTCTTTCCCATTTTGTATGTACGAAATAGCGCCTGTTTCCGTATGAATCACAACACATAATTTTGGCGTCTCTATCATAATGGATTCTTGCTTCGCGATAGTGCGGTAAGGAATATCTTGCAACGAATCAATAATTACCATCAAACTTTTTTTCTCCAACGTCCCGTTGAGTGGACATTTCCGCACACGTACCACGTCGTCTTTGTAGAACTGGACTTGCACCACGCAGGAATCTGTTTGCAACTGTACGCCGTTTTGTATTTCGGTATATTCAGGGGTTGTGCAGCTTAAAAAAACTGCAATTGCTGCTACGAAAATGATGTGTAAATTTTTCATACGATTATTTAATTGAAACATGCTAATAACGTTGCCGAAATCTTATTTTGAGTTGGCAACAAATACGTATGTAAAGAACGTGATTTTTGTTTAAAAACGCAAATGAAAATTGTCTAATTCCTTTGAAAAATCTTACAATAAACCTAAGGAATTCCCTTTTTCAAAAAATAAGTCTATTGAAGCGCGTTTTTCGTCGTTGAGGTTAAATTCCACGCTGTGGTACAAATAGTCGCGAATGTTGAACGAGAATGTCTTATGTTGGCTTTGAATTGCATCGTCGATGTGTTCCACGCCATATTGACAGGCTGATTCAAATTCTTCAAGGAATGATTTTGGTAATTGTTTGTTTGCAACCCAAGCGGCGAACACGAACGGGAGCGAAAAGGCATTGTACCATTCAGCAGCCAAATCATACACGTACGGGAATCGTGATGCGTTAAGCAGAGCTCTGTCTCCAATTATAACCTTTGCGCAGTTGTCGTCGCGCAATTCATAGCCTACCGTTCCCATTTCAAACTTCGGGGCTATGTCCCATGCATATTTTGCTAAGATTTGCACCAAAATATTCGATGTGCGTGATTGATAATCAAGTACAATTGTATCAATGGAATCAAGAGGTTTATTTGAACACAATAAAACCGAATCAACTCGTTTTGTTGCACTTATGCAATAATTTGAAATAATTTGTGCGTTTGGAATCGAAGGAATTGCACCTACTGAAATTATTGACACATCAACCTCGTCGTTGCGCAGCATTTGCGCCACTTGGGCAGGATAGCCATATGAAAATTCTGCAAGAACTTGCAAATTCTTGTTGTTCAGAAGTCCATAAGAAAAAGGAATCGTATTACTGTAATTTATTATTGAAACCCGTGTCTTCATTATTTTGTAGCAATCACCGTCTGACCACCACGTACACTTTGATTCAAGTTAACAGTAATGTTTAAATTTTTTGGAATAAACATATCAACTCGTGAACCGAATTTTATAAATCCAAGTTCTTGATTTTGTGATACTTCTGTATTTGGTTCAGCATACATTACTATTCTTCGGGCAACTGCGCCTGCAATTTGGCGACAGAGAATTGTTCCGCACGCGGTTTCCATCACTATTGAAGTTCGTTCGTTTTTAGTGGAAGATTTTGGATTGAAGGCGGGCAGTTTCACACCATCCTGATGCAGACATTCCACAACCTTTCCCGAAATAGGGTAGCGGTTCACATGCACGTTTAACGGCGACATAAAAATGGAAATCTGTTTGCAGTCGCATTTTAAAAAATCTGGCTCAAACACATCTTCAATCACCACAATTTCGCCGTCGGCGGGAGCTATCAACCCCGTTGCAGTTTCTGTGAAAATTCGTTTTGGAATTCTGAAGAAAAATACAATCAGGAAGAAAAACAATAGCGATAATGCCAAAACAACCCCAAAAACGATTGGATGAACGTTAATTTGGTGGAGATATAAATTCAGGAGGCAAAGCACCCCAAACACTAAAATTATCGTGGAATAACCTTCTTTATGTATTTTCATCAGTCTTTGTTTAATCAAACATTTGCAAATATGCAAAAAATATGGGAATTGAAAAAATTACGCTGTCAAATCTGTCAAGAAATCCACCGTGACCTGGCAACATTTTCCCAGAATCCTTTACGCCAACATAGCGTTTGAAGCGTGATTCCACCATGTCGCCAAGCGTTGCACAAATAATTACCAGCGCTGATAAACCAACAATTTGCCATTTAACATTCAGCAAATGTTCGAATAAAAATGCGCTTGCAATTGTGAACACAAAGCCACCAACCAATCCTTCTATGGTTTTTTTCGGAGAAATTTTGGGACAGAGTGGGTGTTTCCCCAACAAAATTCCTGTAAGATACGCAAATGTGTCGTTTATCCACGTAAATGCGAACAACAATAATATCATTATTGAAGCCATATCGGTTCCAATGGTTAATACGCTTTGTTCCTTGTAATACGCCAACAATGTGAACGGCACGCAAACATATATAATACCACAGAGCGAGAACGCAATACGTTGAAATGGTTGTTCGTCGTCGCGAAATAATTCCACTGCAAACAATGCTAATGCAAATATCACAATGGCAGGCATCATTGTGAATTTTGTGGTGTATAAATCAACTACAGGCGATAGATAAATGCACACGGCCAAAGCGTTCGATAGGACTAAGTCAACCGTTATATCTTTGATTTTTAGGTTTTTATAAAATTCATTTAAGATAAATAGCATTATTATTCCAAAAATCAGGAAAAACAACGGTAGGTTTGTAAATAGCGCAACAAGAATTGTCGCTATATACAAGGCTCCTGTCACTATGCGAAGTAGTAAGTTTTTCATACTTATTTAATTATCAATACATACAAATTCTTTGGTCCATGCGCACCCAAAACAAGTGTTTTTTCAATGTCGGATGTGCGGCTGGGGCCTGTGATTGCCGTGACTTGTGACGGAAATGTGTCGCCATATTTTTTCTCCAATACGTCCATACATTGCACTAAATCAGGGCAAATTTGGTTGCTGTATGCCAAAACTATGTGCGTTTCAGCTGCGGAAACCAACCGCCGTCCTTCAATTTGCGCCGATGACACAAACACGCTTCCTGTGCGTGCAGCCAATGCCTCACATGTTGTGAGGGAGAATTTCGCCACGCGTGCGTATTCGGGGTCGGTATTATAGGCAATTCCTTTTTCGTCAAGAATTTTCAGCAATTCGGGATTGTTACATAGCAACACATCGTCGCCAATTATTTCTTTAATGCGGACAAATGCGGATTCCACAGAATCAACAACTTCAGGTTTTCCAGCAACTAATTGTAACTTAGCGCAATATGCTTCACATAAATCACCTTCGGGTTGGACAAAATATTCGTCTGTCGAAGCTAACTTTTCGTACGAATACTGCGGAGTTACTGTAACAGACTCCAAATCGGCAAGTATTGCCTTTTTATTTTCTTCAGAATTTGGTTTATTCATTGTTTTGTTCTGTTTCTGTCATTGTTTTCTTTGGTTCCGCAAATGGGCGTTTACCAAATATTTTTTCCAAATCTTCACTAAAAATCACTTCACGGTCAAGCAACAATTCTGCAAGGCGGACAAAGCCCTCTTGGCGTTGGGTAAGAATGTCGTAGGCTCGCTGGTATGCTTTCCGAATAATGTCCTGTGCCTCGGTGTCAATCAGTTTTTCCATTTCTTCGCCATACGGCTTTGCAAATGAATATTCCGACTGACCTGTGGAATCGTAGAAACTTAGGTTTCCGATTTTGTCGCTCATACCATAATATTGTACCATTGCGTACGCTTGTTTTGTGACTTTTTCCAAGTCGTTCAGTGCGCCTGTTGAAATTTTCCCGAACGTGATTTGCTCGGCAACACGTCCGCCCAAAGTGGCGCACATTTCGTCAAGCATTTGTTCTTTCGTTACAATCTGTCGTTCTTCGGGTAAATACCAGGCTGCGCCAAGCGCACGTCCACGAGGTATTATAGTAACTTTTATAAGAGGATGCGCATATTCCAAGAACCAGCTCAGTGTGGCGTGTCCGGCTTCGTGGAACGCAATTGTGCGTTTTTCCTCTGGAGTCATTATTTTATTGCGTTTTTCCAAACCGCCAACAATTCTGTCAATCGCATCAAGGAAATCCTGTTTTTCCACTTGCTTTTTGTCGCGGCGGGCGGCAATCAACGCGGCTTCGTTGCATACATTTGCAATGTCGGCGCCCGAAAATCCTGGCGTTTGTTTTGCTAAAAACGACGATTGTATTTCGTTCGATAATTTTAACGGACGAAGATGCACATCGAAAATTTGTTCACGTTCCGTTAAATCAGGCAATTCCACGTTGATTTGGCGGTCGAAGCGACCTGCGCGGAGCAACGCCTTGTCAAGAATTTCCGCACGGTTTGTGGCGGCAAGTACAATCACACCCGAATCAGTCCCAAAACCATCCATTTCGGTAAGTAATTGATTCAATGTACTTTCCCGTTCATCGTTTGTGTTGAAACCGTTTTTGCCACGTGCGCGTCCAATTGCGTCAATTTCGTCAATGAAAATAATGCAGGGAGCTTTCGATTTAGCTTCCTTAAACAAGTCGCGGACACGTGCGGCACCAACGCCTACAAACATTTCAACGAAATCGGAACCCGCAAGCGAGAAGAATGGTACACCAGCTTCGCCAGCTACTGCCTTTGCCAATAATGTTTTTCCCGTTCCCGGAGGACCAACAAGCAATGCTCCCTTTGGAATTTTTCCACCCAATTCGGTGTATTTCTTTGGATTTTTTAGGAAATCAACAATTTCGCGGATTTCAACTTTTGCTTCTTCCAAACCTGCCACATCCTTGAATGTGGTTTTTACTTTGTCCTCATTTTCAAAAAGTTTCGCACGCGACTTGCCAATGCTGAAAATTCCACCGCCCATACCTGAGCCGCTGCCACCACCGCCCATTTTGCGCATAAAAAACATCCAAATCACAACCATCAGCACTAACGGTAGAATCCAACCAATAATTTCGCCAACATAGTTGTGTTTTGTTTGATATTCAATGTTTACATTGGTGTTTTCCAATTTGCGCTCAAAAGCCTCAAGGGAGCCAATCGTCATTGTGTAGTCGGGCGAAGTGACACCGTGGCCAGTGTTGCTCGCGGTTAAATAAACATCAACATATTCTCGGTTGATTACAATAAGTTTTTCAATTTCGCCATTGCGCAGTTTTGCGTCGAATTCAGTCGAACTGATTTTTTTCGGACTGCCTCCGAAATCCATAAAACTGAATATGGCGAAAACCGCCAACAAAACAACATATATCCATATATTGCCGCCGTTTTTGTTGTTTTTCGGAGCTTTAAAGTTTTTAAAGTCAGGATGACCAAACGGATTGTGTTTGTCGTCTTTTTTCTCTTGCTGTGTATTTTTTGTGTCTTTTTCTTCTGCCATAGTTATACATTATTCATTGGGGTACTCTTTTTTGACGCAATCAGCCCACAAATCCTCCAATTTGTAGTATTCGCGGATGTGTGGCTGGAATACGTGGACAATCACATCGCCGTAATCAAGGAAAATCCATTCCGCATTGTCGTATCCTGCTGTGCCCCAAACTTTTTCTCCTGTTTTTTTTCGAGTATATTCTTCAATTTCATCGGCGATTGCGTCAACTTGCGTTGAGGAATCGCCTTCGCAAATCACAAAATAACGGCAAATTGCATTGTCAATTTTTTTGAAATCGAGAGTGACAATATTCTTGCCTTTTTTCTCCCGAATTCCTTCTATAATTGCCTTAACTAACTGATTCGCTGTTGTTTTTGCCATTTAGATATTGTATTTACGGTACAAATATACAATTTTCCAACCATCAAAAATCTTTGTATAGTAGATATTTTTGACGGACTTGTCGAAATGCTTCCAAATCCTCACGCCACGACTCTCGAATTTTTTCTTCTGAAACGTTTAATTCCAGCGATCGTTGCAAATCAGGCGTGCCTGCAAGTTTTATAAAGAACCTGTTGAAAAATAATTCGTTACCGCCGTATTGCTTATAAATTTCTTTCCAGATTGAAATGTCGAGCGAACGGATTGATGAAACATCGTATGTCCGGAAATCTTTGCCGTAGCATTTTTTGAATTCATATAATGGACTTGACGCGCCAGTTCTGCTTTCAGGCACGAAATAAAAACTTGAATCTTTGTATTGCGGATGCCCAACCACTTGGAATGGGAAATCGGTTCCGCGTCCCACGCTCATCACGGTTCCTTCGAACATACAAAGCGTTGGATATAAATAAATTGCCTGCATATTCGGCAAGTTTGGAGATGGAGGAATCGGAATTTTGTATTTTACCGTGTGGTCGTAGCCTTCGCACGGAATAACTTTTAAATCACATTTTACATCGTTGGCGAGCCATTTTTCTCCGTTTATCATTTGGGCATATTCGCCAATTGTCATTCCGTGTACGATTGGAACGGGATGCATTCCCACAAAAGATTGATTTGCTGGCTTTAATACAGGTCCATCAACATAAAATCCGTTCGGATTCGGACGGTCGAGAACAATGCAGGGAACGTTGTTTTCCGCGCAGGCTTCCATCACGTAGTGCATAGTGGAAATATATGTGTAGAAACGAGCGCCAACATCCTGAATATCAAATACAACCACATCAATTCCTTGATAATCTTCGGGAGTTGGTTTTTTGTGTTTCCCGTATAGCGAAACCAACGGAATTCCAGTTACATCGTCAACGCCGTTGTTCACACTTGCGCCAGCGTCGGCGGTTCCACGGAAGCCATGTTCGGGTGTGAAGATTTTTTTGACTGAAATACCTCGTTTTAGCAGAGTATCAACAAGATGCGTGCGTTTTACCACAGAAGTTTGGTTTCCAACAATTCCCACATTTTTACCTTGCAGAAGAGGTAAATATGCGTCCATTCGTTCCGCCCCGACTTGTAACGGCGCTTTTGTCTGTTCTATTTTTTGTTCGGTGGATTCGTTTTCGATGATTTCATTTCCCGCAATTTCGCTGTATGCATACAATCCAACCGCCATTACGCAGAGTAAACCAAGTGCTATTTTTATGTATTTCATAATCTTGTAAATCTATCTTGGTAAAGATACGACAAATTTTCAATTTTCTGATTCCGAAAAATATATTGTTATAAACAACGTAGGGGCGAATACGTTCCGCCCCTACATGTAGTTCAAACCTATAGATTAAAAATTTTATTCAAAAACAATAGTCTTGTTGTTATAAACCAACGTTTTATGTTGTATGTGCGACCAAATTGCTTTTGAAAGCACGATTTTCTCCAAATCCAAACCTTTCCGTTTCATATTTTCCACAGTGTCTTTGTGCGAAACTTCCGTAACTCCTTGAGCGATAATTGGTCCTGCGTCGAGTTCGGGGGTTACGTAGTGGCTTGTGGCACCAATCAGTTTCACGCCACGTGCGTATGCCGATTCGTATGGTTTTGCACCTGGGAACGCTGGCAAAAATGAATGGTGGATATTGATGATTCTGTTTGTGTAATCTTTTATGAATGAATCAGATACAACTTGCATATAACGGGCAAGAATAACCAAATCAATATTGTTTTCCAACAACAATTTTTTGATTTTCGATTCTTGTTCCAACTTATTTTCTGGCGTAATTGGCAAACAATAATATGGAATGTTGAATTCCTCGCCTATGTGGCGGAGTTTATCGTGGTTGCTTATGATAAGCGGCACTTCAATGTCCCATTCTCCCGAACGTGCGCGCGAAAGTATGTCGTAGATGCAGTGGGAGAGGTTTGAAACAAATATCGCCACACGTTGTTTTGTGTTCGAAAAGTGAATCTCAAACTTCATTTTCGATGGTTTTGCAACCAAGGTGGTGAAATAATCACCGATTTTTTCAGTTGGAATATTAAAACCGTCCAAATCCCATTGCACGCGCATAAAGAACTCAGATTCCTGATGGTCAACGTGTTGGTCTAAATACAAAATGTTTCCGTTGTTTTTCAATATAAAATCGGTAACAGCCATCACAATACCTTTTTGGTCTTTGCAATGCGCCAAAATTGTGGCTGTCTGTCGTTCTTTTTGTTCCATTATTATAAAGTATTGGCTAATTCGTCGGTAATTTCAAGATTGTGATATACTGCGCTCACATCGTCAAGTTCTTCCAATGCATCAACGAAGTTCATCACTTTTTGAGCTTCTTCAAGTGGTAACTCCTTCATTGTGTTAGGAATACGTTTCAATTCGGCGCTGTCGATTTCAACTTTCAGTTCTTCCAATTTTTTCTGAATGTCGCCGAAAGAATCATACGGACAATATAATGTTACGATTTCTTCGTCATCTGCATCAAGTTCGTCCAAACCAGCGTCAATCAACTCAAACTCAAATTCGTCCATTGGCATTGAAATGGCTGTTTTTTTTATTTCAAACACGCCTTTGCGGTCGAAAATAAACGCAAGCGAGCCATTGTTGCCAAGGCTGTTGTTGTATTTTTTGAAAACTGTGCGCACAGCAGTGAACGAGCGGTTGTTGTTGTCGCTCAAACATTCCACGAATACGGCAATTCCACCGTTTGCGTAGCCTTCGTATGTCAAAAGTTCAAAATCCGATTTGTCCTGTTTACCTTTATTAATGGCACGTTCAATTACGTCTTTTGGCATATTCTGACTTTTCGCGTTCTGGATGCACAGACGAAGACGCGGGTTCATATCGGGGTCGCCGCTTTGTCCTTCTTTTACCGCAATCGTGATTTCCTTTGAAATACGTGAGAAAATCTTACTTCTTTTTGAGTCGTTGGCTCCTTTATCTCGTTTGATTTTAGCCCATTTACTATGTCCTGACATACAATTTTATTTTTAAGTTAGGCAAAAGTACATTTATTTTTCACAAACCGAAAAATCTTCGCGAAAAATCATTTTACAAGCGTATTCTTTTTATCTTGCGCTAAATTTTTGTTTTGGATCCGTCAACTAAAAATTGGCTTGCGTTATACATTGACGAATTTCAGGAATCCATTGCTGCGGACTCCTCAAAACTCGCTTTGTATCTGGGAAATTACACCGAAATGATGGATTTCTGTCATTTTTATTTGCACGATTCGGGTTTGTTTTATGGTCATATTGTTGCTCATAAATTTGGAACATTCGCAAATTCTGAATCGTGGAGTGGTGCCGATAATTTCAAAATAGCTGTTGTTGAAGGACTCGTGCTGACATATTTATTCTCGCAAAAACAGCGGGTTTTGCAGGGAGAATCTTATGGGACAATTGCTCAGGAATGTGTGGAAAAATTGTACGAGTTTTATGTGTTGTTTACTATGAACGACGTGCAGTCGTCAAAATACAGGACAATTTTTCTGAAAAATCAAGATAAAACCACCGCTGTGGAACAGGTTCTTGATGGACGGGTGAGCAATCCATCAATGTTGGAACGTGATTTTTGGAAGGGGTCGCAGTTCAATATTTTTACAGCGCTCGATGTGATGTATTTTGCGTATTGGATGCAAGGAATCTACGAATACGACCATAGAAATCGTATAAAAAATGAAATCGTTTCGTTGATGGATAAAGCAAGTCGTGTTGAAAAGAAATCCAATAAAAATGGTCTTTCCACGGTTTCGTATTTTATCGCTTCGGGAAATTTCGGCGGGGCTGGCGACTATGTCGCACAAAACGAAATAAATTTCTCCGAAAGCCGTAGTAAGGATTCCGCTTTTACACGAAGAATTATATATGAATATGCGGTGTATGTTTGTCTGGTTGATAACCAACTGGAATACAAGGAAGTTGATTTCTTGCAGAAAACCGCTGCGCAATTATCTGTGACGGAATCCGAGGAACAGGAAAGTCTGTTTATGATTGACTCATTTTTGGCGAACCATGCCGAACATATTTTTTATTTGCAGTACGGCGAAGGCGTAAATCTTATCCGAAAGGCGTTCAATATGCGTTTTCAGTCGTTTGTCACCAAAAATAAGGCGAAAATTGTAGAGGAAGTTTTGGAAAGTAAGGAGTTGGTCGAGTTGCTGAGGAAAGCGGTTTCCGAAAATTTGTCGGATGATGAAAAGCAGAAGGTGAAGTCGCAAATCGCTGATTTACTGAAAACTATCCCGTCTCTTGCCATTTTTATGATACCGGGCGGTTCCATAATCTTGCCATTTTTGCTGAAAATCTTGCCCGAGGAGATTCTAATGCCGAGTTCATTCATCAACAAAAAAAATGAAAAATAAAAAACGATTTTTTTGTGGTGCATTCTGCATAATCATATTGTAAAAAGTTATATTTTTGCGACGTTTCTATAGAATAATATATACATATGTCAAAAACAATCAAATTGAGAAAGGGGTTTGATATAAAGATGCAGGGCGTTGCCGAGCATATTTTTATCCAAAATCCCATGCCAGACTCAGTGGCATTGAAACCGACGGACTTTGTCGGTCTGACGGCGAAAATGGTCGTGAAGGAAGGGGATACCGTGTTGGCGGGAGACCCGTTGTTCATTGACAAATATCGCCCGGAAATTCAGTTTACGTCGCCTGTGAGCGGAGTAGTTTCTGCAATTAACAGAGGTGAAAGACGTGCATTGTTGAATGTGGTTGTAAAACCAGATTCGGAAATCCAGTACAAAACCTTCGATTGTGGTGATGTTAATTCGATGAACCGCGAACAAATCATTGCAGCTATGTTGGAAGCTGGTGTTTGGCCGTTTGTGAAACAACGTCCGTTCGACGTTATCGCAAATCCAAACGATAAACCGAAAGCTATCCACATTTCCACGTTCGACACAGCTCCGTTGGCACCTGACTACACATTCGCGCTTGAGGAATCGGCTGCCGATTTCCAAGTTGGTGTGAATGCGTTGCGTAAACTGACCGACGGGGTAGTGAATTTGAATATTTACAAGGAAGACCGTGCGAAAACAACGTTCACAAAAATCACAGGTGTAGAACAAAATTATTTCAACGGTCCTCATCCTGCTGGTAACGTGGGTGTGCAAATCCACCATATCGACCCGATTAACAAGGGCGATGTCGTTTGGGTAGTTAATCCTCAAGATGTTGCAATCATAGGTCGTTTGTTCTCAAGCAAGAAATTCGACGCTCGCGTGGTTGTTGCTCTTACTGGCGCGGTGAATGCTCCTCGGTATTATAAGACAATTCTTGGCGCAAGCATCAAATCGTTCTTGGCTTCGGAAACGTTGTCGGACGACATGCGTGTGATTAGTGGTAATGTGTTGACAGGTACAAAACTTGGCAAAGAAGACTACATTAGCTACTACGATTCGCAAGTAACTGTAATTGAAGAAGGTAACAAACCTACATTTATGGGTTGGTTGGCTCCTGGCTTCGGAAAATATAGTTTCAGCCGAGCATTTTTCTCTTGGTTGCAACCAAAGAAACAATTCGCGCTGAATACTAATTATAATGGTGGGCCTCGTGCGTTTGTGTTCACTGGAATCTACGAACAAGTGTTGCCAATGGATATTTATCCAATGCAGTTGTTGAAGGCAATTTTGGCGGAAGACATCGACAAAATGGAGCAACTTGGTATCTACGAAGTCGTTCCTGAAGATTTCGCTCTTTGCGAATATGTTTGTCCTTCGAAAATAGAAATTCAAACTATTCTCCGTCAGGGATTGGATTTGATAAGAAAAGAACTTAATTAAAAAAGATATGAAAGCGATAGAAAATTGGATACAGAAAACCAAACCTAATTTTGAAAAGGGTGGCAAGTATGAAAAATGGCTTCCTATCTACGAAAGTTTCGAGACATTCTTGCATGTTCCCGGAAATGTAACGTTAAAAGGTAGTCACGTACGTGATGCGATAGATTTGAAACGTGCATTGATTATTGTAATCTTTGCATTGGTTCCTGCATTATTGTTTGGTATGTATAATGTGGGTTCGTTATACTACACTTCAATCGGTCAGGATTACACAATGTGGTGCGCTCTTGGCTATGGATTCCTGAAAGTGTTGCCTTTGATTGTGGTTTCGTATGTCGTGGGTCTCGGCATTGAATTTACATTCTGCTATATCCGCGGACATGAAATCAGCGAAGGTTATCTTGTTTCTGGATTGATAATTCCTATGATTGTCCCTGTTGATATTCCTCTTTGGGAACTTGCAATCGCAGTTGCTTTTGCGGTTATTATCGGCAAGGAAGCATTCGGCGGAACAGGTATGAATATCGTAAACCCAGCGTTGTTGGCTCGTGCGTTCTTGTTCTTCGCATATCCGGGCAATATGTCGGGTTCGTCGGTATGGGTACATAGCTCCGATGTTGCTACTGTTGATGGTTTCTCTGGTGAAACTATTCTTGGTCAGTTGAACGCAGGAACTCCGGTTGATGCAATCCACAGCGTTGGTGCCAACAGCCAATTGTCAGTGTGCGATTTGTTTGTTGGAAATTATGCTGGTTGCGTCGGTGAAACTTCAGTTATC
The DNA here is from genome assembly GCA_002371705.1 of Bacteroidales bacterium UBA3754. GTDB lineage: Bacteria > Bacteroidota > Bacteroidia > Bacteroidales > UBA1715 > UBA1715. The sequence continues at coordinate 15,314 of DFGI01000004.1, forward strand.
GCAATCTTGATTGGTGCAGTAATATTGTTGTACACGGGAATCGCAAGTTACAGAATTATGCTTTCGGTGTTTGCTGGTGGATTCTTGATGGGTTTGGCAATGAACGCTATTGCTCCAGAAGGAAACATGGTGATGAATTTCCCTGCATTCCAACACTTGTTGATTGGCGGTTTCGCATTCGGTGCGGTATTTATGGCAACAGATCCTGTTACTGCGGCTCAAACGAATGTTGGTAAATGGATTTACGGATTCTTAATCGGTGCGTTCGCAATCCTTATCCGTTGTTTGAACCCAGCTTATCCAGAAGGAATGATGCTCGCAATATTGTTGATGAACGTGTTCGCTCCGCTTATCGACCACATGGTTGTTCAGGCAAACATCAAGAGACGATTGAAACGTGCAAAAGTTACTAACGCTTAATACGGTACGACGATGGAAAAGAGTAATACATACATATTTATATATTCGGTGGCAATGGTTGTGATAATCGCAACATTGTTGTCGGTGGCTGCATTCTCGTTGAAACCTGCACAACAGGCAAATGTTAAAATCGAGAAAATGCAGAATATTTTGAATGCCGCAAAAATCGAATCGGAATCGAGCGATGCAGTGGCTAAGTTCAACGAACATGTGACAGGCTTCTTCTTCGTGAAGAATGGTTCCGCTGAAGTTGTTTCTCCAGCTGATGCGGGAATGACTGACACATTCAACGTGAAAGCTGGCGGCGATTTCTTGCCAATCTACGAAATTGAAAACGAAGGCGTAGGTTCTTTCGTTGTTCCTTTGTCTGGTAACGGACTTTGGGGACCAATCCGTGGTTTTATCTCAATCGCAAAAGCTGACTGCAACACTGTTCTTGGAACGGTGTTCGACCACGACAGCGAAACTGCTGGTTTGGGTGCTGAAATCGTGAAAGAAAAATTCCGCAGCCAATTCGAAGGAAAACACATCTTTAAAGATGCAGAATTTACTTCGGTTAAGGTTGTGAAAGGTGGTGCCACAAACGATTACAACGAAGTTGATGCTATTTCAGGTTCTACAAAAACTTGCGATGGCGTTACAGCAATGTTGTTCGATTGTTTGAATGGTTATGCTGCATATTTCCAATCAGTTGCGGGTTGCTCTGCTGCTCCAGTTGAAACGGTTGCTGATTCAGTGCAAGTTGAAACTGCGGTAGCTGATACAGTAAAAAATGTTCAATCTTTAAATTAGTAAGGCAATGGCAGAAGAAAAAGAATCATTGTTTTCTAAAAACAATTTAAAATTATTAACTGGGCCGTTGAGCTCATCAAACCCAATCACAGTTCAAGTGTTGGGAATCTGTTCCGCCTTGGCTGTTACGGCAAAGGTTGAGTCGGCAATTGTTATGGCGTTGGCTGTGACTATCGTTGTCGGTGTTGCAAATATGGCGATTTCGTTGCTGAGAAATACAATTCCTAACCGAATCCGTATTATTGTTCAGTTGTTGGTTGTTGCCACTTTGGTAATTATGGTTGACCAAATTTTGAAAGCATTCTCATACGGCGTAAGCAAACAACTTTCGGTATATGTTGGTTTGATTATCACCAACTGTATTGTGATGGGTCGTATGGAAGCGTTCGGTTTGGCTAACAAACCTTGGCCTTCGTTGCTCGACGGTCTTGGCAATGGCTTGGGCTATGGTATGATTTTGGTCATCATCGCTGTTGTTCGTGAACTTTTTGGTGCAGGAACAATCACGTTGCCAGGTATTGGTGAATTGCAGATAATTCCACAGGGATTATACGAATGCGGATACGAAAACAACGGTTTCTTCCTAATGCCTCCAATGGCGTTGATTATCGTTGCTGTCATCATTTGGATTCAACGTTCACGCAACAAAGATTTAATTAAGAAGTAGGAATTTTAAAAAGATTACGATTATGGATTTGTTAAACTTATTCGTTAAATCAATTTTTATTGACAACATGGTGTTCGCATTCTTCTTGGGAATGTGTTCATTCATTGCTGTTTCTAAAAATGTAAGTACTGCGGCTGGTCTTGGTCTTGCAGTAACATTTGTGTTGACAGTTACAGTTCCTATTGATTACATGTTGGATAAATATGTTTTACAAGCGGGAGCTTTGACATGGTTGAGCGACAGTTTTGCCGATGTTGACTTGAGTTTCTTGAGCTTCATTATCTTCATTGCCGTGATTGCATCGTTTGTGCAATTGGTTGAAATGGTGGTTGAGAAATTCGCACCTGCGTTGTATTCGTCACTTGGTATTTTCTTGCCGTTGATTGCTGTAAACTGCGCTATCTTGGGCGCTTCATTGTTTATGCAACAACGTGGCTATGAAACATTGGGCGAAGCTACAGTGTTCGGTTTTGGCTCTGGTGTTGGATGGTTTCTTGCAATTGTTGGTATTGCCGCAATTAACGAGAAAATCAAGTACTCTCACGTTCCGCCTGCATTGAAAGGTGTAGGTATCACATTCATTGTGACAGGATTGATGGGTGTTGCATTTATGAGTTTTATGGGTATTAAGTTGTAATCATTAAAATTGAACATACAATGATAATTTTAGATGCATCGGCAGGTTTGATAATAGGTACAAGTGTTCTTGTATTCCTGCTCATAATTATATTGTTGGTGGCGTTGCTTTTGTTTGCGAAAGCTAAATTGCTGCCATCGGGAAAAATTCAGTTGTTTATCAACGACAAGGAACCAATGGAGGTGAATCCAGGAAGTTCGTTGTTGGGTACGTTGCAGGGACAAAATATCCTTCTTCCTTCTGCTTGTGGTGGAAAAGGAGCTTGCGGTATGTGTCGTTGCCGTGTAACTGAAGGTGGCGGCGATATATTGCCGACAGAAAAAGACTTCTTCAGCCGTAAAGAGCAAAACGACAATTGGCGTTTGGCTTGTCAAGTGAAGGTTAAAAACGACATTCATGTTCAGATTCCAGAGTCTGTTCTTGGTATTAAGGAATGGGAATGCGAAGTTATTTCCAATAAGAATGTGGCTACATTCATCAAGGAATTCAAGGTTAAGTTGCCTGCTGGCGAACACATGAATTTCCTTCCTGGTTCGTATGCCCAAATTAAAATTCCTGAATACGACATCAACTATGCTGATTTCGACAAGAGCTTGATTGGTGATTTGTATATCCCAGCTTGGGAGAAATTCGGATTGTTCGGATTGCATCAGAAGAACACGGAACCTACAGTTCGTGCATATTCTATGGCCAACTATCCTGACGAAGGTGATATTATGACGTTGACAGTTCGTATTGCAACGCCTCCATTCAAACCGAAAGATCAAGGTCCAGGCTTTATGGATGTTCCTTGTGGTATTGCCTCTACGTATATCTTCTCGTTGAAACCTGGCGACAAGGTAATGATGAGCGGTCCTTACGGTGATTTCCATCCAGTATTCGACAGCAAACGCGAAATGATTTGGGTTGGTGGTGGTGCCGGTATGGCTCC
>DFGI01000024.1 GCA_002371705.1 Bacteroidales bacterium UBA3754
GCAAAGGCATGTATCTATTTCTGTACCAGTTTCGTACATATGTTGTTTCCTAATCTGTATAATAAAATAATTGCGTAGTATGAATTCGTATGCTCCTATAGTTGTATTTGCTTATAATCGGGCTCGTTTGCTTCGTAATGTATTACAGTCATTGCGAGAAAACAGATTTGCGGAACAATCTGAATTGTATATTTATATTGATGGAGCAAAAGATGCTGATGACCAAAAGAAAGTTTCCGAAGTGATTGCGGTTGCCCAATCTACGGACGGTTTTTTGAAAACGACCGTGCGTGTAGCGTTGAAACACAATGGGTTGGCAATGTCTATACGTGATGGTGTCTCCGAAGTCCTGAAAACATTTGGCGTTGCCATAGTTTTGGAAGATGATTTGTATGTGTCACGGCAATTTATTGCGGTAATGAACACGATGTTACAGACTTTTGAGAAAGACGGGCGAATTATGCAGGTATCTGGATTTGGAGCAAAACTTTCTTATCGAATAGGAGAAAAGCAAGAATATTATTTGTGTGGCAGGGCTCAAAGCTGGGGGTGGGCTACTTGGATTGACAGATGGAATACCATTGATTGGAATATTGTTGATTATCAGGAGTTTTTAAAGAATAAAACGTTGAAAAAGAACTTTGCCGCGTTGGGAAGCGATTTGATGCGGTCGTTACAAAAATATATGAATGGTGAAATGGATGTTTGGCTGATTGCATACATATATAATATGTATAGAAAAAAAATGTATGCAGTTTGTCCACGTCATTCGCTTGTCCGTAACGATGGTTTTGGAGCCGATGCGTCAAATTGTAGCAATTATAATAGATATGCTATCGATTTTAACAAAAATGTTGAATATAATGTCCCTGCCGACATCCAATATGACAAAAATATAGAACAAAATGCCTTGCGTTTTTGGTCGGTTCGGTATAGAATGTACGGTAAAATTATGACCATAGTTACTGATTTATGTGGCTTGAACGCATAGAAAAGCACATTGATGGCAATCAAAAAACATTTAAATCTCGGCTGTTGTTGCAAACATTACTTTTTGTAAAATTTACAATAAGGTAATGCGTAAAAAATTGATACAGAATAAAAAATGTTAATAAAAATGTACGTGTCGTATATAATGAAGTAAAAAACTCACTATATTTGTCGCAGAAAAAATGGTTGTGGTTTTATAGCGTTTGTGGGTATGAAAAAACTTATTTGTAGCATTCTGTTTTTGGTTGGACTTGGCGTTGGTGTGTTCTCACAATCAATTCCTCAAACTATGTCGTATCAGGCTGTGGTTCGTGATTCGCAAGGAACGCTTGTGGCAAACAAACAAATTTCGGTCAGTATAAGTATCCTTAAAAACAATGAACTCGGCGATGCTGTTTATTCAGAAACACAGTCGGTTACTACAAACGCCAATGGGTTGATGACGTTGGCAATAGGAAATGAATCCAATTTTGCCACTATTAATTGGGCTGAGGGCCCATATTTCTTGAAAACGGAAACAACGGTCGATGGTGTTGTGATAGAAGCCGTTTCTCAGTTGATGGCTGTTCCGTATGCAAAATATGCCGAAACTGCTGGCAATATGGACGAGTATGTGAAAAAGTCTGAGATAGATGCTTATATTGAAGCAAAGGTACGTTCTATGTTTAAGGATGCGTTGGAAAAAGCATCTGCCGTTTCAGATGATTCAAATACCATAATGGAAGAAGTGATAAAAGATGTCGCTTCGGAAAATACTGGAGATGGAAAATCCTATACCAATACGGATGGTGATTTGTTGGGTACTATTAGTGAAGATAATGGCTTTATTTATAAACAATTGTCTTCTAATCCTGATAGTTGGGGGAGTTTTTTGACTATGTTAGGGGCGTACATTTTTTATGATCAAGAGGATTTGGATGAATTGATGAAAGAGAATTTGGAGTCTGATTTTTCAAAATGGGAATCAAGAGCCTCATCATGGTATAAAGGTAAGGATAAACTTATGGATTCATTGAAACAATGGACCGTAGAGGATTATGGTACATGGGCGGAAGAGGCCCGCAAACCTTCCCATTTGGGCGATGAAGCGGTAAATGAAATTTTAACTACTTTATTGGAAGAAGATTGGGACTCGTATCAACAATATGCATATCAATTGCCTGACGGAGGCGCAAGTGTGTATGCAAGTGTTAGTAATAAAGGTATAAATGCTGACGGTTCGGTGGAAGGCATATTCGCAATTTCTGATTCTACATCTGTGAAGTTTTCCCGTGGTAATTTGCAATATCAAGCTTCGACTAATACGTGGCGTTTTGCGGAAAATCAGTTTGATGCGGTGGCTGGAAAATCAAATAATCATATTGGTGAAGATGGCGGAAATGTTTTTGTGAATGGTGTTAAATCAGATAATATAAATGTATCATCCACCTATTCTGGTTGGATAGATCTGTTTGCATGGGGAACCAGTGGCCATCAGGTTTCCGGGGAAGACTATACAGCATATCAGCCATATTCCGTGAATGAAAATACGGAAGATTATTATCAAGGAACGTGTTTGAATGGAACATCTGCTGATTGGGGCGTTAACAGCATTTCAAATGGTAGTGGAACATGGCGTACACTGACGAATACGGAATGGAATTATTTGTACCAACATAGTAAGGAGAAAGGACATTTCGCGTATGCGACTATTGTCACAAAGAAGGGCCCTTCTACTATAAATGTTCCTGGATTTGTGATTTTACCTGAAAATTGGGCAGGTATGCCAGCAAATTGCACGTTTAATGCCGCGGAAAGTTTTGGCGCAAATACTTATACCGAATCCCAATGGTTTAAAATGCAGCAGAAGGGTGCGGCGTTTTTCCCTGCTTCTGGTGTGAGAAAAATTAGCCCGAAGTCAACACTTGCTAATAAGGTGTGGCTAACAAGCACTTTGACGTATGCTGCATATTGGACTGCAAATGCTTCTCAAAGTGGTTCCGCAAATGCATTCTGGTTTGTTGGTAGCGATGATAAAGGGGTACAACAGCAGGCATATTCGAAAAGCGCTGGGCAATGTGTCCGTTTAGTCAAAGATTTGAATAAGTAATACAATATAGTATGTATAATTCTAAACAGAAAGGTCTTGTAGGCTTTTCTGTTTTTTGTTTGTGAAGTGTTGAATTTTTGAAATCTATTTTATATATTTGTTAATTCAAAATATAGTGTTATGAAACTAAAACAGATTTTAGTATGTGCTTTCTCTGTGGCGTGTATGGGCACGTATGCACAGAGTGGCTTTGTATCGGCAGGTGCCGATGGCGCTAATGAAAATGGCTCGGTAAGTTATTCTGTTGGACAGATTGTATATCAATCGAACGAAAGTAGCGATGGCTCTGTTTCGCTTACACAAGGTTTGCAACAACCATATACGATTAGCTCTTTGCCGCTTCCCGATGGCTTACAGGAGATTTCAAGTATTCAATTGGCTGCATATCCGAATCCTACGTCGGATGTGTTGAACATATCAATCGAGGGTACTGAATGTGATGGACTGACATTTACTGTTTCTGATGTTAAGGCTCGCCGTCAAATGAGTGGAGACATAATTTCCGAAAATACTCCGATTGATGTACGGCATTTGTTGCCTGGCGTGTATTTCGTGGAAATCCAAAAGAACAAACAACCCGTTCGTGCTTTTAAGGTTGTGAAACAATAGGATAGGGTAAATCCATATAAATTTGTCTTAAGATTTAAATATAATAATATGAAAAGAATTTTTACCTCAATTGCGATGATGCTCCTTATGATGGTGGCATTCGCTCAAGTTCCTCAAAAAATGAGTTATCAGGCAGTGGTGAGAAACAGTGCGGGAACACTGGTTTCCGAAACTGAATTGCCTGTCATTGTGAGTATTTTACAAGGTAGTGAAGATGGCGAATCTGTTTATACGGAAACACATCAGGTGAAAACAAATAAAAATGGTCTGATTTCATTGGAAATTGGTGCTGGTTTTGCCGAAGGCAACAACGATTTCTCGACGATTGATTGGGCGAATGGGCCATATTTTATTATGACTCAGGTTATTGTGGAAGGAATGCCTATTACAATAACATCGGAGTTGTTGAGCGTTCCGTATGCGCAATATGCTGAAACAGCTGGTTCTGTTCCTGGTATGGACTCGTTCGCTAATAAGAATGAAGTTGCTGAAACGTATGCTACAAAAGCTGAAGTTGAGGGAACATACGCTACAAAATATGACTTGGAGGAACATTATGTAAATAAGGATGATTATCAAGAGGTAGATTTGAATGGATATGTAACCCAAGATGACTTGACTGGTTACGCTAAATCGGACGATTTAGATAATTATTTAAAGAAAGAAGATTATAATGAAGTTAGTATTGAAGGCTTGTTAAGTAAAGAAGAAGCCGATGCAACATACGCAACTCCATCTGATATTCCAAGTCTTGACGGTTTGTTGACTAAAGAGGGGGCGGATACTGTATACGCATCAAAAAATGAAATTCCAACGACAGTTGCGGAACTGGAAGATGCTGACAGCTACTTGCAGGATTCAGATTTGTCAGATTGGGCAAAGGCAGAGGAAAAACCAGTATATGATTATAGTGAAATCGCAAACACTCCAGCAATTCCAAGCGTTGAAGGTTTGTTGTCGAAGGAAGAAGCCGATGCGACATATGCAAAAACAACAGATATACCAAGTGTTGATGGACTTTTGACGAAAGAGGAAGCAGATGCAACGTATGCAACTCCATCTGATATTCCAAATGTGGAAGGCTTGTTGAGCAAGGAAGAGGCTGCATCAACGTATGCAAAACCGTCAGACATACCAACAACGGTTGCTGAATTGAGTGATGCTGATGATTATGCTTTGAAGAGCGATTTGTCAAACGTGCAGGCTGATTGGAGTGAAGCAGATGCAGAAGCTGCATCGTTTATAAAGAATAAACCTGTAATACCAACAACAGTAGCTGAATTGGAGGATGCTGACAGCTACTTGCAGGATTCAGATTTGTCTGATTGGGCAAAGGCAGAAGAGAAACCAGCATATGATTATAGTGAAATCGCAAATACCCCAGCGATTCCAAGCGTAGAAGGTTTGTTGAGCAAGGAGGAAGCCGATGCGACATATGCGAAACCATCAGACATACCAAGCACGGTTGCTGAATTGAGCGACGCAAACAACTATGCATTGAAGAGCGA
>DFGI01000093.1 GCA_002371705.1 Bacteroidales bacterium UBA3754
TTCATTGAACCAAGCATTTCTTTCATAACTCGGCCAGCCGATGGAGCCCACGAACCATTTTCCACAATTGCAACTTTTCGGTTGCAGTAGCCTTTTATTTGCAGGCGGTGCAGAAAATCGTACATCGGAGTGAACACGCCCGCATCGTATGACGACGCGGCAACAATCATTTTTGAATGACGGAATGCATCTTCCACATTTTCAGCAATGTCGGAATGACATAAATCGCTCACAACAACCCGTTTAGCACCTTTTTTCTCTAAAATTTCAGCCAACTTTTGTGCTGCAACCAACGTTCCCCCGTGTATTGAAGCGCATGCTATGAAAATACCTTCAGTTTCTACTGCGTACTTGCTCCACGTGTCATACAATTGTATGTATTCCGAAAGATTGTCTTCCAGAATTGGCCCATGCAACGGACGAATCGCGCGGATTGGAAGATTTCCGACTTTCCCCAACAACGTTTGCACGGGAACGCCGTATTTTCCAACTATGTTGAAATAGTAGCGACGGGCTTCGCATGTCCAATCGTCGTCGTCACGTCCGTAGAAACCGCATTTTTCCAAAGCACCGAATTTTCCGAAACCGTCGGCGCTGTACAACACACCATCATATTCGTCAAACGTTACAATCACTTCAGGCCAATGCACCATAGGCGCTGTGAAGAATTTTAGGGAATGTTTCCCCAACGTAAGCGTGTCGCCATCTTTCACTGCGGTTGTTCGTCCATCAAGTTGAATGTTTTCAAAAAACTGGGGCAACATTTGAATTGCTTTTGCACTTGCAACGATTTTTAAATCGGGAAATGCCGTAACAACCCATTCTATCAGTGCCGAATGGTCGGGTTCCAAATGTTGCACAATCAGAAAATCTGGTTTTCTACCGTTCAGCGCGCGTTGCAAATTTTGTTTCCATTCTTCGCCTTTGCGGGCATCAACTGTATCCATTATTGCAATTTTCTCATCAACAATCAGATACGAATTATACGAAATGCCTTCTGGCACAATATATTGATTTTCAAATAACTCTATGTCGGTGTCGTCAACACCGATGTATACCACTGAATCGCGCAATGTTTTTTCCATTTTTCTATTGATTTTCCACAAAAATAAAAAAAATAGGCGACACTATGCTAACCATAGTATCGCCTATTTTCAGAATTTTCGAGAGTATTTTATTTCGTTCCCGTAAACGAGTCAGTGTAAATAACTTCGGTGTTGTAAGTTGTTGTCGTGATAGTTTTGTAACTATACATTAGAATGTATTTTCCATCTTTGTCGGGAATAATCGCGCACGAATACGGGATTTTTTCGCTAATGTTAACAGCTTCCGTTACAATTTTAGAACCATCCTCGTTGTCAATTGTTCCACCTTTGATTGCGCCGCAATATGCGTCAGCACCATCAATTTTCACAAATTTCATATCCTCGGTGTAGAACAAAAGGTCTTTTGTGGTAGTGGGATATACAACAATTGATTTAGAATTTCCTTCGTTTTTCCTTACTCGTAATGTACAAGTATTATCATTTTCAACAAATGAATTGTTAATTGTTGAGGTGGTGTGGCGTGTGCCTGTAAAATCGCCAACGTAGTTGTCGCGCGCATCGGGGTCGTCTTTTCCGCATCCGCACATCAAAACCAATGAAAACAATACAGAGCCAGCTGCAAATAAAAATTTCTTCATCTCATTTAATTTTTAATGGTTAATATGTTACAAATATATCACAAATTTTTAGAAATCCCTTGCGGAATGCGAATTTTATTTGTTTCTCAAACACAACTATCCTTTGCCACAAACAAAATGTTTATTAGATTTGCAGAAATAAAATTGAGACTATGATACAGACAAATTTAGACAAAGCAAGCTACAGCTTGGGAATGAACATTGGTTCGAGTTTGAAAGGCGAAGGTGTGACTGAAATCAATGCGGAACTCTTCGCAAAAGGACTTTCGGATATGATGAAAGGCGAAAAACTTGAACTTTCAATGCAGGAAGCCTACGAAACAATCCAATCGTTTTTGGCTCAGGCAAATGCGAAAAAGTTTGAGAAAAATATTACCGAAGGCAAGAAATTTTTGGAAGAAAACGCAAAACGTCCTGGTGTTGTAACATTGCCAAGTGGTCTGCAATACGAAATCTTGAAACAAGGCAACGGTCCTAAACCAAAGGCAACCGACACGGTAACAACACATTACCACGGAACATTGATTGATGGAACCGTGTTCGACAGCTCCGTGCAACGCAATCAGCCGGCATCGTTTCCTGTAAATGGCGTAATCAAAGGTTGGGTGGAAGCTCTGCAATTGATGCCCGTTGGTTCGAAATGGAAATTATACATTCCTTCGGAATTGGCGTATGGCGCAAATCCGCACCCAGGAGGACCGATAGAACCGCACATGGCGCTGGTTTTCGAGGTTGAACTGTTGGCAATAAAATAGATTAAAACGGATTTCGTTGGTTTTGTCACAAATATTGCGTAATTTTGAAACAGCATAGAAAATAATATGAAACGTTTTGTACTTTACATTTCTTTATTGTTTCTAATTACCGATGTGTTCGGTCAGAGTTCTTTGCAGAAAAGAGCCGAGAATGCGTTGCGCAACAACGAGTACACGTTTGCCATTAACAATTTCAAGAGCTTGTTTTCGCAAACAGAAAACGAGGATCCGCAGAAAGCTGTCATCGCATACAAAATCGGCTATTGCTATCGTCACATTTCGAGCCCGTTGCACGCGCAACTATGGTTGGAAAAGGCAATTGACTTGAAATATCAGGAACCGATTGCGTATCTCTATTGTGCCGATGCGATGCGGATGAACGGAAATTTTGACAAAGCCATTTCTTATTACGATAAATATATGTCGCTCGTGCCGTCGGACAAACGGGGCGAGAAAGGCATTGAATCGTGCCGCACGGCGAAAAAGTGGGCGCAAAACCCCACAAATTATAAGATAACCAACGTGGCGTACATCAACAGCGAATTTTCGGACTATGCGCCGTTCTACAACTTTGATGGGAAAGGTTGCACGTTGTATTTTTCTTCGTCGCGGGCAAATTCCGTAGGCGATAAAATCCATGGTGGTAGTGGACAGCATTTCTGCGATTTGTATTCTTCTAAGGAAGATGCAAAAGGTGCTTGGTCGGCTCCATTCCCGATTTCGGAGCAGATAAACACAACCAACGAGGAAGGCGCGCCAAGTGTGACGCATGACGGAAATTATATTTTCTATACGCAGTGTAACTATGGCGACAATCATTATCAATGTAAAATTATGTCGTCAACAAAAATCGGTTCATCGTGGGATAAACCTAATCATTTAGTTGTCAGTGAAATACCGCAGGACACGAACGACTATGTTCATCCAAATATTTCTTCAGATGGATTGAAATTGTATTTTGCTTCAAATCGTCCCGGTGGCTTTGGTGGATACGATATTTGGTATTGTACCCGTCCGTCGGCTAAGGATAAATGGAGCAAGCCAAGGAATGCAGGCGATGTGGTTAACACCGACGGTGACGAATTGTATCCATTTTACCGTGCAGCCGACAGCATTTTGTTCTTTTCTTCGACTGGACATATTGGAATGGGCGGCCTCGACATTTTCCGTGTGAATTACGATGCAAAAGGAAAACCATACACGTTGAATTTGATGGCTCCAATCAATTCCCCTTCCGATGATTTTGGAATAACATTCAAAGATTCGCTCGAAGAAGGATATTTCAGCTCGAACCGCCCAGGTGGCAAAGGTTACGATGACATTTACCATTTCTCAATTATTAAACTTCACTTTAAAGTGAAAGGGCAGGTGCTGAATGAAATCACAGAAAAACCTATCTCCAATGCGACCGTCAGTCTTATTGGTAGCGATGGAACGTCAATAGAAGTTATTTCCGATGAAAATGGCAATTATGAGTTTGAACTGAATCCGCAAACAAATTATGTGCTTTTGGCAATTCACGAAGGGTATCTGAACAGCAAATACAAACTTTCGACTTTTGGACGAAAGGAAGATAAAAATTTTGATGTGAATCTTTATATGACGCAGTTGGATTCGCCAATCGAAGTCCCCAATGTCCTGTATGATGTGAATTTGTGGGATTTGCGTCCAGAATCAATAGTTTCGCTCAACAAATTGTATGAAACACTTATCGACAACCCGAACATTGCCATTGAACTTAGTTCGCACACCGATTACCGTGTGGGTACAAAAATGACTAACGAGGAACTTTCGCAACGCCGTGCGCAATCGGTTGTGAATTTCCTAATTGCGAAGGGAATTGATGCTAAACGACTTACCGCAAAAGGTTATGGTGCAACGCAACCGAAAGTTATTGACCATAAAAATGCGGAATTATATGATTTTCTTAATGTTGGCGATAAATTGACTCCTGAATTCATCAAAAATCTCTCGAGTGAACAACAACAGGAAATTTGTCACCAAATCAATCGTAGAACAGAATTTAAAGTGACTTCAATAAACTATAATAAATAGATGGCAGTAGAATCAAGATACATGCAGCGCGGTGTTTCCGCAGGAAAAGAAGACGTTCACAATGCAATAAAAAACATAGATAAAGGATTATATCCCAAAGCATTTTGTAAAATCATTCCCGATATTTTGGGAGGCGATCCAGCATATTGCAACATTATGCACGCCGATGGCGCTGGTACAAAATCATCGTTGGCGTATTTGTATTGGAAAGAAACGGGCGATGTTTCTGTGTGGAAAGGCATTGCGCAGGATGCGTTGATTATGAATATCGACGATTTGCTTTGCGTCGGCGCGGTTGATAATATTTTGGTCTCGTCAACTATTGGAAGAAACAAATTGTTGATTCCTGGCGAAGTGATTTCCGCAATAATCAATGGAACCGACGAATTGCTTGCCGAACTGCGGGAACTTGGCGTGGGTGTGTATGCTACCGGCGGCGAAACTGCCGATGTTGGCGATTTGGTGCGCACAATCATTGTGGATAGCACGGTAACGTGCCGTATGAAACGCTCCGATGTAATCAACAACGCTAATATTGCGCCTGGCGATGTGATTGTGGGACTTGCGTCGTATGGAAAAGCAACTTACGAAAAAAGCTACAACGGCGGTATGGGCAGTAATGGTCTTACTTCGGCACGCCACGATGTGTTTGGAAAATATCTTGCAAAAAAATATCCTGAAAGTTACGATGCTGCCGTTCCCGAAGATTTAGTGTATTCGGGAAATCTTAAACTTACAGATGCTGTTGAAGGCTCACCGATAGATGCAGGAAAATTAGTCCTTTCGCCCACACGTACGTATGCACCCGTAGTGAAAAAAATTCTGGACGCACTGCGTCCACAAATTCATGGAATGGTTCATTGCTCTGGTGGCGCGCAAACAAAAATTTTGCATTTTATTGATAATCTGAAAGTTGTGAAAGACAATCTATTCCCTGTGCCTCCGCTTTTCAAAACTATCAAAGAGCAATCGGGCACTGATTGGAAGGAAATGTACAAGGTTTTCAATATGGGACACAGGTTGGAAGTGTATATTGCGCCTGAATATGCACAACAAGTAATAAACATTTCAAAATCGTTCGGTATTGATGCTCAAATAGTTGGACGTGTTGAGGCATCCGATACAAAAGAATTGGTTATTGAAAGCGAATTTGGAACGTTCCAATACTAATATTCAACAAACACAGCCTTTCCGTTGGTAGTTGCGCAGAAGATTGTGCCGTCATCAAGGATGATTGGCGATGAGAATATTTTTCCGCCAATGAATATTTTTTTCACCAATTCACCGTTGGAACGTATTACATACAAATATTTATCGTAGGAACCAACAACAGCGTATTCTCCATTGTTGATTATTCCAGCAGACGAAACAACTCGTTTCCCCGTTGGAATTTCCGCTATTTTCAAACCATTGTGGTCAACCACGTAAATGTTCTTATCGAACGAACCGCAGATAATGTTTCCATTTGCGAACTGTTGGGGCGATGCGTGAATTCGCCCTTCAGTGTCGAAGCGCCACTGCATTTTGCCCGTTGTGGAAACGGAATAGATATTTTTGTCGTACGAACCAAAAACAATCACAGAATCAGACTGTGGCATAGCTTTCGAATGCATAATCCAACCGTCGGTTTGGAATGTTGACAACAGATTACCAAGATTGTCAAAGAAATACATACGTTTGTCGTTGCTGCCAATGCAAATCAACGCGTTGCCAAGTACGGTCGGACTTCCGTGTGTCAAGTGTTTAATGCGTGACAAAAACAAAGTGTCAGCGTTCATATTGTAGAACCACAAACCTTTCACTCCCGTGGCGAACACCATCCACAATGAATCGAGCTGCACGCTGTTGGTATAAATTCTTCCTCCGGGACGGATGGTTTTTTGCAACTCACCATCTTCGTTGAAAAAATACATATTCCCATCGTAAGAACCTATGGAAACCAATGAATCATAGACAATTGCGGGGGTTGCGTGAACCCAGAATTTTGTGCGATATACTTTTTTTATCATATTTCCCGACGAAAGTGAGTCGTTTGAAGTCAGAAAATATATCGAACGGCGGTGCGTTCCAAGCACGACAGTGTTGTTTTTCATGCGAATTGGCGTGGAATAAGCCGCACCTTTTAGTTGTACAGTTGTTATTTTACATGAATCTTTATATGTCGTAGTAACCATTCCTTCGTGGCTTGCGCAAGCCACAAACAGAATTGGACATATCAAGAATAAAAAACGTTTCATATCAACTATTTCGACAAAAATACACAAAAATTGAATGATAAATACTTAATACACACAATAGTTATATGTTTTTTGCTAATATTTCCACAGAACGCATCAATTCGAGTAAATTTTTATACTTTTGTATCCTATTTAACGCGAAATGGATTATAGAAGTACCCTGTCTGACAAACGGCGAATCGTCATCAAAATCGGAACATCGTCGTTGACTTTTCCGAACGGAAGATTGAACCTTCGGAGAATTGAGCATATTACGAATGTTATTGCAACCTTGCAAAAACAGAATCGTCAGGTGGTTTTGGTATCTTCGGGTGCCATAGCCGTTGGCGTTGGAAAACTCGGATATAAAAAACGTCCGCACACAATTCCCGGAAAACAAGCTATGGCGGCAATCGGGCAGGCTATTCTTGCAAAAATTTATAGAAAATTCTTCGATGCGCATACTATCAATGTCGGACAAATTCTGCTGACTTCTGATGTTATTACCAACGAAGAAAAACATAAAAATGCTGAAAATACATTTGCAAAATTGCTCGAAATTGGGGCGGTTCCTATTGTAAATGAGAATGATACGGTTTCGACTGATGAAATAGAAATCGGCGACAACGACACGCTCTCGGCAATGGTCGCGTCAATTTGCAAGGCTGATTTGCTGATAATTCTTTCCGATATTGATGGGTTCTTCGACAAAGATCCTCGAAAATTCGCCGATGCAAAACGAATTTCCATTATCACCGATGTAAACGAAAAGGTTTCCAATGCGGCTGGCTCTGCTGGAAGTAGCTTTGGTACAGGCGGTATGGCGACAAAAATTTCTGCTGTGAAAATTTGTCATAAAGACAATATTGATACAATTATTGCTAATGGCGACTCACCCGAAATTCTATTCGACATATTGGCGGGAAAAGACATCGGGACACTTTTTGTCGCACCAAACCACGTGTAATGGCGAAAAAGGTTCTCATTGTAAGCAGAAGACTTGTCCGTAAGAACAAACTAATTAATTGGTTTTCAGAAATCTACGCAACAATTTTGTGCTCGCAGAATTGTATTCCTATTATTGTGCCGATTGCCGAACAAACCATCACAATGTTGCCTGAATATCTGTCGGATTACGATGGATTGCTTATGGTGGAGGGCGGCGATGTGAATCCAAAATATTACGGTAGTTCCTACGATTCGCCAGAAGAATTCGACCCGATTAAAGACCAGATTGAAACGACGTGTTTTACCCACGCTTATAAGGCAAATAAACCGATTTTGGGATTTTGCCGTGGTTTGCATATTATTAATACAATGCTCGGCGGCACACTTCATCACGATGTGCACGAATGCAATCACGGAACAGTTCTCCATATCGACCACGACCATTACGACGAACATCGGCACAGAATTACCATCCTTCCCGAAACACTGCTGTCGTCATGGTACAAACGGACGACTATCAACGTGAACAGCTATCACCATCAAGGAATTAAGGATTTGTCGCCACTGCTCAAACCTATGGCCGTAGCCGACGATAATTTGGTTGAAGCGGTTTTTTGCCCCAGCAAAAAGTTTGTTGTTGGACTACAATTCCATCCCGAACGAATGTTGTCGGAATACGAAGGTAATCAATTAGTTTTCACATCATTTATCAACGCGCTCTAATATGAACTTGTCATCTTTTAAAGAAATTGTAAAAAATTACAAAGTTGTATTCTTCGACTCCTATGGAGTTTTACGAAATTATAAGGGAATTTTCGCAGGTGTAAAGGAAATGTTTGAATTTCTTGATTCTCAGGGAATTGTGTCGTTTTTGCTTACCAACGACGCATCGCGGAGCCCAAAAGATTTAGCGGCGCAGTTCCAGGCTCAGGGCATTTTATCGCTCACCGACGACAAAATTATTTCATCGGGAATGCTTGCCCGTGAATACATACAACGAAAAATCACAGGCGGAACAATCGTGTATCTTGGCACGGAAAACTCCGCAAATTATATAAAAATGGACGGTGTGAAAACCATTTCCATTCACGATGTTGATTTAGATCAAGATGATGATTATCAATTACTTGTGCTGCTTGATGATGAAGGCTATGATTGGAATCGCGACCTTTCTAAAACGGTGAATTTACTCCGCCGTTACACGATGCCGATTATTGTTGCGAACTGCGACACTACGTATCCTTTGTCGAAAGACAAGGTGGCGATAGCAACTGGTGGCGTTGCCAATATGCTTGAACCGCTTGTGCAGAAGGTGTTTATTCGGTTTGGAAAACCAGATTCCCAAATGTTTAGTTTCGCTTTCGATCATATCCAGCGCTTTGGCACCATCAGCAAACACGAAATTTTGATGGTTGGCGACACGCTGCAAACAGATATTTTAGGGGGTAATAAATTTGGTATTGACACGTGCCTTGTACTTTCTGGAAACACGTTGGCTAAAAATGTTGATGTTGCAATCACTGCAAGCGGAATTATACCCAATCACCTTTGTGAATCGGTAATTTCGTAAAAAAAGAGAAGTCTCCTTGCGGCGACCTCTCTTTCCAACATACAATAGAATGAACTTCCTACATCAATACAGATAAAAATCGTGCGCGTGCGCCGTTTTTGGTCCGAACAGCGTGCGAAATCGAAGAATTGAAAAATACGCTGTCGCCTTCACGCAATTCAACCTTGTCGTTTTTAAAATGAACTTCCATAGTTCCGTCAATCACGTACAAGAATTCTTGTCCTTCGTGTGAACTGAATTGTACGTTTTCGTCGCTTGCATCGGCGGTTACGATAAAGAAATTTGCTTTTTTGCCAATAAAATCCGATGCCAACGCCTGATATTTGTAGCGTTTATGACGTTCCACACTTACGCCTTCGCCTTTACGGGTAACTGTGTAGTTTTGTTCCGTTGGGCCTTCGCCAGTCAGCAATAGTTTCACATCAACTTTATACAATGATGCAATTTTCAGAATAGAACTTACAGGAATATCAATTTGGCCTGATTCAAAATCTTGATATTCGTATTTGTTGATACCCAATACTTTAGCAGCTTCTTCAGCTGTATATCCACTTGCTTCGCGTGCAGCAACAATTCTTTCTGCGATTTCTTCAGTTTGTTCTCTCATACCTTTATAATTTAAATTTGTAAACCTCCACAAATTGGAATAACCTGTCCTGTAACGTAACTAGCCAAATCCGAAGCCAGGAACACGCACACTTTTGCCACTTCGTCAACAGAGCCTGCGCGGTGCATTGGAATACGTTTT
>DFGI01000072.1 GCA_002371705.1 Bacteroidales bacterium UBA3754
ATAAATCTGCCGTTCCTGCTTTCGTGAGTTGATGAAATTGGGTTGCAAAGGTAACTGTTGTTCCTTCATCTTTCCAAGGAAATCCATTAGTATGACTCAATATGTACAAATATGATTTGTGTATTAGTGCATAATATGAAGCATAAAAAAAAGTAGGATAATATACCTGCTCGTGCACTTGATTCTTATTTAAACAGATTCAAAGAGCCAGTAGAAATCATCCCCAGAGGTTATGGAACAAACGTCAAGAATGCTTGCAGGCATTGAGGCTTGCCAAGCCGAAACGCTCAAAAGGTTGAAGAAACTCAAAGAACTGCGTTTCGCAATAGCACGCACGGCAACGAAATAGAAGCCCCGTTCGGGACACAAATATATGATTTTTCACGTATCGTTGAACGGAGTATTTACAAGATTATTGTTAGATATTCAAATATTAAAATCCTACGTTTTTGTACGTAATTTTTAAAAATAACCTATTGAATAGATAGGTAATATTAAAAAATCCTGTACGTTTGCCAATGGATAACCTACTAATACAATAGGTTGATTTCGTAATATGTTAGGGAATGCGGTTGCATAGGGGGTAAGAAATAGGATTTTTACTTGATGATAAAAGATTTTTCTTCATTTGGTCCTGCGTATCGGAATTTTAAAGTCAAAGAAGATTTTTTTGTCCCGAAGCCAACAGAAGAGTTTTCTGGTGATAATCCGTTCACAAGAATGGCTCCTATACGAGGAAAACTCAAAGACATACAATTTGATGAAAATTATACGTATCTTGATAAATCGTTTAAATTCAAAGTATTACGTTTTTTAGTATATCTGTTTGGATTGACGGTTGCTTTCCCAATTAATCGTATTAGATTTGGTCTTAAGATTGTTGGTCGCGAGAAGATTTCCCAAAACAGAAATCTATTTGCCAATGGCGTGATAACCATATGTAATCATGTACATAGATGGGATATGATTTGTGTGATGCAAGCCATGCGGTATCGAATGCCTTGGATTCCTATGTATTCCGAACCTTTTAAGGGTAGCGATGGTTGGATTATGAAAGCCGTAGGAGGTATTGCTATTCCTAATAAGCATAGTGGGCTTACGAAATTTGTAAAAGCGTTGGACGAACTTCACCAGAAAAAGCAATGGATACATATTTTCCCCGAAAGTTGCAGTTGGAAATTTTATGCTCCGCTACGACCATTCAAAATAGGTACATTTAATTTGGCGTATAGATACTCAATGCCAATAATTCCATTAGTAATTTCGTATCGACCTCGCACTGGTTGGCGAAAGATTATAAGCAAAGGAGAGCCATTGCTTACTATTCATGTTGGTGACCCAATAATTCCTAACCACAATGCTTCGAGAATTACAGAACCTGAGCGAATGCGAAATGTCGCCCATAAAACGATGCTTGATATGGCGGGCATTGTTTCTAACCCTTGGCCATCTGGTATTGATTAACAACTACAGTTATGAAAACAATAATTAAACCTGTACCTATTGAACTGATTAAAGCAGAACTTTCAGCATCGAAAAAATTGACAGATACCAACAAGGGGCACAATGAATTATACGTTGTTACGTGGCACGATTCGCCCAATACTGTTACCGAAATCGGACGTTTACGCGAGATTACTTTTCGTGAAGCTGGAGGTTCCACAGGTAATTCCATCGACCTTGATGAGTACGATAAAATGGAAAATCCATATAAACAATTGATTGTATGGGATCCTGATAATGAAGCAATTATTGGTGGGTATCGTTTCTTTTTGGGAGCGGATGCTACATTTGACGCAAATCGTCAACCAATTTTAGCAAGTTCGCATCAATTTCAGTTTTCACAAAAGTTCATTGATGATTATTTACCATATACCATTGAACTTGGACGCAATTTTGTCGTTCCAGAATATCAAAGTTCAAGAAATGGCTCTAAATCGATATTTGCTTTTGATAACTTATGGGACGGCCTTGTTGCCATCATAATGAATAACCCCAAATTGCTCTATTTTTTCGGGAAAATCACCATATATCCTTCGTACGATTATATAGCCCGCGATTTGATTTATCATTTTCTATGGAAACATTTTGGCGACAAAAATGAGCTTATTCGCCCTTGGAATGATCAATCAATAATGCCTGATTCTAATTCAGATTTAATGGATTTGATAGTTCATAAAGATGATTTGCGAGAAGATTATAAATTGCTTCGGACTGCTGTTAGACAAAGAGGAGTAAATATTCCGCCGAATGTAACAGCATATATTACTGTAACTTCGCAGATGATCATGTTTGGTACGGCTGTGAATCGCTTGATGAATAACATTGAAGATACTGGCATACTTATACCAATCGATGCAATTTATCATGAAAAAATAAAACGTCATATTGGTGCATACATTCGTTTTATATTTGCCAAAAGATATCAAAAAAAGGAGTACGATACCTTTGAAATAGAAGACAAAGCTATTGAGCATTGGATAAGTATGCGAAAACGAAGGGTAAAACGTCTGTTTAAAAGACGGGGCGAGAAAGTCAGAATGGTTGTAAAAAAATAAGAGCGCAGAATCGCGGCCAGTTCGTCTGGATTTGTAATCCAGCCGCCTTTGTTCCACTAAACGAAAACATTTGTCAGCACGACACCCCGACTGAGCCGAGCGGGTCCGTCTTGAACTTTTTTGTTACTTTTTCTTTCAAGAGAAAAAGTAACAAAAAAGAAAATGTTGATATTCGTTGTGGTCGGATTTGTAATCCGACCGAACAGATAAATCACAGGAGGAAATCATCCACAGTATCGGGAGTAACAACAATAAAATCAGAGTTGGTGTAGTTCTCGGAAAATGTCTTGGGCAATTTCGCTTTAGTTTTTGCATTCCACTTGATTTCGCAGGCAAGAAGTTTTCCGTTCGCTTCTTCTAAATAATCTATTTCTTGTTGCTGCTTGGTTCTCCAGAAATAACTATTCACCCACATTTCGTTATATGTGAGGTACTTCATTCGTTCGGCAATCACAAAATTCTCCCATAAATGTCCTATATCTTGCCGCATTTCGGGTAAATTGAAGTCTGCTATCAATGCATTTCTGATACCTGTGTCATAAAAGTAGATTTTACGACTTGTTTTTAATTCGTTGCGCAGATTTCTGGCGAACGACGGCAGACGAAATATTATATAGCATTGCTCCAATAATGTTACGTATCGTTCCACTGTTTTTGCATCCATAGAACAAATTTCTCCCAACTCGTTGAACGAAACCTGCGACCCTATTTGATAAGCCAAAGCCCTCAAAAGCGTAAGAAGTTTATCGGGGTGTTTTATATTCTCCCACGCAAGAATGTCTTTATAAAGATATGCATCGGTCAGTTGTTTCAGCACCATTTTTTCGTCACCATTGCTCGTTACCGCTTCAGGATAGTAACCATACACAAGACGTTGGGGCAAGAGCCGTCTTTCCGTTATAAGTCCGTGATGTTGAACCATTTCCGCAAACGAAAGTGGAAACATTTGATACTGCCATTTCCGCCCTGTCAGAGGTTCGTTTACATTGTTCGCCAAATCAAAGGCAGAACTACCCGTTGCTATAAGTTGAACGTCTTTTATTTGGTCGGTTATAAGTTTCATCCGCAATCCAATGTCTTTTATCCTCTGAGCTTCATCAATGACAACAATTTTATTCTGTCCGAATTGTTTTTTCAATCCGTCAACCGAAGCATTCTCAAACATTTTTTGAACGTCCAGTTCATCACCGTTCAACCATAAACATTCGTTACTTTTTGAGACCAAATCATTCAGTAACGTTGTTTTTCCTACTTGTCGCGCACCTAACAACAGCAATGCCTTTCCCGAAAAAAGTCGCTTTTCAACAACATCTTGTAATAATCTTTTTATCATAATCAGCAATTTATGCCTCAAATATATAACTTTTTTGGAATCAATTCCTAAAAAGTTATAACTTTTCGGGAATCAATTCCCAAAAAGTCCTATTTTTATAATCCGAGTCACAAGCCGTTAATCGGTTTCTAAACTTGAAAAAGCGACTTTTTTGCCGCACTGAAAATGCTGATATTCGTTGCGGTCGGATTGCAAATCCAGCCGAACAAAAAATCCGCCCGAACAGATTACTTTCTGTCGTTGAAGACAGAAAGTAACAGAAATGGTGGAATAATTTGTGGTTAATTTTTGTTATTAATAATAATGCACAACGGGTAGAACATTGCTAATGCTATTCCAGCAATCCTTCTGGAATACGTAAGGTTATGGTTTGGTGTTCTTCGTTGAGGTCAACCAGCAAGTCTTCAGCATAGGGGAGAAGGACTGATGTCCCGTCGGCGCGGGTCACATCGAGCACCACATTCATTGAATACGCAATGATTTCGTGTATTTTTCCAATTTCCTGATGTGTGGCGTTGTTAATCACGGTGAAACCAATAAGGTCATCGTCGGATTCTTCATTTTCGGAATCTCCGTCATTTTCTATGTAGAGTCGGGTAGAGCAGTATTGTTCTGCTTTTTCCATTGTGGAAATGTCTTCGAATTTCACGAACAGAGAATTGCTCTTTATTGTAACCGAGTCTATGAAAAACGGAACCATTCGTTCCTGCAGACGGAAAAACACATATTTCAGTTCCCGAAAATCCTCATAGTCAATGTTTTTTGCAGAAACAAGCACTTCGCCGTCCTTTCCGTGAGGACGGGTAATCATGCCAATTTCAATGCAATGGCTTGTTTCGGGAACTTCGCGTATGTTCATTATTCCAAACTTTCGGCACCGCTGCGACCGTGGCAGTTTTTGTATTTTTTACCGCTTCCGCAAGGACAAGGGTCGTTTCGTCCTATTTTCAGTTCGTTATGCACAGGCATTTGTTTTTGTTTTTCACGTGTGTCCTGCATATTGTTCGGATTCGCCTGCGAAACGTCGTCTTTGCGTGTCTGCATGTTGCTCATCGACGAACGGCGGCGTTCCTGTGCTTCCTGCGCTTCGGCACGGACAGGAATGTGTGCTTTCAATACGCACGAAACCACTTCTTTGTTGACTTTTTCCAACATAGCCTGGAACAAATCGAACGATTCAAATTTGTAAATCAAAAGAGGATCTTTGTGTTCGTACGAAGCATTTTGCACCGATTGTTTCAAGTCGTCCAATTCGCGCAAATGCTCTTTCCAAGCCTCGTCGATGCTTATCAAAATAATTGTTTTCAAGAATGAACGGACAAGTTCGCGTCCTTCTGTTTTCGCAGCTTTCTCCAAACTGGTGACAACGTTGAATACTCTTCGTCCATCGGAAATTGGAACAACTATGTTTTTGAAGTTTGCGCCTTGTTCGGTAAACACCTTCTGTATCACTGGGTTAGCCTGCATTGCAATAGCTTGCACGCGGTTGTTGTAAATTTCAAGGAGCGCATTGTAGATTTTGTCCACAATTTCTTCCTGCGACATGTGCAAATAATCCTGTTCGCTGATTGGACATTCGAGCGAAAGGACTCTCAGCAATTCAAACTTAAATTCCTCAAAATCAATGTTTCCGTGTGCGTTCGACACTACGCTGAGGCACACGTCATACATCATATTGGCGAAATCAATGCCGATGCGGTCTCCGAATAGGGCGTGGCGGCGTTTGGTGTAAACAACCTCACGTTGTGAGTTCATCACATCGTCGTATTCCAAC
>DFGI01000073.1:0-30455 GCA_002371705.1 Bacteroidales bacterium UBA3754
CGTGAAGACCACCGGAAACTTTATACGAAGACTTATCGAACTTACCACCTGCGTGGAGCACAGTCATAACAACCTCAAGCGCAGATTTCTTTTCTTTTGCGTGCCAATCCACAGGAATACCACGGCCATTATCACACACCGTAATGGAATTATCTTCATTGATTGTAACCTCCACGTGAGTACAATACCCAGCAAGAGCCTCGTCGATAGAGTTGTCCACGACTTCGTACACCAAATGGTGCAGACCTTTCTCGCCAATGTCGCCAATATACATTGCAGGACGCTTTCTCACAGCCTCCAACCCTTCAAGCACCTGAATACTATCGGCCGAATATTCGTGTTTTTCGTTTTCTTCTGCCATTATTTTTTCGTTTAATCCTTAATTTTCAAGCAATTAGATAATTGGCATATCCTTTTATAGGAAATGCAAGCGAAAATACAAAAAAGTGATTGTTCGCTTTACTTTTTCTACGTAAAGAAATTGAAAAGTTATTAACACTACAAGTTGATAATCGTAAGCAGAAAACAGCTCTCTAACTTCAGAAATTCAATGCAAAATACACATTTGCCTCTTTGGGTGAAAAATATGGCAAGAATGTCATATTTGATTCCGATTTTGCGCCTCGTTTTTCCTGAATTTTTGAGACGGTCTGAATGCCAATTCGTGCAGACAATACGCCGAACGCCGCACCCGCACCAACATCCCAAATGTAATGCCGTTTATGATACACCCTTGACAGACCAACTGCCGTAGCCAACGTATATGCACCCACGCCCCACCACGTTCCGTATTCGTAGCGAACCAATTCCGCACCATTGAAAACCGTAGCCGTATGTCCCGACGGAAATGAATTGTGCGCCCGCCCATCGGGGCGTTCTTCATCAACAAAATATTTCAATGATTTAACAATCACACCTTCTGTAACGAGTGCGCCACATATTTTTAACGCTCGAACGCCAAATTCATCATGCGATTCGATTCCCGTACAGCCAAGAAATCCCGCAGTAAACAACGGAACATACTGTCCGTAGGTTTCCCAATAAGAATATTCCGACCGCTGCGCATTGCACAGTAACTGTGAGCAAAGCAATAACAATCCAATTGCAAGCGATGGAATTTTTTTCATTTTTACTTAGTTATAAAACATCCACGACAAGCCAAACGAAATTGAGCCCTTCGTCTGAGGATAGCCAGCTATCGGATAATTGCGACCTTTCAACAATGAATAAAAATCAGTGTATTTCACATACAATCGAATTGGTTTGTACTTGAGCGAAGCGAACACATTCATTATTGGAAAATCTCCGTATTGGAAGTCTGTTTGCGGTAAGAATGTGCCCAACGCGGCATCGTATGTGGGTGTGTTATATGCAGGATAATACAACATATCGGCTCCCAGCTGCACTTGTATCAGCTTACGCAGAAATGCGCCATGGAAAGCCAAAGAATTGTATGTCGCCCATTTAGGATATTCTTGCGTGCCAACCGTCATTTTTTGGAAAATCAGTCCATTGCGCATCAAAATATGCCAAAAACGGGTTGTTTTCATCAATTTGGCTGAGAACGCACTTCCAGAGCCATCGATTTGCGTCAACACACCTTTTTCGTCAAGTGAAACGTAATTCTGGAGTTGGTAATAATGAACAGTCGCCTCAACATTTCCAAACAAAGTTGAAAAATCAGCATAGATATCGTGAATCTTCACATCATTGAAATCGTTGTGCCATAAGTAGTTATTCGTTTCATAATCAATATATTCGTCAGGTGGGGAGTCGTTGGAAAAATCCTGCCCAATTAGCACGACACTTTCTTTATTTAGGATGTTAAATGATTTTGACAACTCGGTTGAAAAGTTATAATGATTTTGATCTTCTTTGTTAAAATAAAAAGCGTGTCGATGCGACAGAGTTATGGAATACGGCAACGAGACATCGAATGTGCCTTCGTAAAACTGCGAACGGTCGAAATATTCAGGAATAGTATAATTATAATCATAAAAACGCGAGGACGTGTAATCGGTAACGAACGCAAAATTCGCCACTACATCGATTTTTTTTAACGAGCGCTGGAACTCAAAAAACAGAGCCCAATTCAAATTTTTACAAAACAAGGTATCGTTTGTGGCAGTCGAATCATAATAAATATTCTTGTAGAAAGCCGTATCGGGATTTTCATCTGAATAAAACCGTTTTACAGACGTGTAGTGCATTCTATAGCCAAAAGCATTTTTATAGCGCATCAAATCCAACGATGTGCTATCTTCCTTCGGTTTCCGACCAAGATTCCATTTTTGCATAAAATCCAAATCCTGATATTTGAGTGTAGAAGCAGCCCGTGGATATTTCATACGGAGTAGTTTTTCGTAATTCAGCAGCGAATCAGCCGCAATACCACCATTTTCCTGTCGATTAATGGAATTGAACGCATATTTGAAAACGGTAGTGAACCGTGGTCCGTAATACGAAATCCAAGGTGTAACGTGCCGTCCCTTAATCGCCTGATTATCATACTCTCCTATCTTTTTATAATAGTTTAAGTCGAAACCGACGTTAGCATATTTATTGATATTTTGCGTATGCCTGAATTTTCCCGACTGCTCGCTGTTCATTCCCTGCGAATAAAACAGATACGAATACGGACGTTGCGCAGTATAATCGCACATATCATCGGTTGTCACAATTGATTTTTCGTATGCACGCAACGAAAAATGTTCGTCAAGATATGGGTTTACAAGCAACGAAAACGAAGGCGACGCATATCCAGCTATATCAACCGAGAAATCGGCAATACTGCCGTTTGGTTCGTACAAATAAAAGAAATCCATAGAAGTGTCAATATCCACTCTATAGCGTTCAGTGTGCGTGGCATTGTACTGCCATTGGAAAATATCCTTAATAACTTCCTCTTTTGTTGTATCGGAAGAAGGTTCTTCGCTTGCCATTGCCATATAACAACACAAGGACACTTGTGTAAAAATCAAGAATATATAGATAATTGTACGTTTCATTCCGTTTTTTTCATTTTACATCAATGAGAATCGCAAATTAACTCCACCCGAAGTGGTTGATGTTCTGTAACCATTCGTAAGTGGCTGGTTCATAGTATATTCCAAATACACTCTCATTGTAATTCTTTGACTTAACATATATTCTGCGTATGTTTTCAACGCATACGATTTTGTTCCCGATATTTTTCGTGTAATATCTTCTGCAATATTACGACGAATTGTTTGATTATCACGAATAGAAAAATCTAAACGTACTGTTAAATCATTTTCGAAATGATGACTACCTCCCGAAGTCTTCACATTTACCTTGAAATCTTCGAACACATATCCAGCGCCCACAACATACTCAAAATTAGACACTTCCGATATTTCCGTATTGGTAAACGACAATGTAACCGTTCTGTTTCTGCGAACTTCGAATTTCGCCGTTAAATTGCTCTTTAATTTGGAATCGAAACCAATCAACGGGCTAAGTCGTTCGGAAATGCTTACCGTGGATACATCATAGTCAGGAGAAACGTATAAAGAACCATCTATTGGGTCAATATAAAAATCATCGTCGTAAATACTTGCTGATGAGAATGTTTCATACGAGCCTAAACTATACGTTGATGTATATGCATGGTTGATGTTCACCGTTTTGAAATATTCCTTGAAGAACGGCAATTTTGACAGACCATTGTAGGTCATTTTCCAGTTCAGAGCCCGAAGGAAGTTTCTAAAACTTGACATCATAGGAATAAAATATGTGTCAATAGGCACATTATCAACGGATTGTCCTGTGTAAGCAGCATAAAATGCAGGTATCAACACATCCTGCGACATTTCATTATACAAAACAGGGAAACCACTTTCTATATCAGTTTCATAAACCGAGCCCAAACTTGCACGAGCCAAACGATGAGCTATGGTGATACGGTTTTTCTTAAACCGCTCATACGCTTTGTCGGAATTGAATGCAGAAGCCATTGTGTTACAAGAAATTGAGAAATTTCCAGTAGTAAGACGGTTTTTCTCGTTTTCTTCGGCATCGCCCCACAAATATTTTGAATAATTATGTGAATAAGCTCTATCAGCTGAGAGGGTAATTTTCATATTTCTAACTGGCTCCAACGATGATTGAATTCTCAGTTTGTTTGAATAGGTATATTTTAATTTGTCGCTGATGTAATCGTTGTCAACCAGCCATTGGTCTGTTGTCAAGTGTGATTCCAAATCATCGGGAACCAACCCAATCACGTAGCCGAACCCTGGAACTGCCGAACTTGTAAATGGTTTGTACATTCCAAACATCTGACTATCATATTTATATCCCGGGACAAAGCATCCTTCTGACTGAGAATAACTTATAGTTGCTGTTTTAATCATCATCAATGTATTCACAACTTGGTCGGTCGCGCGGGTCAGCGGCGTTTGTTCCACATCTTTTTTACCAACCACAGTGACTTTTCCCTTTTCGACTTCGTTTTTACAAGTAACTTGAACTTTTTTAGCCGACAAAATTTTTGTTTCCGACGGTACCAAACGCCCATCTTCGTCAAGGACAGTGACTTTCACATCCGTAGTACCTAGCTTATGATTTATGTAAATCACATTGTCGTCATCGGTTTTCACATTCGATTTTGTGTATTTTACCGTTTCCTTACGTTTTTGGTTTGTATTCTTCTTATTGTTATTATTATTGTTTTGTTTCATTCGTTTTTGCACGCCGGCAAGATATTTCGACTTGCTGTATAACTTCGTGAAATTCAATGTTTCATCTATGGTATGCGTGCCTGAATTGGTGATAGTGTTGCCATAATCCAAATCATCGTTGGTTTCGGTTCCCATCTGCCAATTGTACGAGCCAGAATACTTATAATTCGTTGTTGTCCAATCTAATATAGAAATTTTATTAATAGGAACTTGCCACGTCAAATTCCATTTCTGATTGAATTCCATATTTTCTCCAAATGTCTTTGCGCTGTTCCAAACCTCGCGTTTGTATTCACGCCACACATCCTCGTCAGTTTTGTCAATCACGCCCGAAGGCTCATTCAAACGGGAATCGTTCGATGCGTTGTACGACAATTTCAAGCCCTTGGAAATCGGATAATTCACACTGTATGTTCTGTGCCAATAGAACCATTTGCTGGCAGTTTTTGGCAATTCAAAATTATATGCCGACAGATTTCTACGCTGTTGTTCCTTATAGGTTCTATCCCACTCGCTTTTAAACGAAACGCTTGCTGGCAACAAATAGAAATTGAATTCCTTAATCAGTTTGATTTTGTTTGACTTAAATGGCTGATAATTTTTCGGACGCATATTGTAGCTGTAGTTAAACGCCACTTTATATTGATGCTTGTAATTCAATTGATAATCAACATCATGCGAACGATAGCGGTTGTATGCGAACGTTCCCGAAAAATTCGAAATATTGAATGGATGTTGTTTTTTCGGGGTACGTGCAATCTTCACATTTGTGAAGTTATAGCTGAAATTTTGGTTAAATTCCTGTGCTATGTTCAGCAACGAATCCCGTTCACGACGTGTAGTGAAGTTCGACAGCGAACGCGACAAAGTAACGTCGGGATTTGTTGGGTCGTACTCTGGAGTGATGTATGTTTCAGACAAATCCACATAGAAAGGCAAGAACAATTTCCACGACTCAGGAAAGAATTTATGCAACGCCACATTCGATGCCACATCGTATTGATATAAATTTTCGGTGCTTCGTTCGAACACCTTTTGGTCAACGCTACCGAAGCCCGGTTTGCTGATTTTTCCAGCCAATGAGACAGTTGCGAAATCGGCAAATGTGGTACGCACTGTTCCCACCGTAGCCCAGCCGCTTTTGTCGTTCATTTCGGTTAAACGTAATTCGTTGAACCACACAATACCCGATTTTTTCTGGCCGTCATCATCAGGATTCGACGATTTTTTCTTTCGGTTGCGGACGCCGAGCATCACCGTACGCACATTTCCCGTATTCGGATTTCCTTTGATACTCACACGATTATTGCCGTGCGAAATGCTATATACATGGTATGTTTCCAAGTCTGGCATTGTGCCATCATTTATCATCTTGTTACGCTCCATTTTCAGCTCGGTGAGTACTTCAAGCGGCAATGAAATTTTATTTTCTTCAGGCCACACACTCAAACGATCGCTTGTACTACTATTATTGTAACGTCCTGCCCCATCCGCCAAATGCGGAGTAAGTTTCAACGGAATTTCATATTCATAATAATTGTCAACGTAATCGGAACCGATTCGAATAAATGCATACAAATCGCCATCGTCAAGCATATCTTCCTCATCAATCAAGGCTTCAGCATGAATAAACATTTCCAATGCTCCAAACTGACGCAAGTCCTTATTCACCCGTTTGTAAATCGCCTTGGAATTCCCATCTTCCAAATCAACAACCTTCATCGACAGCGCCGATTCATTCAGTTCCTCCATTGTGGTACTGGTCGGGTCAATCACTCGGTCAACGCCAGGTGGTAATACATAATTGACAGGCACTCTTGAACTATTTTCCTCAATGTTCACGCTGGCAATATCAACCTTTGAATCAGAAAACAAATCGTATTCGCCCGATTCAAACAAAGCCTCGTCATACACACGCCAATTGCTATAAACCAACGAAAGCTCCGCAATACGAAGCACAACAGAATCCTCAAAATTACGTAAAAACATACGCATAGTGGTAATGTCGCGAAAATCGGAAATGTTGCCAATCCGCTCACGTTCATCTGATTTGATAGGAATTTTGAACTGATACCATGTCGCCTGTGTTTGATAATTGTCATTATTCACAACCTCAGTAAGCACATCTTCGATGTAGTTTTTCCCCACCACCATATCCTTCGGACGAAGACTGATATGATATTGGTAATACGCTTCGGTTTCCTGCAATGTATTATCCTGGTTTAAGTCTTCAATATCAGGTTTATACGATGCCAAACCTTGATTTGTACCCGACGGAGAATTGTTGTCGGTTCCGTTGTAGTATCGATAACGCCACACAATATCCTTTTCCACGCCTCGGTTACTCAAATACGATGAAAAATTATCGTGCGACGGGTCATTATAGAACGTTTCGTAGGCTTCAGGAGTAACAATTTCCTTTACTTCCTTCAAATATTGAGCAAAAAAGCGTTGCTCAGCCATATCGCTCAATCCATCAAGACCAACATCCTGAACCTCACGGTCGATGTCGCTGCTGAAGCCTGTTTCCACTATGGAATAATTGGGAACTCTACCCCAAACCGTTTCGTCAAGACGGGAATTATCGGTCACCATACCATTTTCAGCCGATTTCCGTCCATCGCGGAGCACATCTTCCGACATGCGTCCGATATTGATATAGAAATCACCGCCTTTATGCAGACCGTCCTCGTCGGTCACAAACGGATCCATCATCCAAAATTCTATGTATTCCACGTTGTTTTCCTCAAAATCGGTGGTTGTGAGCGATTGCATAATACCTCCCCAACGGGATTTCGGGTCACGCAAACGACCGTCGGCATCCAAACCAGCAGAAATTCCCGCACGTCCTTTTGTATCGTAGTTGTACGGACCTCGTTCCGATGGATAATATGCAATGTTCAACAACGTCATCGGAACATCTTCGTAGGTCGTTAAATCACGGTTCGGGAACAAATTCGACTGATACACTGTTCTCGAAAACTGTTCAGCCTGAACCGATTTGCTCACAGATGAACTTCGTTCATAAAACGACGTGTTGATATTGTACCACGAAATCAACGCCTTGTTGTAGTTAAACGCCAAATCATTTACCAACGAGGCCTCAGGGAACATTGATTTTTGTCCCTGCGGTGTGCTTGCCAACCGCCACGAGGTGGGTTCTTTCAAATACAAACGGCCTTCCGAACTTTCAAAATCATCGATTGAAACCGCATCGGAAATATGTTTCGACTGCCCAGGAAGCAATTGCGCAAATTCCGCCGAAGCCTCCACATACGAGGTTTCCTTGGTATCAATCAACGGGATTTTGTCAACCAGTTTGGTTAAAAACATCGACTCTGTTGAATAGCGCGCGTCAATGCCCCAAATTGTGTTGCAAATTGGATATTCTTCAAAACCAACTTTTCGCACCGAAGGTACTTCGGAAAGATGAATCAACGTACTTCCAAAGCTGATATTGTCGTTGTAGCGGTATTCAGCACGGGTACCCATATAC
The DNA here is from genome assembly GCA_002371705.1 of Bacteroidales bacterium UBA3754. Taxonomy (GTDB): domain Bacteria; phylum Bacteroidota; class Bacteroidia; order Bacteroidales; family UBA1715; genus UBA1715. The sequence goes on from DFGI01000073.1 coordinate 8,200, forward strand.
GTTTTGGTGGTAGTGCTGAACAACGGGTCGTTTTCATAGGTGATGTTAATTGTTGACCCCGATTCCAAAATTCCCGCATTGATGATAGAAACCGTTCCCGAGGCGTAGTCAACCGTGTAATCGGAACCTTCGACCAACGTAAGTCCACCACACATAATTTTCACCGATTTTACCTGCGTGGTGTTCAACGAAATTTCTGACGAAACGCTCGATTTGTACGATCCTTTCAATATGAATTTATTTTTCTCTGCAACCTGTCGCGCCGCGCTTTGAGTGGAATCGTACAACTCATTATACACATATTTCCCTGAGACATTCGAATCGCCGATTTTATCTTCCAATGACTTTCCAAATGGCTCAAGCACAGGGAAATAGATTAAGCCACGAGCTGCTTTTATCGTTACTCCTTCCACAAAATCGAATAAACCATCGGAATATGGTTGCAAATCCGATGAAAGATTATCCAAATTCATCACCGAAATCAAGCTTTCGCCCTTCACCGCCCCCTCTGACAAATACGGTGTTGGAGAACCTGTTCTATCATCCTGATACAACACATCAAGCACGAAATCTTCTTTACTAATTTGGTATGCGCCAATCGAATACACGTTTTTCATCATCAAATCCCAGTTGTTGTACTCAGGATTTGATTGTGTACCTTTCAACAATTTCACAATCAGCACATCGGGATGCTCAATTCCATCGCTGGTAAATTCACCAACCTGATAAACTTTGCCTTTGTACTCATATTCATACGCAACGGCGAGGACTTTCGCAGAACTTACCGCCGAACGCAAGGAAATGTAACCCAACTTTCTGTTAATATCATATTCAGATGGTTTCAGCAACACAGCTTGTTCGATTTTTTCGTATTCAGACCCCTGCTCCAACATTCCCGAAAGTGCTGTGGAAACAGTGTTGATGCTTCTTACACCCGATACATTTTTAACTTTTTTGTATAAGCCGCCATTTTCAGGCAAACTGTACGTCTTGCCACCGCCAATTCCCGTTGACGAAACATCACCTAAATCAGTCAATGCCAAAATATTACGAGCATCTTCCTTACCCGATGAAGTTTGTGTGACCCAAACCTCAACCTTGCGAATATCTATACCGCTGTTGATTTCGGGAAGATTTTTCAGCGATTCCTCATAGTGTTCACGGAAGAACTGCGACAAGAAAAAGTGTTTGTTGTTGTCATACTCATCGCATTGAATTTCAAAGTCTTCGGTCTGTGCGCCACCTTGCACTGCTATTGACGACATTTCACCTTGTTGACGAGAAAATACACCGCTCACAAACAATTTTCCAAATTGCAAATCGGTTTTCACGCCAAACAAACTTTGACTACCCGAAATAAGCGAACTGGAAAGCGGAAACGACACATTTCCGACCTCAATATTTTTTATGATTTCATCCTCATCACCTTCGTATTGCAACTTCACTTCCTGCTCGAATTCAAACTGAGATTCCGTGTCATACTTGATTTTCATAGAAACTCGGTCACCGATGGAACCCGTGACGCTCATCTGAATTTTGTTGTCGAAGTCAAACTGCAATTGACGTTGCTGTTTTTTTGAAAGGCGAGGATTATGATTGTTTGTGAATTTCAGTCCAAAATTCAATTCAGCCGCACCTTGAGGCTTAATATCAATCAAATCGCCAAGGAAGCCGTTTTCGCCAAGCAAATCAAGCGAGGGTTCATACGACGAAGTGCCGCCGCTACGCGTTTCACTCGCGCGCGTACGCCAATAGTTGCGTGAACGTTGTCTCCCCGACAATTTAAAATAATCCGACGACGGCATTGAATACGAAGGACTTACGGCATTATCGCCGACCATTTTTGTTGCATCGTAATCATCTGTTTCAGGATTATATTCAACCTTGTAGCCGTAATCTGGCGAATCATTCAGGCGAATTCCATTGGAATTATTGTTGGCATCGTCGAAAGCATTGCCGGTTTCCTTCGGCAAGGGCGAACGCAATTTTATGGAATCTTCGGGCTGTGCCAACACTTCAGGCGTAGGGAACCGCACGGCATCCATAGCGGAGGCCAGCATAACGCCACAAAGCGCCACAACAGAAACGGTATATATATGTTTTATAATTTTCACTAAAACCAACTATGAAGAACCATCACAAGCGCTTTAATGCAATTTTCACAATATCCTCAACCGAATGTTGAACAGATTCACGCATAATTGCATCGACAACTTTTTCTGCCGCACTTTTTTGGTATCCAAGCATTACCAATGCTGATAACGATTCTATTTTCAAAGTATTGCCTTGACCAACAACTATTTTTTCATCGCCTTCGACAAATGAAACCTTATCCTTCAATTCCAGCACAACACGCTGTGCGGTTTTCGCACCTATTCCCTTGATACTCTGAATAGTAGCAGAATCACCCGATAAAATTGCCGAAGCGAGTTCCGACGGAGTCATTTTCGACAAAATCACCCGCGCCGTATTTGCTCCAATTCCTGATACGGAAATCAGCAAACGGAACATTGAGCGTTCGTTTTCATCAAAAAAACCATATAAATCGAAGGCATCCTCGCGAATCACTTCGTGAAGCAAAAGCACGCACGAAGTATTTTCACGCAATTTTTCGCATGTATTTACAGAAATGTTTATATAAAATCCTAATCCTGATGTTGTTACAACTGCATACGTCGGTGTCAGTTTTTGAACGACGCCCGAAATTGATTCTAACATTGCGTATTATTTGAGTTTATTTTTTACTAATTCAGTATATCTTTCCCGTGTTTCGAGCAAGTCGCAAGCAGCAAAAATAGCCTGATACAACGGCGTTGCTTCGGAGCATTTTTTCTCAACCTTGTTATAATCAACGTTCATTGCTGGTGAAACGCAGATTTTAGGCATTCCAAGCGAGAAGCAATACGATTCGTCGTACGCCATTGCCTTAAACAACGGAACCACCTGTTCGCGGTACATTCCAAGCACGCCGTCGAACTTTTTATACTCCGCTGATTCAAAGAATTGTTCTGCAAGAATAGGTCCCACAGTCACAAAACCACTTGCCTTTGCCTCTTCAACAGCCTTCGAAATGACATTTGTTTCCTCGTCGCCCATAACACCATTCAACGCAAGCACGGCGATTTTTGGTTTCTGCACACCAAAATCCACCTGCAATGAATCGTGTAGAGCAACGATTTTTTGCAAAATTGCATCTTTTGTGATTGTTTTTGTTATTTGTGAAACAATTTGGTTATTAGATACATAGCAAACTTTCATAGCATCATTTACAAACAACTCCGAATGTTGCGTAGTACCCAACGCGTTAGCTAAATATTCCGTATGGTTTTGGAATTCAATGCCCGAAGCCTGCACATTATCTTTATTGACCGGCATAGTAATAAGAATATCAATTTTGCCGTTTTTCAAATCCTCAACAGCCATATTCAGCGCCTTGATTGCGGCTGTTCCCGCTTCATTGGTTGACATTCCCGCATCCACACGCACATCTTCAGTAAGACAATTGATAATATTCGGGCGTTTCGGAGCAGCTTCGTCGGCGGAAGTAATCAAGTTAAAATTAAAATTCTGTAACTCAAGGTCTTTTCTATGATATGCAGCAACTTTCGGCGAACCATAAACAATGATAGTTTTCCCATCAAAAATTTTAGGTTCTGCCAAAGCCTTCATTATCACTTCGTATCCTATTCCATTTATATCACCATGCGTGATGCCTATTTTTACGTGTCTCATTTGAATCAAATTTACGCAAGCAGTTGCTTTTAAAATCTTGTTTGCAAAGATAATTTTTTTAGCTTAAAAACACGAAGAAATAGAAAAATTTAGGAGATAGGATATATCACTTTATTCCTCTCAACATTTCGCGTTTGCCAGGAGGACCGTCGGTGCGTTCCACGTGGTAACCAACGGACTGCAAGGAACGACGGACGTCGCCTTTAGCGCAATAGGTAGTCAGAACGCCATTATGACTGGTGTGGGCAAATAAATATTCGAAGATTTCCATAGTCCACATAGAGGATTGCTTGTTAGGCGCAAACGCATCGAAATATATCACATCCGCCATCGGAATTTGTGGAAAATCGGATATATCGACGTGAATTTTCCATAATGTAAAAAACGGAGAAATGGAAATCTTTTTATTCCATTCAGCAGAATGAAGCGAAAAAAACAATGTATCACATTTATTTCCACTTAATTGCGGATAATTCAACATTTGCCATTCTTCGTTTCCAATAGGATATTTTTCAATTGACACATATAGCGTATTGCGCCGAAGTCGCTCCGCTTCCAGCGCAGTAAGCAAAGCATTCAACCCAGTTCCAAAACCAACCTCAAACACCACAGGTTGCGAAACTTGCGAAAAATTATATGCTTTAGAAATATAAATATGCCGAGCCTCCTGCACCGCTCCATTCGTGGAATGATAATGCTCGTCCATTTCGGGGATGTAGATTGTGTGGGAACCGTCGAGCGTTTGTTGCAGAATATGAGTCATTTGTGTTTCCTATTATTCAGCCGTTTCTGTCTGCTTTCTCGCATAGTTTATGATAATAAGCGGCGAACGACGTTTCAGCGCATCAAGATGCACGGGCGACAGATCTTCATCAACAATGATTTCCTTCACTTTTTTTGCGGAATAAAATGGGCGAAGGCTTTCCATTGGCGTGAAGCCAACATTTATTTTCGACAAATTCACACACGTTTCCATTCCGTCAACCGAAGCGATTTGCGTATGCGAGCAATCGAAATCGGTGAGCGACACACAGCCAGCCAGAGCAGAAACATTTGTGACATTTGTGTGTGAAATATTCAATCGTTTAAGTTTCGACATTGCCGCCAACACCGATACATCAGCCACTTGCGTATAGGAAACATCCAACTTTTCAAGACTGGTGCTAAGTTCCAAATCAGCTATGGAAGCGACTTGCGTGTGCGCGACATTCAGTTCTTTTATGTTCGCCTTGTTTTTCAAAAAAGCGACATTTTTTGTGGCACTATTCGACAAGTCCACTTTTTTCAACTTTGTGGCACGGATTAACATATCATAATTGCTGATGGAATCGCAACCAACAGCATAAAATTCCTGTAAACGCGAAGTGCTGCTATACAAAAAGCCCAACGATTTCAAATGGTCGCATTCCGACACGTCAACTTTGGTAAACGTGGCTACATCGGAAAAAACATCAAGATTATCGTTGGTTGCCTGAGGATTATACGAAACATCAAGCGTGGTAAGTTTATTCAGTTTTCCCAGTGCGTCGTAGTTTACAAACGTATGAGTACTGCCCGACAAACACAGTCGTTTCAACTGTTTCATTTGCGAAAGAAATTCGAGCGAAGCCAATGGCGACTTATCGAACGTAACCGATTCGAGCACACTCAACCCCAACAACAATTCATAGTCTTTAATGTTTGTAGCAACCACCACAAGTTCCTTCAACGAATCGAGTTCGGCAACGGGTGCCAACGAAATTGGTTCATCATCGGCACAATTTTTCAATTGCAGAAACTCAATGTTCTTCACTTTTTTCAGCGACGACAAGTCGGTGATTTCACCGCTGGAATGTTCAATGCTTAATTTCAGCATCCACTTGAATTTGGAACAAATGTTATCAAAATCGGTTTGAGAAATGCCCTCGCCCACCTGCACCAAACGATTTTCAATATTGGGAATCTTATTGATTTCCGCCAACACCGACGCACTTGCATCGTATATGCGCAATCCCCTTGTTGACAACGAATATCCATTATATTGCGCCACAAGTTGCAACGAAACAATTACAGACAACAAGAAGCCGACAAGTTTTTTCACAGGCAAGAAATTACAAATTAATTATTCTATCAATCCGTATTGTCCTTAACATTTCCTTCGATAAACACGCGTGTTTCCGAATTTTCAGGGTCGTTGGAGATGATAATCACAGCCTGACGAACGTGGCCGTGTTTGTTTGTCGTGTTCAGCGTAACGTTCACATATCCGTCTTCGCCTTTTGCGTAGCTCATTTTTTCCATTGAACCAGCCGTACAACCGCACGTAGTCTTTATCTTACGGATTTCGAGAGTTGATTTTCCTTTATTTGTGAAATGGAATTTGCATGCTACCTGTTCACCTCGTTTCACAGTGTCGAAATTGAACACATCGGTGTCGAACTTGATTTTTGGAGCATTCTTCAGTTGCTCTTTGGTAAGATTTGAGAAATCCTCAGTTATCGTTCCCGAAATAGAAAGTTTCATCTTGTAATTCACCTTTTTACCTTGGAAACCAAGATACAATCTATCGTAGATAGTGCCCCACTCCTTGCGCAATTCCGAATTGAAAGAAACAACCATAAGCGCGGTGGAGTTCGGCTGAATCACTTCAGGAAACATTTGTACTGTCAAATAATTCGGCACATTCGGAAAAATAAGCGAAATCGCCGTATCCTGTGGATTATACACAACAATCGTATCTGTCACAGTTTCAGGATAATTGATAGTTCCATACGAAATTCGAAGTCTGTCCATACGCACCAAATCGAACGTGCTTGGGTACATTTGTATAATGGTAGAATCAATGTCCTTCACCGTTCCTGTAAGTTTCAGCGTGATTTTTCCCAGCATTTTGTCGGTGGTGAACACATCAATGTATTCCGTGAAAATAGACGAATATCCAGCAGAATTAAATGTAACGTTCAACGACGAGCGGATTCCCTGACGAAGCGTGTCGCGGGTCAATTCGCAAGTAACCGACTTCGATGACGGAACGACCTTGGTTATCACAATTTCCTCGGTTCCACGGTTGGTACAGCTAAACAACGCCCGTGTGTCAATCGTATTGGTTGGGAGAATTCCGTAATCATATTCAATCTTATCGAACGACAAATACTGCGCATTAGCTTGCATCACAAACAAAAGCGCCACGCACAACGAAGCAACATATCCTAATTTTTTCATCTCGCTTTAATTTTTCTACAAAGTTACACGTTTTTCCATAGATTATTCGTCATTTTTAATGTTTTTGATTTTTACAAGACATTAAAAATTACGCATTACGCATTGCACATTCTACATTATAAATTACTTTTGTCGTATGGAAATTGCAGTTACAATATTAAATTGGAACGGAAAATCGTGGTTGGAGAAATTTCTCAGCAACGTGGTTGTGAATTCACCCGAAGCCACTGTGTATGTGATTGACAACGCCTCAACCGACGACAGTATTCCGTTTGTACAATTAAATTTCCCTCAAGTTCCTATTATTCAATTAGATAAAAACTATGGTTTTGCCGAAGGCTACAATCAAGGTTTGGCGCACATTGAAGCGGATTATTTTGTACTGCTCAACTCCGATGTGGAAGTCACACCAAAATGGATTACACCAATCATCGAAAAAATGGAGGCGAATCCCCGCCTTGCCGTTTGTATGCCAAAACTGAAATCATTCCACAATCCCGATTTTTTTGAATATGCAGGCGCAGCGGGCGGTTTTATTGACAAATACGGTTATCCGTTTTGTCATGGTCGGCTGTTCGACTCGATTGAAAAAGACGAAGGACAATACGACAACGATTGCGAAATTTTTTGGGCATCAGGAGCGGCATTATTCGTTAAAGCAAACATATACAAAGAATTAGGAGGGCTTGACAAAGATTTCTTTGCCCACATGGAAGAAATTGACTTTTGTTGGCGTGTGAAAAACGCAGGATATTCCATACAATACATACACAATTCTGAAGTTTTCCACGTTGGCGGAGGTTCGTTGCCGAAAGAAAATCCGTTCAAAACCTTTTTGAATTTCCGCAACAATTTGTTTATGCTCCATAAAAACCTACCCGATGACTGTTATAAAACCATCATTTTCAAACGTCGTCTGCTTGATGCCGTTTCGTGGCTGAATTTTATGGTTCATCTCGATTTCAAAAATGCAAAAGAAATTATTCATGCACACAAAGAATACCGTCGTGCAATTTCCACATTAAACGAAAAACGGAAGCAAATTCCATCCAAGAGAATCCATCCTGAAATGTATTCTAAATCAATTGTTTGGGCATTTTTCGTCGCGCACAAAAAACGAATATCTTGACTCGGAAGTATATTCCTGACCTGCATACAAAATCACCGATGGAAAATTCTTATGATGCACAGAATCGGGGAAATGCTGTGGTTCAAAAGCTATTGCAGCATGTGGTTTCGTGCGCAAAAAATTTCCAGAATAAATCTGCACACCTGGCTCGCCCGTTGTTATTTCCAATATTCTGCCGCTTTTGGGATCTTCGTAACGTACAACAGAGTCCTTTGATGTTGGAACTACAAAACAATGGTCAATTCCTTTTGTAAGAGCAACTTGCGCATCAGATTCATCAAAACCTTTGCTAATTTCTTTTGAATTACGAAAATCCAATGCCGTGCCATCCACATCCATAAAATCGCCAACGGGACACTTTTGCTCATTCAGTCGGAGAAAATAATTTGTTTTCACTTGCAGTAAATGATTTTCCACCGTGGCATCAGCGCCAGCTGACAAATTAAAATACGTATGGTTCGTAAGATTCACCACCGTTTTTTTATTGCACACAGCATTGTAGCGAATCAGCAATTCATTCGCATCAGTCAATATATAAAGGACTTCCATGTTTAATTTACCCGGATAACCTTCTTCCCCATCAAGACTTGATGCAGTCAAGCGAAGCGCATTACCTTCGCGGACGCGTTTTTCCTGAATATGCCACCACTTTGTGTTGAAGCCCCTTTTCCCGCCATGAAGCGAATTTGAGCCATCGTTTTTGTTCAAATTAAATTGTTTTCCGTCCAACAAAAACTGAGCGCCAGAAATTCTGCCGACACAGCGGCCCACCAATGCTCCAACATAATCAGTATCAGCAAGATATTGTTCCAATGAATCATATGAAAGCACCACATTTCCAAACGTTCCGTTAGCATCGGGAACCATAATCGAAGTAATAATTCCACCATAATTCATTGCCGATAGCGACATTCCATTTTTATTTGTCACAGTAAAAATGCTAACTTCCTTACCATTAGGCAATTGCCCGAAAATTTTTGCAGACATGTTTAAAAGAAAATTGAATAAATTACAACCAATAAAATACAAATAATATATGCGCAAACATTAAACACCGTATCCGTTTTGAACAAATTCGCGGTTAACGGTATGCAATGCACATCATCCTCGGTTTCGCACGATGTGAGGCTTACCATCATAATAATAACCATAGTAATGATAAACGTGTAAAACATTTGGTCCATAAACGGCATTTCTAATGGTAAAATCTTGAATGCCAACGCAATAGGTATTGATAATATAATACCCCAAATCGCACCTTTGTTTGTAGCTTTTTTCCAAAACAAACCAAGCATAAACACCGCGAGGATTCCCGGACTCACAAGTCCCGTGTATTCTTGAATATACTGGAACATTTGATCCATACTACTCAACAACGGTGATACACAGATTGCTATCACCAAAGCCACAACTGCGGTAATTCTACCTACATTCACATACTGTCTCGATTCGGCGTTAGAATTTATGTATGGTTTATAAATATCCATAGTGAAAATGGTTGAAATGGAGTTCAGCATTGATGCAAGCGACGATACAATTGCAGCAGCCAATGCAGCCAAAACCACGCCCTTCATGCCCGTTGGCAACAGAGTGCTAATCAACCACGGGAACGCCTTATCGTTGTTCAGCGTGCCATTCGGCAATTCAAACGCATCTGCCGCACTCGGAAACCCTTCGGAATACATTACCCATGCAATAATTCCAGGAATTACAATAATAAAAGGTATCAACATTTTTAGGAACGCAGCAAAAATAATTCCGTGTTGCGCCTCTTGTATGGATTTGGCCGCAAGAGTCCGCTGTATAATATATTGGTTGAAGCCCCAATAATACAGATTCGCAACCCATAAGCCACCAATCAGCACATAAATGCCTGGCAAATTGTCATATTCAGGATTATCGCGCGACAAAATCATATCGAACTTATCACCAGCCACATCGCCAACATGTTCAATTCCACTCACAATTGATGAATCGGGTGAAACAGCCTTCAATGCGAAAATTGTGGTAACCACGCCACCAACGACCAACAAAACAACCTGAATCACATCAGTCCAAGCCACCGCCGACAAACCACCGTACAACGAATATGCCACGGCAACCAATGCAAGTATGATTATTGCTGGCATTATCAGACTACCATCGCCAGTTCCAACTATAGTGTCAATAGCCTTTCCTCCCAAAAACAAAATAGATGTAAGATTAACAAATATAAACAAAGCGAGCCAAAACACAGCTAATATAGTTTTGAGATTAGCAGAAAATCGTTTTTCCACAAATTCTGGAATCGTGTAAATACCTTGTTTTATGAAAATTGGAAGGAAAAATTTGCCGACAATCACCAAGGTTAGCGCCGCCATAAATTCATACGACGCAATAGCCAAACCACCCGCAAATCCCGACCCCGACATTCCAATATATTGTTCAGCGGAAATATTGGCGGCAATCAACGAAGCTCCTATCGCCCACCACGGCAACGATTTTCCAGCCAAAAAATAATCCTCCGTGCTTTTTTCCTTTCCCTTTGCTCGAGAGAAAAAGAATCCCAAACCAATGATGACCACCGCATACAAAGCGACAATCACATAATCAATCGTGCCAAACGTTCCCATAACTTACACTATATTAAAATTTACAAATCATTGTGAATTATGCATTGAGCATTTTCAAAAACTGGTACAGCGTCCGTACGCCAAAACCCGTTGCTCCCACGCCTTTATACGACCATTTTGTCTTGAAATATGCCGAACCAGCAATATCAAGGTGAATCCACGGATATGACACATATTGCTGTAGGAATTTTGCCGCCGAAATCGCACCGCCGTATTGTCCGCCAGTGTTTTTCATATCTGCCATATTAGAAGAAATCAATTCATCGTAATACGCCCACAACGGGAATTTCACAAGTGGCTCCCACGTTTGGAATCCCGATTTCTCCAATTTTTGATTTTCTTGTTCCGAAGCCGTGCTGAAATATACTGCCGCATGTTCGCCAACGGCTTGGTTTGCAGCCCCAGTAAGAGTTGCCACGTCTATTGTAAGTTGTGGATTCAACGAAGCAGCGTAACTCAACGCATCGGCCAAAATCAGACGACCTTCGGCATCGGCGTTCAAGATTTCCACCGTCTTACCATTGTGCATCGTAATAATGTCGCCCAACGCCATGGCATTCTCGCCCGGACGGTTGTCGGTCAGCGGAATCAATGCCTCCACGTGAATCGACAATTTTTGGGTTGCAACAATTTTCATTGTTCCCAAAACCGTCGCAGCACCGCTCATATCGGACTTCATCGTCTCCATATATTGATTCGGTTTCAAGCTCAAGCCACCAGCATCAAACACAATACCTTTTCCAACCAAAACGATTGGTTTTTCGTTGGAATTCGCTGGTTTCCAAACAATATGCACAAAACGAGGAGGCAACACGCTTCCTCGGTTCACCGCCAAAAGTCCGCCCATTTTTTCGTTTTCAATCCACTTCTTGTCACGCACAAACACTTGTGCCTCAGTATTTTTCAAAACCTCAACAGCTTGTTCGGCAAAATATTCAGCCGTGCAAATGTTGTTCGGTTCATTGATTAAGTCTTTCGTAGCAAACACGCCAGACAAAATATTGTTCAACTCAGCGACATCGCCACATTCCTGACCACAGCAAACGATTTTGTCAAACGCTTTTTTCTGCAATTTCTCGGAATATTTTCCAAAACTATACTGACTGAGCGTAAAACCTTCTAAGAAAGCATAAACAACACAAGATGAGCAATTTACATTCCTAACAACAACTTCTTTTTGTTGAGAACTTTTTGCCGCATTGAACACGTCGCAGCCCAATTTGCGCACCGTTTCGCAGTATTCCGCATCGCAGTCGTTTTTCAACACCACGAAATACGAAACACGTTCAACCGCCTCAACCCACATAAATTCCGACGAAAATTTTGTTGACTTTGCCGTGAGCAATTGCTGTTCAAAATCCGTAAGACAGCACTTTGACGCGTCTTCCAATGAATTAACAAGAAAAACTCTTGTTTGGTATTTTTCCGCCGAAGCAGCGGAATCAAAAACTATTTCCATATTTTTGCCTAAATTATTTTTGGTAAAATTACAAATTTATGTGTTTGAATGTTCATCATCTTCTCGCAAAAGCACTCGATGGTTCAAATTTGAGCGTTGAAGAAGGTGCATTTTTGTTTCGGAACGCAAGTTTGCCTGAATTACAAATCGTTGCAGACACGATTCGTCATAAAAATCGTCCAGAAAATATTGTAACGTGGATAATTGACCGAAACGTGAACATCACAAATGCCTGTATTTCAGGTTGTAAGTTTTGTAATTTCCACAAACGGCTCAACGAAGACGGCATTTACATCACTACATTTGAAGAATACGACCAGAAAATTGCCGAACTCGAAATGCTTGGCGGCTCGCAACTACTGATACAAGGCGGAATGCACCCGAAATTGGGATTGGATTTCTACAAAAATCTTTTTTCGGAACTGAAACGCCGTCATCCAAACATTAAACTCCACGCGCTCGGGCCACCCGAAATCGCCTACATCGCAAAACGGGAAAACATGAGCCCTCGCGAGGTTTTGGAAAGCCTTCATAATTCTGGTTTAGACAGTCTTCCCGGAGCTGGAGCGGAAATTTTATGTGACAGAGTGCGGAAATATCTTTCACCCGGGAAATGCGACGCTCAAACGTGGCTCGACGTGATGCGTGAAGCGCACAAAATGCACTTAACAACTTCTGCCACAATGATGTATGGTCACATTGAAACCATTGAAGAACGAATGGCACATCTTGTAAAAATTCGTCAGTTACAAAGCGAGAAACCTTTTGATTCTGATGGATTTACCGCATTCATTCCGTGGCCATTCTACAGCAAAGGAACGGCATTGGAAAAACTTACCCAACAAGAGTTCAAAATCCGCAAAGACGAATATATCAGAATGATTGCCATAAGCAGAATTATGTTGCCGAACATTCCGCACATTCAAGCATCGTGGCTTACGGTGGGATTGCCCACGGCACAAATTTGTCTGCACGGCGGTGCCGACGACCTCGGTTCCATAATGATTGAAGAAAACGTGGTTTCGCAAGCTGGAGCGAAATATTCAGTCAAGAAAAACGAACTGCCCGAAGCAATAAAAGAAGCAGGATTTACGCCACAATTGCGAAATCAGCATTATGATTATGTATAATTGAAAATCAATCAAATGAAAAAATTTTTTCTTTTACCCCTTATTGCCGTTTGTGTTTGTGCTTGTTCTTCAAAAATTTCGATTGATGAGAATCAAAGCGACAGAGTTGTCATTTCACTGAACAAAGACTGGAAATTTGCACTCGGACACACATATGACCGTTCTATGGATTTCAACAACGGAACTTCATATTTTTCATACGTAACAAAAGCTGGATTCGGCGACGGACCTGCGAATACGGGGTTCGACGACAGAATGTGGCGCACCGTTGACGTTCCCCACGACTGGTGCGTGGAACTGCCGTTTGCACCCAATGGCAGCGTGAGCCACGGCTCTAAAGCAATCGGGAACAATTATCCGGAGAACAGCATTGGCTGGTATCGAAAAACTTTTGTCGTTGATTCATCATATAAAGGACGAAAAATTTCGGTGGAATTTGAAGGCGTTTTCCGTAATTCAAAAGTTTGGCTGAATGGATTTTACCTTGGCGAAGAACCGAGCGGCTACACGAGTTTCAACTACGATTTAACGGAATACCTCAACTTTGGCGGCGAAAATGTACTTGCCGTCCGTGCCGACGCTTCGTTTGAAGAGGGCTGGTTTTACGAAGGAGCAGGAATTTACCGAAACGTGAATCTTATAGTGACAAATCCCGTGCATATCGCCCGAAACGGCACATTCGTCACCACCGATAAAATCAGCGATTCCAAAGCAGATTTGACTGCGCACACAACTATTCAAAACGAAACAAATACGGCACAAAAAATTATTGTGGTTGAAAAAATTCTCGATGCCGAACAGTCAATTGTCGCTGAAAATCAATCAAATGAAATTGAAATCAAGCCATTTTCATCGCACTGTGTTCGTACAAATTTTTCTGTAAAAAATCCCCAATTATGGGAAGTGTGGGATTATGGAACGCCATATTTATACACTGTAAAAACCTACGTTTACAATGTTGATTCCCAAAAAGTTACAGACGAATATTCAACGCAAGTCGGAATCAGAACAGTGGCTTTCGATGCCCAAAAGGGATTTTTCCTAAATGGTCGTTCTGTGAAAGTCCGCGGAGTTTGTCTGCACCAAGACCACGCTGGTGTTGGCGTGGCACTCACGCCGTCAATTCAAGAATTTCGGATAGCAAAGATGCAGGAAATGGGCTGTAACGCCATCCGCACGTCGCACAATCCCGCTTCGCCCGATTTCTTGAAAGCGTGCGACAAAATGGGAATGTTGGTAATGGAAGAAGCCAGATTAATGGGTATCAATAAGTTACATCAGCATAACATAGAAGAAATGATTTGTCGCGACCGCAATCATCCGTCAATTTTTATTTGGTCGCTCGGCAACGAAGAATGGGCAATTGAGGGCAACGAAAAAGGTGCTATGATAGCCCGCAATATGGAAAACTTTGCCCGTCAGCTTGATTCTACCCGTGCGTTTACCATAGCTTCGAGCGGTGGTTGGGACAACGGCATCGGCAAGGCGACCGAAATATGCGGTATCAATTATATTTCGCACGGCGACGTGATTGGCCACCACGAAAAATATCCCAATCAGCCGTTGATTGGCACGGAAGAAAGTAACACCGAACGTACCCGTGGCATTTACGAGACAAACGACAGCAAATGCTGGATGGCACGTGCACAAGTGCATCCGCAAGATTCGGGAATGTGCAAGGCATGGAAATTCTACGATTCAAATCCGTGGGCATCGGGATTGTTTTACTGGACAGGATTGGATTACCGCGGAGAACCCACGCCATACGAGTATCCAGCCGTAGTGTCGCAATTTGGAATCACCGACCTTTGCGGCTACGAAAAAGATAATTTCTACTATCTGCAATCGTGGTGGACGGAAAAACCTGTGCTCCACATTGCCACAAACTGGAATTATTCACAGCAAACCGACAGTGCGGAAATTCTCGTGTATTCCAACTGTCCCGAAGTTGAATTGTTTGTGAACGAAACGTCCGTCGGCAAACAAACGATAGAAAAGAACGATTACGCACAATGGACTGTAAAATATGCTCCCGGAACTATTTCCGCCATCGGCTACGACAAAGACGGCAACCGCATTTGTGGCGAAAACGACGGCAAATCGTCGGGCATTTCTAAAATTCAGACCAACTTAGAAAAACAATCCATCACCCTTGAAGCATATTCCACATCTGTTGCCGAAAACGATGTGGCAATTATCACGGCAACCATCCGTGACGAACACGGCAACGTGGTTCCTACAGCAATGAACACACTAACATTCTCTGTTGATGGTCAAGGAGAAATCATCGGCGTGGGCAACGGAAATCCTTCGAGCCACGAACCTGAAGTTTTCACTGATACATATTCCCTTGCTAAAATATTGGGACTAAAAGAATTGACTGTCAATAATTTACAAAACCGACCCGAAACGGCATTACATTATAATTATACCTCGTGGATTCCCGCTTTTTCAAACGAGCCAAAGGATTGGCTGGAATACACCGACACGCTCAAAGTCATTCGTGGCGTGTTCACAATCGACAGCCTAACCGAATCGACCATAGTAACGCTGTTTGCCAAAAGTATTTTAGATAATCAGTCAATCTTTGTAAACGGACATTTACTGCAGGCAAATCTGCCGCAAAGCGACAAACTGCCGTCTGTTGAAATTCCCCAATCATATCTCAATCAAGGAATTAACGAATTTGCTGTTACGGGGCAGAAACTCCATCGTCCAAATCAATGGGATTTTCCGAACCAAGACCCCGGCGTTGTACAAATTATCCACAAAGCACCAAAAACAACCCGAAATCTATTCAATGGCTACGCACAAGTTTTGGTACGAATTACAGGTAATGGCAACGTTACCATCAAAGCACACACCAATGGTTTGCCAGACGCAAAATTTACGATAAATAATTAGAACAGAGCGGATTAATCGCGTTCCAAATAATCAATTTCCGTGTGTAAGTCGAAAATACGTTTTTTCAACTCAAGAACATGTTTGTCAATATATTTTATTGCGAACGGGCCAATGTCCGAGCATTGTTTTACTTTTTCCAATGACTCAACTTCGTTCTCGTATTTGTCTATTTCGGCCTGAATTTTTTCTATGCTATTCTCATTCATATCTCGTTCCTTTATTTGGTGGCAAAATAAGATTTTTTTTCGACAATTATTCTTTTCGGGTTGATTTTTTACTGAAAAACGATTTTGTTGGAACGTGTATTTGCACCTTAGTGTATTTTTTACAATAATTTAATTATCTTTGGTACGCTAAAGTTTTTTCACATTTTTGAAAATTTAATTGTATGAAACATATTCTAACTCTCGCCGGAATCGTTCTTGCCGGCACAATGGCTATGACAAGTTGCTCAAAAAATTACAAGAAAATCGACAATGGTATTATCGTCACCACCACCGACAAGCAACAGGTGCGTTTGCAGGTGGTTTCGCCAACAATTATCCGTGTGACTGCCACGGTTGAAGATGAGTTTTCAAAGAAAGAAAGTCTCGTTGTCCTTCCGCAGGAAAAATGCAACGATTGGAACGTGACTGAAGAAAACGGATTTGTAACGATCGCTACGGCGTTTGTTTCCGCTTCGGTAAACGAAAAAACGGGTATTGTCACGTTCAAGGATATGGATGGAAACGTGTTGCTACAAGAATCCGATAAAGGAAAGTCGTTCCAACACGTTGACGAATTTCCGTGGATGGAACACGGCAATCAGGAACAGCACGAACACTGTGTGGTAAAGGATTGCAAGGATTCCTACTATCGTGTGTGTGACCAATTCGAGTCGCCCGACGACGAGGCATTCTACGGCTTGGGCGGTCATCAGCACGGCTTTATGAACTACAAGGGTAAAGATGTGGAACTTGCCCAACACAATATGGTTCCCTGCGTGCCGTTCCTTTATTCAAACAAAGGTTACGGAATTTTGTGGGACAATTATTCCATAACTCGTTTTGGCGACCCTCGCGAATATCAGCCGATTTCCGATCTGAAACTGTACGACAAAAATGGCAACGAGGGCGGACTCACCGCCAGCTACGCATTAAAAGGAAATAATGTAAAAGAACAAACGGAACATATAATCGACTATGCTTTCTTAGCAACCGATGGCTCCAGAAGCAACATTACCGACTCAACAATTTTACAAGTCGTAAGCGACCACGACGGAATAATTACGTGGGAAGGTCAAATTGCATCGGACGAGGCAGGTCAGCATAAATTCCTGCTGTATGCTTCGGGATATTTCAAATTATGGATTGACGGCAAGTTGATAATGGACAAATGGCGTCAGAACTGGAATCCATGGTCGAATCCGTTTACCGTTGATATGAAGGCAGGCGAAAAACACGATTTCAAGTTGGAATGGAAAACCGAAGGCGGCTTTCTTGGGTTGACGCACCTTTCGCCATATCCTGACCAAAATAAGCTTACGCTTTCATCGGAGGCAGCCGACGAAATTGACTACTATTTTGTGTATGGCGAAAATCCGAAGGATTATAGAACCAGAATCGAAGACCAGTTTCTGACTCCTGCTGACCGAGTGGTTTCTGGCTATCGCCAACTGACGGGCAAGGCGCCGATTGTGCCGAAATGGGCAATGGGATTCTGGCAAAGCCGTCAACGCTATCAAACTGCCGACGAAATTCTCAGTACGGTGAAAACCTTCCGTGACAAGCATATCCCTCTCGACAACATCGTACTTGACTGGCATTATTGGCCAACCGACGGCTGGGGCACGCAAACATTTGATTCTGTGCGTTTTGCCGACCCTAAGGGAATGGTCGATTCGTTGCACAATGCCTACAACGCACACATTATGATTTCGGTATGGCCAAAGTTCTATGCCCATACCGACAACTACAAGAAAATGAACGAGAAAGGGTATATTCTCACCCACAATGTGGATATGAACCGTCTTGACTGGGTTTGGCCGGGCTTTAAAAACGGCTGGTACGACGTGTACAATCCCGGAGCCCGCGATATGTTCTGGGATATGGTGAAAGGCATCTACGATTTGGGCTTCGATGCGTGGTGGCTCGATGCAACCGAACCCGATATGCACTCCAACATTACCGTTGCCGACCGTAAATGCGACCTTACGCCGAATGCAATGGGTAACGGCGAACGGATGTTCAATCCGTATGCAACTTATCAGGCAAAGGGAATCTACGAAAACCAACGCAAGGAAACCGACCAAAAACGTGTGTTCATCCTTACCCGTTCGGCTTTTGCTGGCTTGCAACGCTATGGTGCTGCAAACTGGAGCGGTGACATTGTTGCCCGTTGGAGCGATTTGAAGGACCAAATCGGTCACGGCGTGAACTTCTCATTGTCGGGAATTCCGTATTGGACAATGGATATTGGCGGTTTCTCGGTTGAGTCCCGTTACAGCAGCAAACCGAAATATACGCCTGAAGACATTGAAAATCAAAAGGAATGGAAAGAACTGCAAACCCGTTGGTATCAGTTTGGTGCGTTCTGCCCGTTGTTCCGCTCTCACGGAGAATATCCGTACCGCGAAATTTTCAATATTGCGAACGAAAACGAGGAAGCATATCAGTCGATACTTAATTATATGAAGCTTCGGTACAGACTTATGCCATACATTTATTCATTGGCGGGACATGCCTACCACTCCGACTACACGATTATGCGTGGTCTTGTGATGGACTTTTTCGACGATGCCAATGTGCTGAACATCAACGACCAGTATATGTTTGGACCATCATTCTTGGTTTGTCCTGTTTCGGAATACAAGGCACGTTCGCGTAAGGTTTATCTGCCGAAATGCGAGGGTTGGTACAGACTTAATGCGTTCTCGATAGGGAAATGTGGAGACTGGGCAGGAGATTTCTACGAAGGTGGTCAGGAAATCGATGTAAATGCACCATTAATGTTTATGCCGGTATTTGTAAAAGCAGGTTCCATTATTCCTAAGGGCAAGCAAATGGAATACACCGACCAATATCCCGACGACGAACTCTTCATCGACGTATATTCAGGAGCAAACGGCTCGTTTGAACTCTATTCCGACGAAGGCACGAACTATAACTACGAAAAAGGCGAATACAGCATAATTCCAATGGATTATGACGATGAGGCGAAAACCCTTACACTTCTCGAGCGTCGTGGTTCGTACAAAGGCATGCCTGAAAGCGTAAAAATCACTGTCAGATACATTCCGAAAGAATTGACACAACGTACGTATTGCTCGGGAACATACACAGGCAAAAAACTTGTGCTTAAGTTGAATGAACGCAAGGATGAGGATGTGATTAAGATGGAAGAGTAAAAATTGAGAATTGAGAGTTGATAATTGACAATTGTTTTGTGTAGGGATGCACCGCGTGCATCCAAATTTGAATATTAAAAATAATTAACTTGTCGAAACCATCCCCAAACCTCAAGAAAGGCAATTCAAACGGATTGCCTTTTTTCATGCTTTATTTGCGCCACAAAAAGTGCAATTACTCGTCATGAAGATTTTAATCCTTTTTTGCCAAAAGATATGATGATAAAAAATGGCAGCCCGTTTGGGTTGCCATTTTTGTTATTCAGCAGGTTTGAATTCATCTTTTCCCACACCGCAAAGGGGACAAACCCAATCCGCAGGAAGGTCTTCGAATGCTGTTCCAGGCGCAATGCCATTATCTGGGTCACCAACTTCAGGGTCGTATTCGTACCCACATGTTTCACAAACGTATTTTTTCATTTCTCTAAAAATTTAATTATACAATATGTTATTTCAGTCGCAATATACCGTTTTCTTTTCACAAATCCATTTTCTTATCAATATTATTGTAAATAACATTCAGAAAAAATCTAAAAACTTTGGTTTTTTGCATACCTTTGCGGTCTAAAAATTGAAAATTATAAAGAATATTGACTTATGAGTCTAATTAACAGCATAATACGTAAAATTTTCGGTGGTACTAAATCGGAAAAAGATATAAAAGAGATTCTGCCGTTGGTTGCAAAAATCAACGAAATTGAAGCAAAATTGAATGCGGGAACAACCGACGAACTTCGTGAGGCAACAAAAAAACTGCAACAGAAAATTGCCGATGCCATAAAACCGCAAAACGATAAAATAGCGGAATTGCAGGCAAAATTGGAAGACGAAGACATTACTTCGGTTGAAGAACGCGAAGCGTTGTATGATACTATCGACGAGTTAAAAAAAGAGACTGACGAGGTTATTGCAAAAACGCTCGATGAAATTCTTCCCGATGCGTTTGCCATTGTAAAAAATACGGCTCGCCGCTTTGCCACAAACAAATCTGTGGAAGCAACCGCCACCGACTACGACCGTGATTTGGCAGCTATTTGCCCGAACATTACAATCGAAGGCGACAAAGCCATTTGGAGCAACACGTGGATTGCCGGCGGGAACCCTGTCACGTGGGATATGATTCACTACGACGTGCAGCTTATTGGTGGTACGATTCTGCATCAAGGGAAAATCGCGGAAATGGCTACTGGTGAAGGTAAAACGCTTGTGGCAACCTTGCCTGTGTTCCTCAACGCACTTGCTGGCCGTGGCGTACACGTGGTTACCGTCAACGATTATTTGGCAAAACGTGACTCGGAATGGATGGGACCTATTTACCAATTCCACGGCTTGAAAGTTGACTGCATCGACAAACACGAGCCAAACTCCGAAGCCCGCCGCCGTGCATACCAAGCCGACATCACCTACGGAACCAACAACGAATTTGGTTTCGATTATCTTCGCGACAATATGGCAATCCGCCCCGACGAACTTGTGCAGCGCGAACACAACTACGCAATTGTCGATGAAGTCGATTCTGTGTTGATTGACGATGCACGTACCCCGTTGATTATTTCCGGACCTGTTGCAAAAAAAAGCAACGGTGATGAACTGTTCGAAGAATACCGTCCCCGTGTGGAACGGTTGTATAACGCACAAAAGGCGTTATTTAACAAAACTTTTGCAGAAGCGAAATCCTTGATCGGCTCGTCCGACAAAAAAGAAGCCGAAGAAGGCGCAAAATTATTGTACCGCGCCTACAAAGCGTTGCCAAAAACAAATTCGTTGATTAAATTCCTGAGCGAACAAGGTATGAAAACCTTGCTCAACAAGACGGAAAACATCTATATGGCTGAAAATAACAAATATATGCCTATCATTACCGATGAGCTGTATTTCGTTATTGACGAAAAGAACAACATTATAGAATTGACGGAAAAAGGTATCGACTTCCTTTCGTCGGACTTGGAAGACAAGAATTTCTTCGTGTTGCCCGATATTGGCGACAAAATTGCCGACATCGAAAAATCTGACAAAACCCCTGAAGAAAAACTTGTTGCCAAAGATGAATTGGTACAAGATTATGCAATAAAATCGGAACGTGTCCACACAATTAACCAATTGCTGAAAGCATACGCATTGTTTTTCATCGACCAGGAATATGTGGTGATGGACAATCAGGTTAAAATCGTTGACGAACAAACTGGCCGTATTATGGAAGGCCGCCGTTACTCCGACGGTTTGCACCAAGCCATTGAGGCAAAGGAACGGGTGAAAGTGGAAGCGGCTACGCAAACACACGCCACAATCACATTGCAGAACTATTTCCGTATGTATAAGAAACTTGCAGGTATGACAGGTACTGCCGTTACCGAAGCAAAGGAATTCTGGGACATTTACAAAATGGAAGTCGTAGTAGCTCCGACTAATAAGCCTGTTATCCGTAAGGATTACGATGATTTAATTTATAAAACACGACGCGAAAAATACAATGCGGTAATCGACCACATTGAAGAATTGATTAAAGAGGGGCGTCCTGTATTGGTTGGTACAACTTCGGTGGAAATCTCCGAATTATTGTCGAGAATGCTTTCGCGCCGAAAATTGCCCCACACGGTTTTGAATGCGAAATTGCACCAAAAAGAAGCAGAGATTGTTGCGATGGCCGGCCAACCGGGACACATCACCATTGCGACCAACATGGCTGGCCGTGGTACGGATATCA
>DFGI01000073.1:30521-30851 GCA_002371705.1 Bacteroidales bacterium UBA3754
ACTGACCGACGACGTGAAAGCCGCTGGCGGTTTGGCTATCATTGGTACGGAACGCCACGATTCCCGCCGTGTTGACCGTCAGTTGCGAGGCCGTTCAGGTCGTCAAGGTGACCCCGGAAGTTCGCAGTTCTTCGTTTCGTTGGAAGATGATTTGATGCGTAAATTCGGCTCGGAACGTATAGCCGGAATTATGGACAGAATGGGATTGGAAGAAGGCGAAGTTATCCAACATTCCATGATTTCAAAGTCAATTGAACGCGCACAACAGAAAGTTGAGGAAAATTTCTTCGGCATCCGTAAACGGTTGTTGGAATACGACGATGTGATGAA
>DFGI01000074.1 GCA_002371705.1 Bacteroidales bacterium UBA3754
TTGTTGACGATTTAGAGACATTCAAACAAGAGTTCGAGGAAAAATATCCTAATATAGGAGTTGATTTGGGTGGCGGGTATCGGAAAATACGAATGGAAATCAAATCGAAGAATAAGGAAAAAAGCGGTGGAGCAAGAATAATAACGTATGATTTATGTTTAAAAGTAGAAGAATCCGATATTCTTTTAGTTGCCATGTTCGATAAAAATGAATTTGAGAACATACGGGATGATTACTATAAGTCGCTCGCTGGAGAATAATTGAAAAATCATCAGGTTGATTGATGTGTCTAAAACGTGAATTACTGATGGTTTACGTTTTATTTTTAATATGTTATGTAATAGGGACATGAAAACAGCGAAGAACTTTTTATTGACTATGTTACTATGTTACATTGCATATTTTTGTACAGAAATGATAACCGCTTTACTCATTGTAATCATATCTGTTTGTTTTTGGAGTGACAAGCATGGTGGTCTTTCGTTATTCGTATTGTATGGCGGTTGGATATGGAATATTATTACTACAGGGTTATACTATTTCTGCGTATATTTAATATACAAATATTTCAAGGATGAAAAGTTGAAATATAACAAAAAAGCTCTTCAAGTGAGTATGTATGTACTTTTGTTTTGTTTTCCAGCAATTACAACAAATTCATTCCATCATTTTTGTGTATGTTGTTGGGGCATAAGTATATTTAAATTGTTGCAGAATATGAATAGTGTTAATAATTTGGAAGTTTTACCATTGCTATCAATAGTGTTTCCAGTTATTATCGTATATTGTATTTATAAATTTCTTCGGAAAAAATTAATGTATAACGGGTTAATGTAGGATGTTTTTTATTTCTAACAGAATGCTTACTTTTGCTGTAGAAACAAGACTATGACACCTTCGAAAAACTATCTAATTCGTGAAATACGGTCTGATGAGATTCCTTTGTTGGAGGACTTTTTGTACGAGGCGATTTTTATTCCCGAAGGTACGAATCCGCCACCAAAATCAATAATAAAAAGTGAGGAATTGCAAATCTACATTCGTGATTTTGGAATGTTTCCCGACGACAAATGTTTAGTTGCCGAAACCGACGGAAAAATAGTCGGAGCTGTGTGGAGCAGAATTATGAATGATTACGGCCACGTTGGCGATGGAATCCCTTCGCTTGCAATTTCGTTGTACAAGGAATTCCGCAGCAAAGGTATAGGGACGGAATTGCTCCGTCAGATGTTGCAATATTTGCGACACATAGGGTATGCAAACGTGTCACTTTCTGTACAAAAAGAAAACTATGCAACAAATATGTATGTAAAGGCAGGTTTTTCCATAGTGAAGGAAACAGAAGAAGAATACATTATGGTTTGCGAGTTAAAATAAAAACATATTGTTGGGAAAATTATCCTCTTTTCGTTTGTTTCACAATCCCAATGCTTATTTCGTACAGCATATAAATTGGCAATGCCACCACAAACAGCGTGAATGCGTCGGCGGTGGGGGTGATGACGGCTGCAAGCACGCAAATTGCAACTATGGCATGACGACGGTATTGTTTTAGAAATGATGCGTTTATGATTCCCATTTTTGCGAGAATCCAACATAAAATTGGCAGTTCAAACATAATTCCCATAAGCAGGCAGAGCGTGAGCAACGTGCCAATGTACGATGTGAGCGAAATAAAATTGACAATCTCGTCGCTCACCTGGTACGTGCCTAAAAATCTGAACGTGAGCGGGAAAATAAGAAAATATGACAACAGCACGCCGAGAATGAACATAATGTAGCCGCCGCCGACCGCCTTCAACGCAACCCGTTTTTCACTTGTGTACAATGCTGGCGAAACGAACGAAAACAGGGCGAACAGAATGTAGGGCGACACTACAAGTGCACCTATGTAAAATGAGATTTTTATGTGTATGAGAAATTGTTGTGCTAATTCCGTGTTAATCAAATGAATGGAAAAATCCGACAAACTTGCGCCCAACGATTTGAACAGGCGGTAGGTTACAAAATCGGATTCTTTGGGAGCCAGCACAATGGAGAACACGGCGTCTTTGAAACAAAATGCGACGATTCCGAACGCCACCACGGCGACAAGAATACGGATTATGCAGCCACGAAGTTCGTCAACGTGTTCCCAGAACGAAAGTTCGTTACTGTTTGTTTTCGTCATTCGGTTTTGTTTGATTTTCGGAGTTCGTTTCGGCTCCGTTCATGCCGTCTTTGAAGTTTTTCACGCCTTTGCCAAGACCTCTCATCAGTTCAGGAATTTTCTTTCCTCCGAACAAAAGCAGCACGATAAGCGCAATGACTAAAATTTCTTGGAATCCGATAGAACCTAAAAAAAGTAATGTGTTCATAGTCTGTTTTTTTGCAAAGATAAATTTTATTTTGAAATTATCTACTTTCATAGTGTAGATAACCGTAATTGTAGAGTTCATATTCTTTTATATAATATGTCTCCGCAGGAATACAGAAAGAGTTTGCAACCGAAATAATCGGTTTATTTGGTTGCAAACAGCAAACATTTTGATATTTTCGCAAGGATTTTAGAATCACAACAATGCTGAGTTTTCATCCGTTGACAATTTCCGACCGTAAGACGGTGCAGGCGGTGTCGATTAAGGCAGGACGACGTAATTGCAACTACACGTTTGCCAATCTCGTGGGTTGGCAGTTTTGGTTCCACACCGAAGTGTGCGTGTGGAAAGATGCCGTGGTGCTTCGCTTCAACTTCGAGGGGAAACGGGCATATATGGTTTGCGTGGAGGGTGATTTGCAACCAGAATTGCTGACGGCTTTATATAAGGACAGCGATGAAAATCTCATGCTCATCGGTCTTGAAGATTCGCAGTTGCAAACTGTCAATACGTTTAATACAAAATGTGTGATTAAGACTGAGCCGTGTCGTAATCAATATGATTATATTTACCTTCGGACAAATCTCGCCACGCTCCGAGGCAAAAAACTCAGCGCCAAGCGTAATCACGTCAACCACTTTCGTGCAGAACATCCCGACTTTGAATATCGTCCGCTCTCGCCCGAACTTTTTGATGAATGTCGGCGACTTACGGCAATATGGCAGGAGGAGAAAGAAGAAAGTATGACCATTGATGCCGAGCATCGCGTAATGGAAACCGTCTTTGCCAATTGGGACGAGTTGGGAATGACAGGTGGAAGCATTTTTGTTGACGGACGAATGGTGGCGTTCACCTATGGTGCCGCTGTGACGACCGACACTTTCGACGTGTGCGTTGAAAAAGCCGACCGTCACGTAGAGGGAGCTTTCGCAATCGTAAACCAGCAGTTTGCCGAACATTTGCCCGAGCAGTACATCTATCTCAACCGCGAAGAAGATATGGGCATTTCCGGTCTTCGGCAGTCCAAATTGTCGTACCATCCCGAAATTTTGCTGACCTACAATACCGTAAAGATTAACAAGTCCTATGTCTTAAAGCGAATGACAGCCGACGATGCACAGCTGACGGTTGACTGGATGGTTCGCCAATATGGTTTCCACCGCCACGAGGTGGAATCGTGGGTGCGCGACTTGCATTTCAACTGGCCGCTGAGCGTGAAAGCCGTCGATGCCGACGGAAATGTGGTCGGTCTGCTGAATATGAGCGATTACCGCATTGAAGAAGAATCGTCGCAAATTGCCGTTGAAGCTCCCGATGTGCTTGCAAGTCTTAATGCTCGTCGCTACACGGCTGTGTTTTCGTTCATTGTTGCCGAACCATATCGCGGTTCACGTTTGAACTACGATATGTTCAATTCCATACTGCCAGAGCTGAAATCTTGCTACGACTTTGTTTTCATTCCTGTGCTTCATCGCCTCAAAACTCATCAGTATTGGCAACGCTGGGGTGCCACTGAGTTTTACCGTGATGCGGAATGTGTGTATTACAAACTTGAATTGTAGTTTGACGAAAAAGTCACTTCAACATTTTATTGATTTGTTTCTCAGTCGCTTGCGGCAACAATTCGTGTAGATGTTCAGCCATACGTTGATATGATTCTTCGGGGGATCGTTGGCATAGACAGGCGGAACGTCCCAACAACCGTTCGGGGGTTGTGAGCAGCGACCAGCCGAATCCATATTCCCGTCCGTGTTTGTCGGTTGGATAGACAAAATCCTCGGTGACCAAGTAACACGACATTTGTAGTCGGTTGACGTATGCGTCGAATTTGCCACGCATTTTGGGACCAGTGAAACCGCAGGCCGCACGCAGTTCTCGGGCTATCATGCTTCCTTGTTCCTGAAGCGTCAGAACTATGGCTTCTTCTATGCTGCCAGGTTCCAATTGGGGATTTTTGCTACGTCGCCAATTGTAGAAGTCGGGCCACCAATCAAGACTGATGAATCCTGCCTTGCCGTTGAAAAATTTGCCGTAAACGCAGTTGCCTTCTTTGATTGCCGTGCCTTTCCACGTCCACAAGGGCCATTCCCAACTGCCGTCGTCGAACTGGATGAAACGACATTCTTCCGCCATCATCCCTTCTGCGCAAAAACCTTGCACGCCGCTTTCGAGCAACGGCAGAAATCCAATTTGCTGAATGCAGTCTATCAAGTCGGGACAGGAATGAATGCCTTGCCTGTCGGTTGTGTGCATATCTTTGAAATAATTGTCAAAATAATCGCTCATTTTTTTCGGACTTGATAATGCGTGTTAGTTAAGATTCAAACGTTTCTCGCCGTTTTGAATGTAAATTTGTCCTTTCTCCAGTGTGTCAATTCTTCGACCTTGCAAATCGTATTTTGGAGAATTTGAGTCGTTGTTCTTAATGGTGGGAATGTCAGTCGAAGGTTCGTTGTTTCCTTGATTTTCAGTTGTGTTTTCTACCGACAACGATAAAGTGATTGTACAATTGCCTTCGCCCAAAATTGTTTGCAATTCGCTTTGCGTAACATTGTCGATTTTTCCTATGCGGGTGTAACTCCACGAATTTGAACCATAGAAAATCACAATCTGATTGCCATTATAAAGCACTATGTCGCCTGCCTGCGTGGTTGTTTGTTCATTTGCTGTTGGAAGCGAACGGCCGAGCGGACCAACTTTTTCGAAATTGCCATAGTCGGTTGCCTCGTACGAGATGGGGGATTCCTTCAGTGCAGTTGCAAGAGCTTGTGTGGCAACGTTGTCAACCATTGTGGCTGTAAGTGTGGTGTTGCCTATGGTAATGTAAAGTTTTTCGTCCATATTGTTGGAAAAGTTAAGCGTTTTTATCCAGTTGCTGAGCAAAGTTGGCATTTGATTTCGGTTACTGTTGTTAATCCACAAGGGCTCATCGGAAAAATCGCCGTTGGGAATGAGTCTTTCGGCATCTGCCACAACCGACTGAATGCCGCTGCTCGCACTCGACACAATCAGCCCTATGTTTTTGCCATCCATTCCTTTGCCGTTTTCAAAAAGGAACGTCTGCATTGGTGCGGCCATATTGCTCCACCACAATGGCGTGGCAATCACTATATTGTCGTATTTTTCAAAGTCAATATCGAGAGGTTTTATTGCAGGATAACTTTCTGCGTTGTTTGGATTTTGACGAATGGCCGAAATGAGAGCGCTCCCGATGGCGTAGTTGTTTTCCTCGTATTTGAGACCTTCTTCGGCTGGCTTGATTTCCACCACGTCGGCAGAAATCTGCTTGGTAAGTTCATCAACAATGGAACGTACGTTGCCCGTATAACTATAGTAGGCCACAAGTGTTCGGCCAGTTTGTTCCGCATAGACTTCGTTATTCCTTGAACAACAAGCACATAGGACTAAAATCAACAAAAAGGGAAAATATCTCATAGCAAAGTGATTTTTATTTACAACTAAATTCAACTATGGCGCTTACCTTGTCGTTTACTGATAGTGAAACCGTTACAACATCGTCTGTGGTAAAAACCGTAGGGATTAGCACTTCGCCATATTTTGTTGCTATTTTATATTCCACCCGAAGACTTTTCACTTTAAAATTTTCAGGCAGAAGTTCCATTGCCATGCGGATGTAATTCGCATTGTTCACGTGTCGGTTGTAGTCGATGTCGGATTTCATCACGGGAATAGCGTCGTATTTCACGCCGCCGTCCTTGGGCAACACAATTCGGTGTTCTTTGTAATCCATTTCCAATTGCGAATCCAAAGCCATTGTTTCGAGCGTTGCCGCGTCAATGCGTTTTAGCCGCCCCGTTGCCTTGTCGATAAAAGCTCCCAGACTCCACGTTTTGTAGCATGGATTTCCGTCGGAGTCGTAAATAAACGTGTTGCGATAGCCGAACATTGGTTTCATGTCAAACACCAACGTTGTTACCGTGAGATTCTCCTTGTATTGCGGCACACGCATAATCTCCACCTGACGGAATGCCAGCACCTGAGTCATATTTTGGTCGGCAAAATATTGTTTTATGCCTGGCTCGCTGTCTATCCACAGTTCGGAACAATCCTGCATCATTTGGAGAGCGGAATAAAGTTTTAGTCGGCCTTCGCTGTTGCAGGTACTTATGGTTACTTTGTGATTTAAACTGTACATTTTTCCTCCGTTTGTTTGTTATTTTATGCCGCCCTGTATTCTGTCGGCGTTTTTCCTGTTTTTCGTTTGAAGAACCTCACAAAATGCTGCGGGTAGCCGAATCCCAGTCGGTCGCTTACCTGAGCTATGCTGAGCGTCTGGCTGTTGAGCAATTCCTTGGCTCGGTTTACAATGTGGTCGGCAATGAAATCTTGCGCTGTCTTGCCTGTTTCCACTTTTACCAGTTCTCCGAAATAGCCAGCTGTGAGGTTGCATTTTTCGGCAAAATATGCCACCATCGGGATGCCTTGGGTTTCGGCGTGATTGTCAATATAGTCGTTTAGCAGCGATTCAAATTTTTGTACCGTCACGTGGTTGATTTCCTCACGAGTGATGAACTGGCGGTCGTAGAAACGCAGGCAGTAGTTCAGCAACAGTTCTATATTGGAAACAATCAGTTCGCGACTGTGCTTGTCGATTGCGTGTTGCAGTTCCTGCTGAATCATAGCAAGCACGCTGCGGAAAATCTCAATTTCGCTTGTGGAAAGATGCAGTGCCTCTTTGCTCGAGTATGAGAAAAACTCATACCGCGAAATTTGCCGTCCCAACTGCGTACGAGCCAGAAAATCAGGGTGGAAAAGCAGTGCCGTCCATTTGGGATTCGGCACTTCAGGATTCGGCTCAATATGGATTGCTTGTCCGGGAGCGAATGAAGTCACAGTCATTTCGTCGAAATCGTATTTGGTGCGGCCGTACGAGAGTTTACAACCCTTGTTTTCCTTCAGAAACAGAGCATACACACCATAGTGAACCAAACATTCGTCAATAGGCATTTGCTTGTCGTAGCGAACCACGCTCACAAGCGGATGCAACGTTTCAAAACCATAGAAATCGTTGAACTGCTGAACAGTGTCGAAATGTATCTCGTTCATTTTCTTTGTTTTTGCAAATATACGGCAAAATGCCAAAATATGCCGATGGACGGATTTCGGAAAGAATTACCCAAATTGAGGGTTACATTTTAATGCTCAATGCCATCTTCAAATGTCCGTTGTTTTGTGTGGAGTGTGACATTTCATTGTTTATTTGGGGGCTTGTTTTTATATAGAAACACACTATAAGATTTATTCCACTTTTCCCAAAATTTCTATATTTGCAAAAGTATAAACGTAAAATAAAAACAACGATTTGAAATAAAATTCAACTTAAACACCCATAATGATAGAAACAAACCGCATAGAATTTAAACGAGAACTGACTCCCGACCTTGATTTGGAGAAGGAGGTTGTGGCCTTTCTCAATTACCATGAAGGAGGAATGATTTATATTGGTATTGATGATGACGGGCTCCCTGTCGGCGTGAAGGACATAGATGGGGATATGCTTAAAATCAAGGACCGCATTCGTACAGGAATATCTCCTTCGCCCATGGGATTGTTTGATGTCAAGGTCGAAGAAATCGACAATATTTCTGTCATTAAGATTTTTATCGCCAGTGGAAGCGATAAACCTTATTACAAAACTCGTTATGGTCTGTCGGAGAAGGGATGTTTTATGCGTGTTGGTACGGCAGCCGAACCTATGACCAACGAGCAGATCGAAGACCTTTTTTCCCGAAAAGTGCACAACACACTCAAAAATGTAGTTTCGCCGCGACAGGATTTGACTTTTGCTCAGCTAAAAATATACTACACCGAAAAAGGGTTTCAACTCAACGATAATTTTATCCGTTCACTTGATTTGATGACTGACGACGGGAAATACAATTATGTGGCATATCTACTCGCCGATGAGAATGGTAATTCTATGAAATTGGCAAAATATGCAGGCACAGACCGTTACGACCTTATTTCAAACAACGAGTACGGCTATTGCTGCCTGATTACTGCCACAAGGAAAGTGCTTGACAAACTTGATGTGGAAAACAAAGTGTCATCGAAAATTACACCGACAAGGCGTATAGACACACCGCAATGGGACAGGTTATCCGTAAGAGAAGCTGTAATAAATGCTGTTGTCCATAACGATTATATTTATGGAGCCCCATCCAAAATAGAACTTTTTTCCGACCGTTTAGAAATCACTTCCATAGGCAGGATTCCGTTAGGTTTGACGAAAGATGATTTTTTCAATGGTGTGAGTTTGCCTCGTAACAGGGAACTTATGCGTGTGTTCCGTGATGTAGAAATGGTAGAATCGCTTGGCTCGGGGATGAACCGCATTATGCGTACCTATGGACGTGAAAATTTCGAGTTCGGCAACAATTATGTACGCATGATTGTACCGTATAATTGGATGCCAGAAAACGACGAAGATGGAAACGAGGAAAAAGAACAATCTCAGAAAACGGATTTGGATGCAAAAGATGTCGGATGTAATGTCGGTAGTTTGTCGGAAGTGCAACTTACTGATAGACAAAAGAAAATATGTCATATATTGAAAGAAAATCCCTATGCGTCAGCAAAACAAATGTCGGAAGTTTTGTCGGTAGTTCAACGAACTATTGAAAGAGACCTTGCTGTTTTACAGCAGAAAGGTGTTATAAAGCATTTGGGCAATACTAGTGGTGGCCATTGGGAATTTTTATAATAGAACATAATATATAACTTTAATGTAAAAACAAGAAACAGAAAGATTTGAATTAACATATTGAGCTTTAGATTTTAATCTCTATTCTGAAAAATCGCCAATTTTAAGTCTCGGAGAGGAAAGTCGATTGAAGTTCACGCATTGGCGTGGATTGATTCGTGCTTATCCGAGACAGGTGTTTGGCGATACCTTCAGAATAGTAAGCAATAAACGAACAATTGACGCCTTTTTTATGCAC
Organism: Bacteroidales bacterium UBA3754; assembly: GCA_002371705.1. GTDB lineage: Bacteria > Bacteroidota > Bacteroidia > Bacteroidales > UBA1715 > UBA1715. The sequence goes on from DFGI01000074.1 coordinate 9,320, forward strand.
ATAGGGAACGCAATATATAATGAACTGAAACGGCAAGGACGCACGGTAGTGTGGTTTGCCAAAACCTTGCCGTGCAACCGCAGCACTGCCTACGACATATTTAGCCGCCCCACCATTGACATAGAGCAACTTTCGCGCATTTGCAAAATGTTGAACCACAACTTCTTTACTGATTTGCAACACGAAATGCAACGCAATTTGCAGGAAAAAGTGTAGGAAAATTGCCGACAGTTCTGTCGGGATATTACACACATACTTTTCTTTGATAATCAATTAGTTATAGTTAGTTTTGCTGAAAACCTAAAAATTATAAAAACCTGGAAGAAAATAATTTTAAAGAAGCGAAATTGTTGGATATTGACAGTGTAAGAATTGTAAGGTATCTTGTAATTGATGGTTATTGCGTGATTTATTTTCGTAAAATCACAAAAGACTATAATATCTCTGTTATCAAAAAGGAAATAGGACCGGATGATATATTATTTCCAGAACCCGATGGTGTTGATAATGCAATATTAGCGATTGTAGAAAAAGCATTAAAATTGTCTAAGACGCAAATAGAAAAAAGACAACTAAATTCTGAGTTCCTTGTTTTAGACATTCAAAAAGAAAGTTTGTCAAATAAAAAAAACAATCCTCATGTGGAAATCGTTTTATGCTGGAAAGAAAAGTGTAAGCATATTCCTGTTTTCACTTTCGATAAAGGCAAACCAATAAATAATATGTGTGATGAGGATCTTTTAAGTAAAGTTAAAGAAGTAGAATTTTTATAATTTAGCCATGAAAAAACTTTTTACTTTTTTCCTCACCCTGTTTGTAGCAAGCAGCGTGTGGGCGTACAGTTTTGAAGTTGATGGCATCTGTTACAATTACGTTAATGATGGCGTAGAGGTAACTTATCCGGATAGATATGGTGTATATTCTGGCGATGTTACAATACCTTCCTCCGTGACATATAACGGAAATAGTTACAGCGTGACTTCGATTGGGCAGTCTGCTTTTTATAATTGTAGCGGCTTGACATCGGTAACAATCCCCAACAGCGTGACTTCGATTAGATATGAAGCTTTTTATAATTCTAGCGGCTTGACATCGGCAACAATCCCCAACAGCGTGACTTCGATTGAAGAGGTTGCTTTTTATGGTTGTAGCGGCTTGACAGCAATAACAATCCCCAACAGCGTCATTTCGATTGGAAGAGGTGCTTTTGGAGGTAATGATTTTACGTCGATTACCATTGATTGTTATGTAGATATATCAGAGGCAGGTTTGGAATTTACAAAAAACGGTATCAAGTATAATATTTTGAGTAAATATTTAGTTGAAATTGCTGAAAACTGGGATTATACTGATGAAACTGAGAAGGCAGTGTTTTCCTATTATTCTGGTGACATTGTTATTCCTGAAAGTGTTGAAATGACAAACAATACATATACTGTCATAGGCATTGGCGCGTTAGCTTTTTATGGTGGTCATGATATTACTTCCATAACAATCCCCAACAGCGTCATTTCGATTGGAGAAGAGGCATTTTATAATTGTTCAAGTCTCACTTCAATAAGTATTCCAAGTTCAGTGAATTATATTGGGGAAGAAGCGTTTTTGGGGTGTACCTCGCTTAAGAAAGTAACTTGTTATGCGGTGCAACCACCCGAAGTGGAAGGTGAGGTACTTGAGAACTTAAATGCGTATTTATATGTGCCCTGCCAAAGTGTTGAATCCTATGACTTGCATTCAAGTTGGGGTAACTTCAAGTATATCAAATGTATAGAATCTGAGTCGGTGGAACTTTCGTCTGATGCCGTGTCGGTTGAGGCAAAGAACAACGAGGCTACGTTTTCCATGCCGCTCAATAGTGGCGCAAAATCCTACACGCTTACCATCTCAAATAATGGAACTGTGTTCTGTACGCTCAATTTCAACGAGAATGGACAATTGGTGAACATAGATTTCTCTACCACAAAGAGTTACGAACTCAAGGATGGCGTTGTTGGCTACCAATTCACGGTTACGGGGCTTTCAGCAGGAACAAACTATACGTATAAATTTGTTGCCAAAAATTCTGCTGGCTCTGTACTCAAAGAATATACAGGAGCATTTAGCACCACAGGTACGGCAACGGCAGTGGCAAACGTGGAACAAACGAATGCAATCACAATTTCCAACAACCAAATCCTCGTAAACGGCGAAGCTCCGGCATTCGTGATAACCGTTTCGGGTCAGAAAATCGCAAATGCAAACCTCAAATCGGGTGTGTATTTTGTAGTGGTGGATGGTGAAATGGTAAAGGTGATGAAATAATGCACAATGCATAATTCACAATGCACAATTAAGGGATTTCCGCAAGGAAATCCCTTTTTTCAACTCTACATCGGTTACCGTTTTCATTTATGAAAAAAGTAACAGAATAGCATCGTATTATTGCTGAATTACTTCAAATTCTCCTTGAAAAACATCTCGATTTTGTCGTATGGAATCTTGTTGTTTTTGTCGTCGTAAAGGTCGGTGTGGACGGCATCGGGGATAATCATAATTTCTTTATTTCCGTCTTTCATACTTTTGCCGTCGCATTTTTTGCCTGTCATTTTTTCAAATGCGTATTCGCTGAAGTAGCGGCTGTGGGCTTTTTCACCGTGAATCAGCAGCACAGGATTTGCAATCTCGTGAGCGTAGCAAAGCAGTGGTTGGTTCAGAAACGACTGGCAACCTGTCACATTCCAACCATCGTTGGAGTTGCCACTCCGTTTGTGGTAGCCACGCGGAGTTTTGTAATAATCGTAATAATCCTTCACAAACCACGGAGCGTCGTCGGGCAACGGGTCGATTACGCCGCCGGCACGCTTGTAGCTGCCCGTGCGGAAGTCTTCGGTACGTTGAGCCGCAATTGCCTTGCGTTTTTCCATACGCTGTTCGGGCGTGTTCTCGCTCTCGAAATATCCTTCAACATTGACTTTGCTCATATCGTACATTGTTGATGCTACCGTCGCTTTGATTCTCGGGTCGAGAGCGGCCGCGTTGATTGCCATTCCGCCCCAGCCGCAAACGCCTATGATTCCGATACGTTCAGCGTCAACATTTTCCTGAACCGACAGGAAGTCAACCGCAGCAAGGAAATCCTCGGTGTTGATGTCGGGCGA
>DFGI01000069.1 GCA_002371705.1 Bacteroidales bacterium UBA3754
CCGTTGTACAGGTTGCGTGCGTCGTGTCGGTGGTGACAACGGCTTCAACGGTTTCAACGTGGTTTACATCGTTTTCGCAGACAAATTTCACACTTGCGGATTCCTTATCTTCAGCCCACGACCACGAATCCAATGCGTAATCGTGACCAAGTTTTTCAAGCGTAACTTCCTTTGTGTCAGCATATTCATTTCCTTCAAATTCAGCTTTCGCTGTATAGACGATTTTGCCGTCCGTTGTACAGGTTGCGTGCGTTGTGTCTGTAGTAACAACAGCATCAACGGTTTCAACATGGTTCGCATCGTTTTGACAAATAAACTTCACACTTGCAGATTCTTTGTCATCTGCCCAAATCCAAGAATCCAACGCATAATCGTGGTTATGGATTTCAGCTTCATCCCAGTGCAGCACAGCATTTGTTGCACAATTACGTGCCAACATGCCCATTGTTTCGCTTATGCTTGTTGGATACCATGAAATAGTGGATATGGATGTTCCATAAACAGGTTGGAAGAGACTTTCATATAATGTGCAGGCAATGATATATCGTCCTATCCCATAATCCATATGATAACCGTCGCGAGTGAGAGATTTTTCCGTATTGAGTTCTGTAGCTCGTGCGTTTTGTATCGCAGTTCCTGATGGTATAATGATATCGATGCCGTATGTTCGATTCATATCTTTGACGGTAGAAACGATACTTTCCCAACCAACATATTCTTTTGGTCCCGCTGCCGTATGCCCCTCCCAATACGACCACGTGAGGTGCCAGCAAAGGGCAACCTTTTCATTCGTGCAATCTGTTTTTATATACGAAATCAAATCTTCCAAGTATGGTGAAAACGTTGAAATGTCATTGGAATAATTTGAGAGTTGTTGTAAAGAAATCACATCCCAATTTTGATGAAGAATTTCACTCATTGTCCCTTCTGTGATGTTCATTGAAAGAAGTCCAGCTTTCTTTTCCAGTGCGACATGGGTATTATTGATATACATATCACTCCATGTTTGTAGTTGAGAACCACCCTGTGTCACTCTATATACACAGCACGTTTCCAGATCTATCCCAGAATTTTGCACAATCTCACCAATGTATTCGGTTACGTCGTCGGTAAAACTGTTTCCAATCATCAAAATCCGTAGTGTTTCAGTAGGTAGAGGATTGTTATTGATTGGAAATGTAATGGTGTTTTGAGAAAATCCCTGAAAACCAACGACAAAGACCAACAAGAACAACGAATATATATATTTTTTCATACGCCAAATTATTTCAATTTAATTATGGTAAATGTAACAATAATCCAAACACAACAAGTGTCTTTTGGGTAAAAATTTCACATATAAAAAAGACAATCACCAAAAGAAAAACCCTACTGACCATACTAATAGAAATCCCTAACCCCATAATTATTTTTATACAATTACGTGTTTCCCGCATTTTACACTTTCAATCTTGAATTTTCATTCTTCACATTTTGATTTACAATGAATAATTGTAATTTTGCCAGACTTAAAAGTTATAGGAATGAACAAGATTATAGACAAGAAAATGCTTTCCGAGAATGTGGCGCAGCTTATCGTTGAGGCACCACAAATCGCGAAGAAGAGAAAAGCTGGTCACTTTGTCATCGTTAGAGTTGACGAAAAAGGTGAACGTATTCCTCTCACAATTTCGAGTGCCGACGTTGAAAAAGGCACAATCACGCTGATTCTTCAAAAAGTTGGCGTTTCAAGTAGTAAAATCGCATCGCTCAACGCAGGTGACTACTTGCACGACGTGGTTGGTCCGCTTGGAAAAGCTACTCATATCGAGAAATTCGGCACCGTGCTTTGTTGCGGTGGTGGCGTGGGTGTCGCTCCCCTATTGCCTATCGTTCAAGCGATGAAGGCAGCCGGGAACAAGGTTATTTCCGTGTTGGCGGCACGTAACAAAGAATTAATCATTTTGGAAGACGAAATCCGTAAAAGTTCCGACGAGGTTATTATTATGACTGACGATGGTTCCTACGGAAAACAAGGCGTTGTGACCGTCGGTATGGAAGAGGCCATAGCAAAGGAAAAGATTGATTTCTGTATGGTTATCGGTCCTGCAATCATGATGAAATTCGCTTCAATGACGACGAAAAAATATGAAATTCCAACCTACGCCAGCTTGAACACCATTATGGTTGACGGAACTGGTATGTGTGGTGCGTGCCGTGTAAGCATTGACGGAAAGACTAAGTTCGTCTGCGTTGACGGTCCAGAATTCGACGCACACAAAGTTGACTGGGGCGAAATGATGATGCGTATGGGTGCATACAAAGCCGAAGAAAAAGAAGCATTTGACAAATATTTACAGACTACAAAATAGACTTGCAATATGAAAGATCTTGAATTTATAAAAGAACAACGCGCCCAAGCTTGGCGTGAGGAATTGCGGAAACAAATATCTGCAAAGGATCGTGGCAATATTGAAAGAATTTCTATGCCTGAGCAAGATCCTATTGAACGTAGCAAAAATTACAAAGAAGTAAACATCGGTATCACTAAGGAACAAGCAATCCAAGAATCACATCGTTGTTTGGACTGCCCTAACCCTACTTGTATGGATGGTTGCCCTGTTGGAATCTACATTCCGGGCTTCATCAAACATATAGAAAAAGGTGACTTCCTTGGTGCCGCAAAAGTTATCAAACAAACAAGTGCGTTGCCAGCAGTATGCGGTCGTGTTTGTCCGCAGGAAAAACAATGCGAGGCACAATGTACATATTTGAAGATGAAGAAACCAGCCGTTGCAATTGGTAACTTGGAACGTTTTGTTGCCGATTACGAACGTGAATCTGGTCAAATGTCGTTGCCTGAAGTTGCTCCGAAGAATGGTTTCAAAGTTGCCGTTATCGGTTCAGGACCTGCGGGACTTGCTTGTGCAGGCGATTTGGCAAAAGCTGGCTGCGACGTAACTGTGTTCGAGGCATTGCACGAAATTGGCGGTGTGTTGAAATATGGTATTCC
>DFGI01000081.1 GCA_002371705.1 Bacteroidales bacterium UBA3754
TACGGAACCAACCATGGAAATACTTCGGTGTACTTCCGATATAACGTTGAGCTGGATTAGTAAATTTTGCAGCACCAGAGTTGTCATCCCACAACAATTCACACTGACGATAAATATCCGCAATAAGTTCTAAATCTTCCGATGCCACAGCGGCCGTCGCGCCTGCACCAACAGAATAATTGGTATGATACGCTGATGTGATTCCACCTGTATGAGTCCACTGCTGAGGGATTTGGGAAACGCCATACCATTGTGGTTGCCCTGGGTCAGGGCTTGCGCCTTGTTTTGCGCATATTTGAGTACCTGAATTTGACGGATTTTTCAGCAATCCAGCATGACGGACACCCATCAAGCGTTCGGAATTATTTGTTCCCGCTATCACTTGGTGAGACACAGGATCCCAATCATAATCAGCGTCGCCGTGCCACAAATAATCCAAAATATGTCGCCACGGATACCGGAAGTCCTCACCATCCACATACACGCCAAACGTAGGCTGACCATCGGTCGCCATCTCCACCCTACCAATTGAAGCATACAAACCTTGGTCATACGCCTTTTTGTTCAGCCAGTTACCCGATGCCGCCGCTCGTTTGAACTGGTGGATTTCCCATTCCGACCGTGTTCGGTTTTTGTCATCAACACCATCGCCATTTTTCAACCAACGCCAAAATTCCTCAAAATACGAGGGAGCATCGTAATCAATATAGTTACCACCATAAATACTCATCAAATTCGGACCTCCATTATATGGCCCATTTACGCCTGGATAGCGTGCATTCGCCTCATTGGTAAATCTCCAACGGGTCAATTCTCCCCATGAATTACCACGTTTTTCGTAACCATCAATACCAACAACACCGCACAGCATACCAGTAAGTTGTCCACTACCTTTATCCCATTGACCGAGAGTATCAACCAATGCGCCAACAACACGTTGCGCTTCATATTTCAATGAAATTGGATTGCCACGGCTATCCCGCACTACTTGTCCGTCCTGCATCATCCATTCGCCCCACTGTTTGTAGGCAATCAACATTGCCATAGCAATATCCACGTCACCATCGGTTGCAGAGTGGCTGTCGGAGCCATACGGTGCGTCAAACGTTTTATCCTTCCAAGCCGCCAAATACGGACCTCCGTAATCATTTGAATTTGTTCCTCTTGTTCGTCCATCACGGAATCGTTCCACACCCGAAAAGCGAATATCGTGAACCCACATATACAAACCATTGAACGTTTTTTGGTCGGCGAAAATAGCGGCAGCCAACAACGCATACCCATCACCCTCCGACACGAATGTTCCATAGTTTCCAGGCACCGCATCACTATTGAACGAAATATATCTCACACCGCAATACGTTCCCTCGTAACGGCAACGGTGCATCATAATTTCATAGGCTTCACGCATTGCCTTTTCCATATCGGCATGCGTAACACCTTCGGCATTGTACTTTGCCAAAGATTTGCCGCCTCCTGGATATTCCAAAAACTGAGGGAACGGACAATTCGGATTTCCTGAATTGATATTAATATCAATAAACACAGACGGATCATACGTTACATTTTGAGCTATGCCCTGAAACGCCAACATTATCCCCGTAACGAAACAAATAAGATAGTTTTTCTTCATCTTTTATTTATTTAAATACTTGACTACCAAAAACTAAGCAATCAAGAATTGTTTATTCAACATTTCACCAAATTAATCTCGCAAAGATATAAAAAAGCGACATTAGGAAGACACTTCTAAGCAAAAAATAGTTACAGATTTTGCATTTTAGCAAAAAAAAAAGAGCCACCCATTTGGGCAGCTCTTTTCCGCTTTGAATGCACGTTCGGACTAAATCCAACGTACGTATGAGAAATCTTGGTTGTATGGAAGTAATCCGTTCTTTGGGAACATTCTTACTCCATAGTTGAAGATACCAGAACGGTTTGGTACAAACGACAAGTTGTAAACTGCAAGGTTTCCTTCCATTGCCGAGAACTTAAACTGTTCGCATTCAACGATTTCGCGTTCATCGCTTTCGTTTTGTTCCGAAAGAATGAATTCAAAACCAATATCTTCAGGTTTCAAACCTTTCAAATCAACTTTGATTGTACCATTGTATGGTTCACCAAGTTTGAATGGTTCGTTTGACTTATCGATTTCAACCGATTCAACAAAAATTTGTTCCCAAACATCAGCAACTTTTTGTTTCCAAGCAACAATCTCGTCAACCAATTTATAGTTGTCTTTCTTCAACATTGCCGAACGTTCACCCAACTTATTGTAGTAACGGTCTTTATAATCGTCAATCATACGTTTTGTTGTGAATTCAGGGGCGATTTCGGCAATACATTTCTTCATATAGCCAATCCAGCCGTGAGGAATATCGTCAACGCCACGGTCGTAGAACAATGGAACGATTTCGTTTTCCAAAATAGTGTAAATCATTTCCGCATCAAGTTTGTTCTGCAAATCCTGGTTTTGATATGTGCGTTTTTCAGGCAAAGCCCATCCTGCACCCTCGCGGTAACCTTCACACCACCATCCATCAAGCACGCTGAAGTTCATAGCACCGTTCATCACAGCCTTCATACCCGATGTACCAGATGCTTCCAACGGACGGGTTGGCGTATTCATCCAAATATCAACGCCTTGAACCAATTGTTTTGCAAGGTTCATATCGTAGTTTTCCAAGAAAATAATCTTGCCCAAGAATTCAGGAAGTTTCGAAATACGAACGATTTCTTTAATAATATCTTGTCCTGGTTTATCTTGTGGGTGAGCTTTTCCAGCAAATACGAATTGAACTGGGAAATCAGGATTGTTAACAATTTTGCTCAAACGCTCAAGGTTGCTGAACAACAAATATGCACGTTTGTATGTAGCAAAACGACGGGCGAAACCGATTGTCAACGAATTTTTGTTCAACGTTTGGTTGATGCGAACCATCTTTTTCGGATCCTCGAATTTCTCCGTCCACGATTTACGAAGTGCATCTTTCGCATACGTGATTAGTTTTTCACGTTGTGCTTGTTGGATAGCCCAGATTTTTTCATCAGGAACTGAATATATCTTGCTCCAATATGTACCGTCTGATTTATTATTCAAGAAATCCTTGCCGAATGTGTCTTTGTACAACACTTGCCAAGTTTTTGCAGTCCACGTTCCGTAGTGAACACCATTGGTAACATAGCCAATTGGTGATTCGTCAATAGTGTAGCCCGGCCACAAGTTTTTGAACATTTTCTTGGAAACTTCTCCGTGAAGACGGCTCACACCGTTGATACCGCATGAAGTGCAGATTGCGAAGTGGCTCATCGAGAAGAATTCTCCATTATTGTCAGGATACATTCTACCAAGATTCATAAATTCATTCCAGCTCAAGTTCAAACGCTCTGGGAATTGACCCAAGTATGTCATCATCAAATCCTCAGGGAATGAATCGTGACCTGCAGGCACTGGAGTGTGCGTTGTGTATAATGAAGATGCACGAACGATTTCCAATGCTTTCGGGAACGAACAATTTTCGTGTTTAATTAATTTACGCAAACGTTCCAAGTTAATGAATGCGGCGTGGCCTTCGTTGCAGTGGAACAAATCGCATTTTTCGCCAACTGCTTCCAACACACGTACACCACCAATACCCAACAACATTTCTTGTTTCAAACGGTTTTCGTTGTTACCACCATAAAGTGCGTGAGTACAGCTTTTATCGTCATCGCGGTTTTCTGAAATGTCAGTGTCCATCAAATACAATTTAACACGACCAACTTTCACCAACCAAACTTGTGCGTGCATCAAACGGCCAGGCATTCCCACTTGTATCATCACACGGTTGCCGTTTGCATCCATTACAGGAGAGATAGGCAATTCCGATTGATTCTGCGGATTGTAGATAGCCATTTGGTCACCATCAATCGACAACGTTTGTTTGAAATATCCATATTTATACAAGAAACCAACTGCCACCATATTTGTGTTGGTATCGCTGGCTTCCTTCAAATAGTCACCAGCCAAAATGCCAAGACCTCCAGAGAAAATCTTCAATGAATCGTCAAGGCCATATTCCATACTGAAATATGCGATGCGTGGAGTTTTTGGATCTGGTTCAACTGCCATATAGTCATTGTATTTTTTCAATACGGCATTGTAACGAGCTATAAAGTCCTGATTTTTTTCCAATTGACTGAGTCTATCGGAACTGATACCTTTCAATACTGCGATAGGATTCTGAGTTTTTGCCCATAGTTTTTCGTCAATTTCCTGAAACAATTCCATTGCTTCATAATTCCAAGTCCACCAAAGATTGTTTGCCAAAACACTCAAATCTTGCAAATTCTTTGGAAATGTTGACTGAACGATCACGCTTCTCCATTGCGGTTCGTTGTGTCTGTTTTGATTTAAATTCGCTGCCATTTACAGTTTATATTAGATTATTTACTATTTCTTTTTTGTTGTCTTTGTTGTTTTTGCCTTTGCAACTTTCGTTGGTTTCGGTGCTTTCGTAGCCTTTTTCTCCGCTGGCTTTGCCGACGCTGATTTTGCAGGTGCTTTTTTTGCAGTGGATTTCTTTGAAGAAGCAGCTGATTTTGCTGGCGCAGAACTTTTCTTTGCCGCTTCGAGTTCCTTCAAAATCTCCATTTGTTTTGCTATTTCAGCATCAATTTCTTCTTTCGACAATGTTCCGAATTTCGTACTCATTGGAGCGCTGTTCAAACGTTCAGCAAAGTCGGAAGCTACGTTCATAAAATTGATAAATGCCTCATATGGCGTTTGATATGGACTTGCGCCTGCTTCGTGGTTGAAAAACTTCGTACTCATATACAAGAAATTTTCACACGTTTGCAATCTGTTCCAATCGCTTGTAAGAATTGGATTGTCGATTGCGCGGACAAGCCGTTGCAAAGAATTCAACGTATCAATTGCTTGTTGTTGCAAGTTGTTTCCCATCCAAGCCGACAAATCGCGTTCCTCGTCGGCGCACGATGTAAATTGCGAAACATTCAACACCGAAATCGGTTGGAAATTCTTCACAACCTCCGATGGTGTAGCAAACGCCACGCCTTTCACGTTGCTTGCCATTGCCACGAAAGCCGAGAAGAAATCGAAGATTCCCGAATCTGCTCGGTTGTATTCACCAAATGTGGCATAATCGAAGAACAAATTCACAACATCCTCCTTAGCCAACGATGTTGTAATCCAGTGTACATATTTATCAGCTGTCAAAGGCCATTCAGCCCACGAACGTGTACAGAAACGCAAAGCCACATCGTCAGTCAGTTTGTAGTTACGCAACAGAACTTTCAAACGAGGTTGTATATCGTTGCAATACACGAAGTTAGGACTTTTCCAACCCAAAATTTGGTCGGCACCTTCAGCCAACACGGCATTGAACCCCATGTTATAGATTTGTTCACCAAGCGAGTCGGAATAAATCAAACCTGTGTTTTTCAACACTTTCGGTTTCTGGCCGAATAACGATTCGATTTTTTCAACATTCGTTTTCACCTGAAGTGCGAATTCATCGGCATTAATAACCGAAACCAACGAATGAGCATCTGGTTCGGCTACAAATTCCACGCAACCTGTTTTTGCAAGTTTTTGGAAACTTTCAATCACTTCGGGTGTGTACATCTCAAACTGCTCAATTGCGCTTCCCGAAATTGAAAAACTTACTTTGAACGCCTTTTTGTTTGCATTGATGAGCGAGAGCAACAAGTTGTTCATTGGAATGTAACAACGTTTTGCCAACGTCAACGCATTTGACTTATTTGAAAAATCATCATAATAATAATGGTCTTGTCCGATATCAAAGAATCTATACGAACGTAACCGGAATGGTTGATGAACCGAAAAATGTACACAAATGTTCTTCATATCTTACTTATTTTCTGATAAATTTTTATACACTTCTTTTATTCTTTTTGCAGCATTGTCCCATTTTATGCTGTCAACTTCCTTCTTGCCATATTCCCTAAACATCTGACCAAGAGCGTCATACGAAATAATACCGTATATCGCGTCAGCCATTGAGTCAACATCCCAGAAATCAACTTTTATAGCGTGTTGCAACACTTCGGCAACACCCGATTGTTTAGAGATAATTACCGGCACATTGGAACGCATAGCTTCAAGTGGAGAAATCCCAAATGGCTCTGATACTGAAGGCATTACATACACATCGCTAATCGAAAGCATATGTATCACATCGTCACCTCTAAGAAAACCTGTAAAGAAGAAATTCTTTGAAATACCAAGTTCTGCGGCACGCCACATCATTTTTTCAAGCATATCGCCACTTCCCGCCATCACGAATTTCACATTTTTCTTACGTTGCAACACCTTAGCTGCCGCTTCCAAGAAATATTCTGGACCTTTTTGGTATGTGATTCGACCAAGGAACGTTACAATCTTATCATCAAATGACTTTTCAAAATGGAGAGATGATTTTGCGCCAATTGCCTCAACACCATTATATACGGTCGTTACCTTCGATTCAGGAACACCATAATGGTTGATTACGATATTTCTCGTCAAGTTACTTACAGTCAACACTTTATCGGCTGCCTGCATACCTCGGCGTTCCATATCATATACAACTTGGTTCACATGCATACCGCTTCGGTCGAATTCAGTTGCGTGCACATGCACAACAAGCGGTTTTCCCGAAACATTCTTAGCTGCAATACCAGCGTCGTAAGTCATCCAGTCATGTGCATGGATAACGTCAAATTGGAACTGACGCGCGATTTCCTCTGCAATATATGCGTAACTACTTACTTCGTTCATCAAGCCGCCGCCATACCCTCCACGGAGGTCAATTGTACCAGTCGCTCCTGAAGAGTGTACTTTGAATTGACGGTCAACTGTTACTTTATTATTAATAATGTCAAAATATTCTTCTTCGGTTACGTACGGAACCAAATTTGAGCCAATAGTAATGTATTGCAGGTTCGATTTTTTTGTTTCGGTTTCGCCGAAAAGATAGTGGTTGATTCTCACTCGTACCGAATTTGCACCCACCAACTGCATTTGACTTTGATCCTCATCACCGTATGCACGAGGCACCACAAAAATAATTTCCACACCTTGCCGCAGCATTGCTTTCGTCAAGCCAAGACAAGCTGTACCAAGACCGCCAGAAATATGCGGTGGAAATTCCCATCCAAACATTAATACTTTCATAGTCCTCCCTCCTTAATTTTGATATGAATACTTGTCCAAGAGCTGTAACGTGCGCAGGATTTCGGCCACGTTCATGGCAAACGACATAGCGCCACGGCCGTGGAACGGC
>DFGI01000066.1 GCA_002371705.1 Bacteroidales bacterium UBA3754
ATGCGTTCTTCAATTTTTTTATTTTTGCACAAAATCTTTTGAGATGGAAACGAATGTTCAGATTTTGGTCGTAATGGTGGTGTATGCCTTGTTTCTCTTTATGTGGGGACTTTGGCAGGGACGTAAGGTGAAAAACTCGCAGGATTTTGCCATTGCGGGACGGTCGTTGTCGGGAGTGGTTGCCTCGCTGTCGGAACGTGCCACGGGAGAATCGTCGTGGGCTTTGCTCGGACTTCCTGGCGCGGCATACGCCACGGGACTCTTAGAAATTTGGACAGCAATTGGCTGCGTGGTGGGAATCATTCTCGCATGGACCATTCTCGCATGGAGAATCCAACGCGAGGCTCAGAATCTCGACGCAACCACGTTCACCGACTTCATAGCGAAACAGCATGGCGACAAGGCGCAACTTATCCGTGTCACGGGAAGCATCACCATTGTGTTCTTTTTCTTCTTTTACATTGGTGCTCAATTCATTGGCGGTGCGAAAACGCTCAATAATCTGTTCGGATTAGACCCCACGTGGGGAATGATAGCACTGGTGATTTTGGTGATCCCATACACAATCTACGGCGGATTTCGGAGCGTGGCTTACACCGACGTGATTCAGGCCGTAGTTATGATTGTAACTCTGATAGTCACGCCAATCGTGGGACTCATCTACATTGCCCACCAGCCCGACGGTGCCATTTATGCGCATTCCATCACCGAAGCCTTGAGCAAGGCAGGACCGCAGTTCACCGATTTAAGCGGAGGACTCGACGGATTTGGCGCAGGCTGTCTTATAGGCGGCTCGCTTGCGTGGATGTTTGGCTACTTGGGCGGACTTCCGCAACTTACCACCCGTTTTATTTCCATCCGCGACGTGAAACAGGCAAAAATCGGACGTAACGTGGGCATTGTCTGGACAATATTTGCATACGTCGGAGCACTTAGCATAGGTTGGATAGGCATTGCGATTTTCGGTCCCGACGCAATTTCCGACCGCGAAAACATTATGCCTATTTTGCTTACGACGCTGTTTCCGCCAATAATTGTGGGCGTTTTGGTCACGGGGATTTTGGCGGCAGTCATTTCCACGGCAAATTCCGTGCTGATTCTTTCGGCGACGGAACTCTCCGAAAATCTTATCAAACCGTTGCAGAAAAACCAACACGACAGTCTTCGACTTTCGCGGATTGTTACCGCCGTACTTTCAATTTTAGCACTTTTGGTCGCATTTTTCTCATCGTCGGAATTTGTTTACACAATTGTGGGCTACGTGTGGGCTGGCATTGGCTGCACGTTTTCGGTGGTGATTCTGCTCACGCTGTTCTGGAAACGGTTCAGCGGTGGGGCGGCAGTGCTCACAATTGTCACTGGAATGCTCTTTACCATTGTGTGGATAACCACGGGAATGGATAAAATTGTAACCGTACGGCTTATGACATTCGTTGTCGCCGCCGTTGTTGCAGTTGTGGGAAGCTACATTTTTCCACGAAAAGGGTAGGAATTGCCACCAATCCCACAACGCATACAAATGCAAATCTATCTTATGCGTTCTCTAAAATTTCGTCAATGCAGCTGGGCAATTTCTTTGCCAATTGGCGTTGCTTGATGTACCAATAGCGTTCTTTTGGTTCCAAATAATGTCCAAGGTAAATCTGTTCCGATTGCCCTGGCGTTGGCACCAAAATAGCTTTGCAGTGCAGCTTCTCGTAGTCCATCACCGAACTGTAGCCAGCGCGGGAAATAATCAGTTTGCTCCCGCAAATAAGTTTTGTGATTTCCGCATTCGTCGCAAATGTCTGTATCTTGCAGTTTCCAATTTTTGTGGAACTGTTGCGGTGTGCCACCACGCCACGGATAATGCATGATTTATACGGCAAATTGGGTAGAATTTCGCGCAGTTTCGTCTCGAAAATGCCCCGTTGAGGTTCTGGTCCCGATAATATCGCCAAAACATCAAATTCGGTGTCACATTCAATGCGCTCGCGTCCTGAAAGAGGTCCAATATAATAGCTGTTGGGAATTTTCCAACTATGCGACAATATGCCTGAGATGTTTTTGGAACCTCGGTAATCGGGAATCCAACATTCATCAAATTTGCTTATAATTGCTTTGTTTACAAGATGAAACGGATATTCCAAAAAACGGAAAATCCATGGCAACCGTACACGGATTTGGTGAGTTATAAATATGGATTTACAACGTTTGCTGTGCATCCCAAACCGATTGTCGGCAATCAAATATGTGGCGCCATATTTCTCAACCAATGTGTTCGCCAACCGCTCCTCGTTGTTTTTTATGCTGTAGGCTTTCGGTATTTGAATCAATAATTTAAAAAATGTGGAAACCGCATTGGTACTGTACGAAATTCCGTATTCAGGGATTTGTTCGTGCACAAGTGTCGGAAATTCCTGCTTCAACAATTCCAATGAGCGTCCCGACGATGCAATAATGCATTTGTTGTCGTTCCGAATCAATTCTTGAATAATCGGAATACAACGCGTGGCGTGCCCCAAGCCCCAGTCGAGCGGCGACACGATTACTGTTTGGTTGCGTATGTCCGATACTCTGTTCATAGTAATTCCTTGCCGCAAAAATAGAATTATCTTTGATTCTTTTATACGATTACCGTCTATTTTTACGTAGTTTGTGTAATCTGTTTTGCGTATTGACCAAAAAATAGTATCTTTGAACATAAAATGTGATGTATGAAATCAGATAGTATCGTAATAATACCGACATATAACGAAAAAGAGAATATCGAAAAGATTATTCGACGTGTGCTTTCGTACGAAAAAGACTTTAATATTCTTGTTGTTGACGACAATTCGCCCGATGGAACCGGCGCTATAGTGAAATCGTTGATGGATGAATTCCCTGAACGGTTATATATATTGGAACGTGCTGAAAAACAAGGACTTGGTCTTGCGTATATCGCTGGTTTTAAATGGTCGTTGCAACATTCCTATGAATATATTTTTGAAATGGATGCTGATTTTTCGCATAATCCCGACGATTTGATTCGGTTGTATAATGCGTGCGCACTTGATGGAGCCGATGCGGCGGTTGGCTCGCGGTATGTTACGGGCGTGAATGTGGTGAATTGGCCTATGAAACGGGTTCTTTTGTCGTATTTCGCTTCGAAATATGTCCGTTTTATTACTCGTATGCCTCTTCGCGATGCGACTGCTGGCTTTGTGTGTTATAAATCTAAAGTATTGCAGGCGTTGGATTTAGATGCGATTCAATTCAAAGGATATGCGTTCCAAATCGAAATGAAATTCAAAATTTGGGATATGAAATTCTCTGTCGTCGAAGTTCCTATTATATTTACCGACCGTAAGGAAGGCACGTCGAAAATGAGCGGCGGCATTATTAAGGAAGCCGCTTTTGGCGTAATTAAATTGAAAATACAAAGCTGGTTTAAGAAATAATATGGCGATTCTTCTTCATAATGGACAGATAGTTACCGATGGGAAACAATTTAAAGGAAGTATTCTTGTTGAAAATGAATATATTACAGATGTGTTCCAAGGTGAAGTGCCATCTTCGGTGATGCAGAATTCCGATGTCGTTTCGTGTGAAGGAAAACTCATCATCCCTGGCGCAATCGACGACCAAGTTCATTTCCGTGAACCTGGTTTGACGCACAAAGGATCAATATATTCGGAATCACGGGCGGCGTTGGCTGGCGGTGTAACCTCGTTTATGGATATGCCGAATGTGGCTCCGCAAACCACCACAATCCCCAATCTTGAACAAAAACTTGCAATTGCTTCGGAAAGGGCGTTTGCGAATTATGCGTTTTATTTCGGCGCTACAAACACTAACATCGACCAACTACGTGCACTGGACAAAAATTTGGTGTGCGGTGTAAAGGTTTTTATGGGATCAAGCACAGGAAATATGTTGGTTGACGACGAGGAAACCTTGCGGAATATTTTCTCCGAAATCCGCATCCCCGTTGCGGTCCACTGCGAAGACGAAAACACTATCCAACAAAATCTTGCCACATATAAAGCGCAATTTGGCGACGAAATTCCGTTCCATTTCCATCCGAAAATTCGTAGCAACGAGGCGTGTTACAAATCAACAAAAAAGGCTGTGGAATTGGCGAAACAATGCGGTACACGCCTACACGTCCTGCATTTGTCAACCGCTGACGAAATGGAATTGTTTTCTTCGGAGCCGTTGGCTTCAAAACAAATTACTGCCGAAGTGTGTGTGCATCATTTGTGGTTTACCGACGCTGATTATGCCGAAAAGGGCGCGCTTATAAAATGTAATCCTGCCGTGAAATCGGAAAATGACAGAAACGCGCTCCGTAAAGCATTGCTTGACGGTAAAATTGATGTGATTGCCACTGATCATGCGCCTCATACGTTGGACGAGAAAATTCGCCCTTATACAAAATCGGCTTCTGGAATGCCACTTGTGCAACATTCTGTGTTGGCAATGCTCGAATTATATAAGCAAGGTGTTGTTACTCTGCCTCTTATCGTTCAGAAAATGTGTCATAACCCGGCTGATTTATTTGGCATAGAACAACGTGGCTATATTCGCAAAGGATATTATGCCGATTTGGTTGTTATTGATTTACAGCAAAATACACCCGTTACAAAAGACACTATATTGTATAAGTGTGGATGGTCGCCGTTTGAAGGCACAACATTTTCATCGAAAATTGAAAAAACGTTCGTCAACGGAACTTGTGTGTATGAAAATGGTACGATTTTAGATATAACAAAAGCAAAACAAATAACGTTTAAACACTAAAAAATAGAAATATGAAGAAATACATTGTGCTACTTGGACTTTTTTTTGCAACCAATTCTCTATTTGCCGACGAAGGTATGTGGTTGCTGAATATGCTTGACAAATTAAATTTACAGCAAAAAGGTTGCAAACTCACGCCAGAACAGATTTACAGCATTAACCATTCATCGTTGAAAGATGCGGTTCTTGGACTTTCGAACGCCGACCGTCCGTATAATTTCTTTTGCACTTCGGAATTGGTTTCGCCACAAGGATTGCTATTCACTAACTATCATTGTGGATTCGATATGATTCAAAAGCACACCAGCATCACCAATAATTACATAGAAAATGGGTTCTGGGCGATGAACGCCGACGAGGAATTGCCAAACGAAGGAATTTTGGCGACACGCGTGGTTGCAATGTACGACGTGACCGAACGGGTTCTGTTGGCTTTGAACGAAGCAAAAATTCCAATGCAAGATACTGCAGCTGTGTACGACGATGACAATGAAAAGGAAATTTCACAATCGTCGAAATCGATTTTTGAAAAAATAATTGCCAGTGTTACCGACACGTGTTCCTATGGCGCTTCGGTAAAATCTTTCTTCGAAGGAAATCAATACTTCCTGTTTATCTACGAAACATTCAAAGATGTACGTTTAGTTGGCGCGCCACCTCGTTCAATAGGAAAATATGGCGACGAAACCGACAACTGGATGTGGCCACGTCATACTGGTGATTTCTGCGTGCTTCGTGTATATACCGACGAATCGGGGATGCCATCTGAATATTCGACAAAAAATAAACCTCTTTCTCCGAAACATTATTTGCCTGTTTCGCTAAAAGGTGTGAACGAAGGAGATTATGCTATGGTGCTTGGTTACCCAGGCACAACAGGCCGCTACCGTTGCGAAGCTGATGTGCGCGATTTTCTTCGCTTGGAAAATTCTACGGTAAAAATTATAGGCGATTTGTGTTTGGACACCTACCATAGATATATGGACAACGATACATCAATCTACATAAAATACACCGCAAAATATGATATGCTCAGCAACTATTGGAAATACAGCATTGGACAAAATAAAGGTATGAAAAATCTTGATGTTGCTGGACGGAAAAAACAGCAGGAGGATACATTGAAACAATGGATTCTTGCCGATTCCAGCCGAATTGAGAAATACGGAGCCATGCTCGACACGCTTTCGTCCTACTACACCGAGAATGCATTGCTCAACACACGGCTTGAATTTCTGAATATTGGACTTCTGAATGTGGTGGAATCTATGATGTTCGCGTACGATTGCATTGAAATCCTTGATGCTATTGCCGCTGACGACCCTGTGGCGGTCAAGGAAGTTCAGGTTGCAATCAAGGATAGGGCAAAGAAGTTCTATAAAGATTATGATGCCAACGTTGACAAAGCACAATTTATCACACTAACCTACGGGGCTTGGAATAATCTGGGATATTACATCTATCGCCACAAAAAGTTCCCGTTGATGAAGAAATACCACGGCGATGTCGCAAAATATGCCGATGCGGTATGGGCGAAATCAGTATTTACCGACGAAAAACGCTTTAATGAATTTATAGAAAAACCTGATTATAAGAAATTTATAACCGACCCGATGTTCGGATTGCTCCGTTACACAATTAGTGAATATTTTAGAGTGAAGGATGCTTTAGACCATTCGGAAATTGATTCGGCACAAACACTTTATGTTGACGCAATTATGAAGATGAATCCTGATTCTTTGTTCTATCCTGATGCAAATTCCACCCTGCGTTTAACCTATGGCTCTGTTGCCAGCTACCAACCTTCCGATGGTGTTTCGTACAAATATTACACTACTTTGAAAGGTGTGATGGAGAAGAAGGACGAGAAAAAATTTGAATTCCATGTTCCTGCAAAACTCGAGGAACTGTATAATGCAAAGGATTATGGTCAATATGCCGATGCGAACGGAGAGTTGCCGGTTTGTTTTATCACCACCAATGATATTACGGGCGGAAATTCAGGTAGTCCTGTTATAAACGCCAACGGCGAATTGATTGGGCTTGCATTTGACGGAAACTGGGAAGCAATGAGCGGTGATATTATATATGAACCTATCTTGCAACGAACGATTTCCGTTGACGTGCGCTATGTCCTTTTTGTGATTGATAAATTCGCTGGAGCAGGCTATTTGCTTGACGAAATGAAGATTGTGAAGTAATTAGGATTTTTTCACATAAATCCACGCTGAAGCATAGTCGGATTTTCCTCGAAGCTGTTGCACAAATCGTTGTGCTTCGGCTTTGTCGGCGAAAGCTGATACATACACTTTGTTGCGTTCTCCTTCGAGTATGCCTGAATTGTATTTTTTCTTCTGCAATTTTTTCGCAAATTTTTTTGCATTCGATATATCAGAAAATGTTCCAACAACCACAAAGTATTTGTCCTCGATTGTAGCCGCAGGTTGCTCCACAGAATCCGACACTGGTTCTTCCACGTTAACCACAGACTTAAATTCGTGTGGACGGGGAACTTCAGGCAATGTGAAATCTGTCTCCACCTGCGTATGACGGAAAATTGATGCAAATTGCGGATTTTGCGAAACTTGCAAAATATTGGGTATCAATAATGCACCAAATAAAATAGGTGATGCTATGAAAAGTGTCTTCGCAACACCAGCAATTGTTTGCGCAGTTGTTAGGTTAGATTTTTTTTTTTCGTCTTCCGATAATTTATGTATCGAAAAATTGCGCAAACCAAACGCGTCGGCATTCCACGCAACAGACGACATGAACCTGCCATCTGGATGGATAGTACCCACATTTTCAATTATATACGGAATATTTTCTTTCAATGCTTTTTGTGCCGAGTCCGCAAATGTGTGTAATTCAGTTTGGATTATCGATTCTGGTAATTTTGTCTTTTGAGCAACAAATTGAACGAACGAATGCGAATCAGCACAATCGTTCGAAAATTCAACCACATTTTGCGGTGGCATGCAGGTGATGTCTTCTTCCTGAATCAAACGCGCCGACTGACGACGCATTGTAAATGTTCCAACTTGGGGAATTGCCGCCGTTCCTGTTTCAACTAACGCTTGCCGAATGAGAGAAGAAAAATCCATATTCATTTTTTGTGAATACAAATTTACCTTCCTCCACTATTTGGAGTTCAAAAAAGCGGAATGAGTTATTACTCAGTTATTAACAAGCAATCTGTATGCTTG
This sequence comes from Bacteroidales bacterium UBA3754, assembly GCA_002371705.1. GTDB lineage: Bacteria > Bacteroidota > Bacteroidia > Bacteroidales > UBA1715 > UBA1715. Next base: position 7,971 of record DFGI01000066.1, read on the forward strand.
ATTGCAGGCGGAATAATACCATTTATTTCTCGCGAAGCACAATGCCATTCGTCTTGTAAAATACCAACGAATCGGCTTGGGCGTAAAACATTACGGCATCATATTGCGGATGGTTGACAAAGAATAGCTTTGATTGTTCCACACCCATCGCCATGCATGCAGTGGCAATGGCATCAGCATCAATACATTCATCGGCGATGACGGTAACGCTCAATAAGTCAGATGGATATGATTCTCCTGTGTGTGGATTGACCGTGTGCGAATATTTTTTCCCGTCGTTGTAGAAAAACTTGCGGTAATTTCCCGATGTTGCCAATGATTTATTATCTAAAATAACCGCAATGTCGCTTTGCAATGCAACTGGCAGATTATCAATTCCTTCCTCTGGACGGGTTATACCGATAATCCATTTCTTACCTTTTGTGTTCACTCCTTTCACACGCATTTCGCTTCCCACGTCAACCAAGTAATTTTCCACACCGAGCGAATCAAGATGGTGCGCGATTATGTCGCTGGAATAGCCTTGCGCATTGGCGTTTCCCGTTATCTGCACACGAGGGTCGGTTTTAATACATTTGTCGCCTTCAAGTTTGATTTTATCCATTCCAACAAATTGTAAAATACTATCAATCTGTTGCTTATTCGGCAACTTATGATGGGTAGTGTCAGGTCCGAAACGCCATGCATTCACAAGTGGTCCAACGGTAATGTCGAACATTCCATCGGTGAGCTTGGAAATTCTTTGCGATTGTTCGAAAAAATATCGAAACTGTTGATTGGTGCGCACCGTGGAATCGTTGTTGTTTATTTTTGAAATGATTGATTCATTAATATATATGCTAAACGTTGTGTCGAAATTTTGTAGAATGGAATCGAATTCCGTCTTTCGCATTTTTGTGTCCTGATACAGAACTCGATAATACGTTCCTTGCGCAATGCCAGTTACTTCTATATATTTTTTAGGTTCGGTGTGGCACGAGCAACAAAACAAAACAGCGACAACTCCAAGGAGACATCGCTGCAATTTTTTATAATTGACGTTCATCATTTTACGGTTTTTTAATAATACCATTCGGTGAATTTTCAATAAAATGCAAGATAGAATCACGTTCTGCCGATTGCGGAATCTGGTTACGAACCATTTCAAGCGCATCTTTCATAAGAACGCCTTTTTGCAAGAAAATCATATGGTATATTTCTTGGATTTCGGCGATTTTTTCCTCCGAGAAGCCACGACGCGAAAGTCCTACGGAATTCACACCAATATATTGAATAGGTTCTTGGGCAGCTTTTACAAACGGAGGTACATTCTTTCTGATAAACGTTCCGCCTCCAATGAACGCATGGTCGCCCACAACCATAAATTGTTGCGCACCTGCCTTACCTTCGATAATCACGTAGTCGCCAATCACACAATGCCCTGACAAAGCTGCGTAATTTGCAAATATACAGTTGTTTCCCACAATACAATCGTGCGCAATGTGAACGTAACCCATTAATAAACAATTGCTTCCAACAGCGGTTTTCATTTTATCGACAGTGCCGCGGTGAATTGTAACGCATTCACGGATTACCGTATTGTCGCCTATTTCGGTGGTGGTATGTTCGCCTGCAAATTTCAAATCCTGCGGAACGGCAGAAATCACCGCGCCTGGAAAAATATGGCAGTTTTTGCCAATCCGCGCACCTGGCATAATTGTAACATTTGGTTCGATGATAGTTCCATCGCCAATCACAACATCATCGTAGATATACGAAAATGGTTTCACAACCACATCTTTGCCCAATTCTGCTTTTGGGTCGATATATGCTCCTACAGAATTCATCGTTAATTTGTTTTTTGTGTAATTTGTGCTTTAATTTCTCCTTCCGCCACAAGTTGTCCAGCAACGAAAGAATACGCTTTCATATAGGCGATGCCTCTTCGAACTGGCAGAATCAACTGCAATTGGAACACAATAGTATCGCCTGGATAAACTTTTTTTCTGAATTTTACATTGTCAACACTTAAGAAGTACACCAAATAATCGGCGGGATTTTTTACGTGCGACAATGCGAACACGCCCACACACTGTACCATTCCTTCGAGCATTAGCACACCAGGCATCACTGGTTCAGCGGGAAAATGTCCTTGAAAGAATGGCTCGTCTGCTGTAACATTCTTAACGCCAATGACTTCGCTATCGGTAAGCGACACGATTTTGTCAACCAACTGGAATGGATAGCGGTATGGCAATAAATTTTTCAACGCCTGATTGTCATAAACAGGCTCTGCGTTCAGGTCAATTCTTGGTGCGGGAACTTTCGGCGTTGATTTGATACATTTGCGGAGAATTTTTGCAAACTCAGTATTTGCCTTATGTCCTGGAATTGTTGCAATAATATGTCCTTTTATTGGACGCCCAACCAACCACAAATCGCCAATCAAATCAAGCAATTTATGACGGGCAGGTTCGTTTTCGAATGCCAACGGACTATTATTCAATACGCCTTCCTTCTCAATTTTCACATCTGTTTTGTTGAACAAACTTGATAAACGGGAAATTTCTTCCTGCGAAACAGGTCTGTCAACAAACACGAGGGCATTGTCCAAATCGCCACCTTTAATAAGATTTGCGGCAAGCATCATTTCAATTTCACGAAGGAAACAGAATGTTTTACAGCATGCTATTTCAGTGCCGAAATCCTTTAAATCGCTCAAACTCGCAAATTGGTTGCGGAGCATAAACGAATCGTAGCTGATTTTCACGTCAACACGGAACGTGTCACTTGGATATGCAATAATTTCCACTCCACGTTCGGGTTCCGTATAAGTGACTTTTTCGGTAATTTCGAAAAAATCAATTTCCGCCTGTTGTTCTACTGTGCCAACACGCTGAAATTCATCAAAAAATGGTTTCGCACTGCCATTCAATATTGGCACTTCGGGACCATTGACTTCAATCAAAGCATTGTTGATGTGCAGAGCGTGGAACGAAGCCATCATATGTTCGATTGTGCTCACCACTACGCCGCCTACGCCAATAACCGTTCCGCGGGCTGTGTCAACCACATTTTCCGCAAGAGCTGGAATGATTGGCTGTCCGTCCAAATCAATTCGTTTAAAACGAATGCCACTGTTGGGGTCGGCTGGACAAACCGTAGCTGTCACAACTTTCCCTGTATGAAGCCCTTTTCCCGAAAATGAGACTTTCTGAGATAAAGTACGTTGTTTCTCTGCCATACGAATACTTTTTTAGTGATGCAAAAGTAGTCAATTTCCATTAAAATAAAAACAGAAAAAAGAGAATGTCACAAACCCAATCACGCAAGGGTTGCAAAGCATATTCTACCAAACTTGCTCGATTCAAACATAGGTTTGATGCCGAAAAGAAAATAAATGCCGGTATGATTGCTACATTATAAATAGAAGTGCATAAAAAAAGCACAACAGTCAAAACCGTTGTGCTTTTTTATTTTTAGCAACAGTTGTTTATTTTTTCACACGTTTTGTTGCTTGTTTTTTAGGCTGCTGTTGGTTGTTGTTAGCTGGAGCAGTTTTGTCGGTTGTTGTTTTTGCTCTCTTTGTGGCCTGTTTCTTTTGTCCTTGCGAAGCATTGTTCTTTGACGGAAAACAAACGCCGCACGCTGTTTTACCTTGTTTAGTAGCCTCACTTACAGCCACAAGTTTCTTTGTCCCTGTGCAGTTTTTCATGTCAATGCATGCTTCTGACTTGTGGTAAGTTGTGGAACTTGAACAAATCCATACATTTTGTTGTTGTTTACAGATTGAAGTTGAACTGAGTGTAAACGAGCACAAAAGTGCGATTCCAAGAAAAATAACTAATTTTTTCATCTGAGTAAATATTAAGTTTAACAAAATTAAAAATATATAGGTACTAAACAAATATAATGCCGTAATTTTTAATCAAAAATCCATTTAGGTTAGATAAAATATGTACATTTGCGAAACAAAAATTAAAGAAATGAACTCTAAAACTGGTGTTATTTGTTTAGTTCTCGCCATTCTATTGGCATTGGGACTGGGATTTTTTGCGTGGCAAAACACACAATTGAAGTCTGAAATAGCTACGTTGCAGGATACTGTGGCTGTGGCACATGTTGAAAAAGCAAAATTGTTGAGCAATCTCGACTCGTTGGAGGTCGAAATTAGAAAGCAAGTTGCTGCAAACGAGGAAATGGATTCTGTCTTGGCAGAACGTCTTGCTGAAATTGAGCAAACTCGTGCGGAATTGGCTGTTGCAAAGGCTGATGCGGCTCTTGTGGAGAAGTACAAAAAACAAATCGAAGTGCTGCGTGCCACTGCGGAACAATTCATCCGCGAAAACGATATGTTAAAACATAAAGTTGACTCGCTTGGTTTCGAAGATTCCATCAAAAAACGCAAAATCGACACGATGACTATCATTGATTATCAAAAGACACAACAAATTGAGCAGTTGTCGGAAAAAGTTGAAATTGGTTCGCAGTTGCGGATTAGCGACATTGTGGCAAGAGGCTACAACAAGAGTGGTAAGGTTGCGACAAAAGCACGCAGAACGGCAAAAATCGGCGTTTCGGGTACGTTGTTGAAAAACAATTTGGCTGAAGCTGGTTCCAAAACATTGTTTATCAGAATCATTGCTCCAAACGGCACAGTGCTTACCGCAAGCAATATCAACCAATTTGATTTTGAAGGTAAAACAATTATGTACACCGAAAAGAAAGAATTGGGGTACAACAATGAAGATGTGAAATTTGAAATCTTCTACGACGCGTCAAACGAAGTATTGGAAATCGGTACGTACCAAATTTCCATTTTCTGTGGAGGAAAAGAAATTGGAAAATCTTCATTAGGATTACAATAAAATTTTTAATATATTTGCAAGAAATAATATGGGAATCCCGAAAAAGCGGGATTCCTTTTGTTTTGCACAAATTAAAGTAAACTTATATTTATGGCTAAAATTTCATATGTAACAGAAGAAGGTTTGCGCAAATTGCAACAGGAATTGGACCAGTTGACAACAATTGAACGTCCAAAGATTTCTCAACAAATCGCAGAAGCCCGTGATAAAGGTGACTTGTCGGAGAATGCGGAATACGATGCTGCAAAAGAAGCTCAAGGTTTGTTGGAACTACGCATTTCAAAATTGCAGGAGACAATTATCAATTCGCGGATTATTGACGAGTCGAAATTAGACAATTCAACCGTGCAAATATTGTCGAAGGTTACCATTCGTAACACAAAAAACAATATGAAAATGCAGTACACTCTTGTGGCGGAATCAGAAGCTGATTTCAAAAGCGGAAAGATTTCCATAAATACTCCTATTGCAAAGGGACTATTAGGGAAGAAAGTTGGCGACATTGCCGAAGTGCAAGTGCCGGCTGGCAAAATTCCATTTGAAATAATTGAAATAACACGATAATAGTATGGCATCGATTTTCTCAAAAATAGTTGCTGGAGAAATTCCAGCGTATAAAGTCGCTGAAAACGACGAGTTTTTGGCTTTTTTGGACATAAATCCAATGGCAATGGGACACACTTTGGTGATTCCGAAACAGGAAATACCATATATATTTGAAGTTGACGATGATTTGTTGGGTCGGTTGATGGTGTTCGCAAAACGCGTGGCTAAAGCCGTTGAGGCAAGCGTCACCTGTGCCCGCATTGGCGTTGGCGTGGTTGGTTTGGAGGTCCCACACTGCCACATTCATCTGATTCCGTTGCAAAACTCGGTGGGTGAAATGAATTTCGGAGGTCCAAAACTTTCCCCTTCACAAGAAGAATTGGCTGCAATGGCTCAAAAAATACAGTCGAATTTCAAATAAGATGTAGATGGCAAAGTCGCAAGTGTCGCAAAAGCAAAAGATAATAATATATACGGAATCCAAGTTCCTCCCCGAAAAAAAGTACGTGTTCCAGGTGCTTTTTAACGAGATTCTTGGTATGGAGTATGAACTGTTTGACACTTCGGTAAGCCAAGTCTATAAATTTGTGCTACCCAACGGCATGTTTGTTGAATTTGCCGACGAATTTTTTACATATATCCCGGAATCAATTGGATATTGCTCGCGCAAGCATTTGCCGACAAAGGTCGCAGAACTAAAAAATGTGCTTCCCGATGAGGTTGTTCCGTTTTTGTACGGAAACAACACGCTCACCCGCCACGAACGGAATGTGTACTGCGGCGGCGACATTATTGGTAGCTCTTTTTTTATGTTGAGTCGCTGGGAAGAAATGATTTCTGAATCCTACGACCGATGGGGACGATTCCCTGAAAAAGATGCTTTCGCGGTGAAATATAACATCATACAAAAACCTGTTGTTCATATTTATGCGGAATTAGTGCGGCAGTTTTTTGCTGAATATGGTTGGGAAGTTCCTCAATGTCATACATTTACTAAGACAATAAGCCACGATGTGGACTATTTGTACAAATGGGGACGACCAATTGATTTTCTGAAAAGTTGTTGCGCCGATTTGCTAAAACGAATGTCGATTCGAACATTCAAATCGTCGCTGAAAATGCGTCAAAATGCGCAAGACCCATACGATGTGTACGCAAAATTGATGGATTTGAGCGAACGCCACGGATTGAAGTCGGTTTTCTATTTCTTGAACACCAAAAGCAATGAATGGGAACTGCAAACCGAACGCGGTCAGCGCATTATAGCTTCCATTATGGAACGGAACCACACTGTTGGTATTCATTCAAATTATTATTTGGAAGCCGATATTGAAAAGGTGAAAGCTGATAAAGAATTTTATTCGTCAATTTTGCATAAAGAATTGACACTCAACCGACAACATTATCTGAAAATGCGCGTTCCGCAAACCTTCCGAATGTTGGAACAAGTTGGAATAGAGCAAGATAGTAGTATGTATTATCCTCATTTCCCAGGATTTAGAACGGGTATGTGCATAGAACATTCCTTGTTCGATTGCGAAACACGCACTATAATGAAAATCAAAGAATTACCATTGACGTTGATGGATATTTCATTGCAACGGGCGCGAAAACACGAGGAAGCAATTTCTTGGATAGACCCGCTCATTGAAACCGTGAAAAAATACAACGGAAATTTTGTGTGCCTATGGCATAACAGTAGTTTCAACGCGTTGGAATGGGAATATCTTGATGGTATTTATGAGCATATTGTAGAAAAAGAATAACTGACTGTAAATGAATACGTTCGGCATAATCTTCAAAGTAGAGATTTTTGGCGAGAGCCATGGAAAACAAGTTGGGGTAATTATTGACGGTTGTCCTTCGGGAATTGCGCTCGATGAACAGGATTTCCAAACGGATTTGCAACGTCGTCGCTCGGGAAAGTTGGGCACAACGCCACGTATCGAAGCCGACGTTCCTCATATTGTAAGCGGTGTGTATGAAGGAAAAACCTGTGGCACGCCCATCACAATTTTATTTGACAATACAAACACAAAATCAGGCGATTATTCCAATTTGATGGACCATCCACGTCCTGGTCATGCCGACTATACAGGCATGGTGAAATATGGCGGCTACAATGACCCACGTGGCGGCGGACATTTTTCTGGACGTATTACGCTTGGTATTGTGGCGGCTGGCGTTATCGCAAAAAAAATCATCGCTCCAATTTCTATTTCTGCGGAACTTACCGAAGTTGGTGGCAGAACCGACATAGATGAATGCATTAAAGAAGCGATGCAACAGAAGGATTCCGTGGGCGGAATGGTCCGTTGCTCGTGCACAAACGTGCCAGTTGGCTTGGGAGAACCATTTTTCGATTCGGTTGAGTCGGAAATTGCACATATAATATTTGCTATTCCAGCTATTAAAAGCATAGAATTTGGTAGCGGCATAGAAGCGGCAAAAATGCGTGGCAGCGAACACAATGACGCAATACTTGACGCTTCGGGAAAAACGAAAACGAACTACGCCGGTGGCATCAATGGTGGGATAACAAACGGCAACGATATAGAATTCCGTGTGGCAGTGAAACCAACGGCAAGCATTGCGCAGGCTCAGAACACATATAATTTTGCCTCGGGTGCAGTAGAACCGCTCGAAATTGTTGGTCGCCACGATGCATGTATCGCCGTTCGTGTGCCCGTGATTGTGGAATGCGCTACGGCTATTGTTTTGGCTGACTTGATGCTTCGGTCGAAATAATTCGCTGGGATTAGATTACTATAGGGGGATTTCTAAATAAATATCCGTTTTTAGGTTCCATTTTAAATCAATAAACATATTGACTGTGTGGAGTTTTGTTGTTAACATACCAATCTTACAAATACTATTTTGATGCGTTATTGTTTGTGGATTTAGAATTAAAGCATATCTTTGCCGCCGTTAATTAATAAAATACTTAAACCTAAAACATCAAAATATGATAAAGAAAAAAACATTACGAGTGTTGTTTTGTGCCTTAGTGGCTTGTTTCTCAATTAATCTTTCCTTGTTTGCTGATACATATTCACCTGATGTCGTTTATACAAAGGGCGATGAAGTAACCGTGACAATTAATGGTACGACAATAACTGTTGTATATCTGAATGATAGTCCATCGTCTAATTTTATGCCATCAACTCCGTATGATGTAAACAATGGTTGGTTGTGGAGTGTGTCTCCCAATTATACAGGTGAATGGGTGGCATACCATTATATGCTATTCCCAGAAAGTCCAACAACTGTAACGCACGCAGGAAACACTTATCGGTTATTGAAAGAGGTATGGGCATCTACTACATCTCCTGCAAGTAATAGTTGGGCGTGGGAATGTTTGGATTGTGAATTGTCTTCTGCACAATCATGTCCAAATCCATTTGCGACGGATTATTTCCCCATTTCGCTGGCTCAGCAAAATAATGGCGATGATACAACAACGCCAGTTAATGCGAGTGGAAGTGGTGGAATCGTTCAAGGACAAGGAGGAAAGTTTATTGATATTGGACAACAGCGAGAATGTCAAACGCCCTTGTCATTATACAATAATGATATTTATTTTCGTGATGGGTGCGACCCTCATGCAGGGCTTGGTTATTATGGTATAGCAGACAACACCAATGTACCAGCACCACCGAAACGTTTGTTTGCCGATACTGATACCGACGGTCCTGTATTGTATGGTTGGAAAGGCGGGGCATTGGGTATTCGCCAAAGAAGAAATCTTTCAGCTGTAAATGGGGAACATATAGAAAAAATTGCTCTACAATGGACGCCTGATACAATATACATAGGCTCAAAGGATATACCAATGCAATTGAGAACTTATACAACAATTAACAGTACCAATATACCATCGAATAAAAGTGCAATATATGCGACAGGTGTTGATAAAACTCGTTTTTTAACATTCCATAATACGAATTTGGGTAAAACCACTTTTTCTGTTACGGGAAACGGAAATGTAACATTGAGTACAGAATCTGATTATTCATCGAATGCTACGGGAAACCATGCTATTCAAGTAAAAGGAACGCAACAAACAATGTTGTTGGGGGTAAATAGTAATACAGGTATTTCATATATGCAAGCATCTGATAATTCTCAGCAAAATAAAACAATTGCATTGAATCCAAACGGTGGTTCCGTAACAATTGGTACAACTAATCCAAGCCAATACACGCTTGCTGTTGCTGGTACTATTGTGGCTGAAGGCATTTATTGCAAATTGCAAAGTAACTGGCCTGATTACGTGTTTGATAAATCATACGAGTTAATGCCTTTAGCGTCAGTGGAAAAATATATTAAGAAAAATAAACATCTGCCCAATGTGCCTTCTGCCACTGAGATACAGGATTCTGAAATCTCTGTGGGTGATATGAATGCCATATTACTCAAAAAAATAGAGGAACTGACATTGTATATCATTGAACAAGAAAAGAGAATAAAAGAATTAGAAATGAAAAAGTAATCTCAATGAAAACATTTCGTTGTTGCATCTTGCTTATTATAATGGCATTTTGTTTTGTGGCATGTGATTTTCAAATTGGAGTATCTCATTTTTTGTTTATATATAAAGCAAAGGCTGATTACTCAAATCAAATATTTATATTTGTTGACTCTACAAGATCCCATATATATCGAAGACCTAAGAAAGACGAAGTTAAAGAATACTTGAAACCAATTAAATTACGTGATAATTATTTTATGGCTGACGAAGTCGTAAATCGTAATGGATGGGAACCAACATTTTTCTGTGAATGTGTTCCTACAAGTTTAACAACAGACCATGCTGACGCATTAGATACTCTTACAGATGAACAATTGTTGGATTTGGTTGTAGATTTTGAACCCTATTTGGAATTTTATTCGACAAATAGGTTGAAATCCATCAAAAAGATGAGCAATGTGGATAAATGTAATAAAATAATTAAAGATGGTAAACTATCAAAATATATGAAACAAAAAAAAATTTCTTCAACCCAAGGTTGTCATACCTGTCCAAATTGCATGGAAGTAAAATAAAATATAACACAAAAATACTATTATGTATAACATATTAAAAAAAGAGGTGATTGTAATCCAACTATTATGCTACTCTATCTTTTGCTTTTCGCAAAACGTACAAATGGAGGATGCTAAGAACGTTTCAATCAACCTGATGACCTCTTTAGATATTTATGATAAAAGCATTAACGATGTAATTCCAATATACAAAAATGATACTCTTGTATATTATATTGTAAACTTTAGTGAAAACCAAGGATGGACGATAGTATCTGCTACGACAAAAACAAGACCTATATTTGCATATTCAGAATCGGGACATTTCTACGAAAACTTGGAACTTCCTCCTCCCCTAATACAGTTGTTATCGTCATATAAAGAGGAAGTATTAAGAACTCTTTCATACGATTCTATATTTGTAGTGGACGAATGGAATAACTATTTGTATCCCAAGAGAAGATTATTAAAATCTTCTTCTCTCTACGAAAACAACGATTATTTTTTATTACTTGATATACCAAGCAGAGGAGGTGAAGTTTTGTGGAATCAAGAAACAAATTCAAATGGAGGATGTAATCCATCGTATAATAAATATTGTCCTACATTGCCAGCAATTCTTGATGGGTGTACATGTGGAAAGAAGGGAGCAGCTGGCTGTGGAGCAGTCGCAATGGGACAAATAATGTGGAAATGGGAATGGCCTAATTCGTATCCTTGGCGACGTATGCCTATACAATTGGAAGAAGGAGATAGGGATGATATACCTCTATTATTACGTGACTGTGGGGAGAGATGTAATATGCATTATTTCTGTCCAGGCTCGTTTACGACTTTACAGGATTTAGTTGACGCATTTGACGATTTTAATTATAAAGGAATTACAGGAATAAAACATAAAGGGTGGGAATATGGAGATGCATGGGAAAATATTATTCGCACGGAATTAGATTGTGGTCGTCCTGTTTTATATAGAGGAGGTGAAGTCATAGAATTTGGAGACATGGGAAACGTACACTATTTTGTGATAGAAGGATATAATCGTAAAAATCCTAATTTTTTTTACATTAATTGGGGCTGGGGTTATGAAAATAATTATCATGAAGATGGATGGACACCATCTAATTACACATTATCTGATTTAATATCGCCACAAGATGATAATTATACAGATAAGGCAATGGCTATTATTGGGATTTCTCCAACAATAAAAAATACTCCTACTACAATAAGTTCATTAAATGTAACTACGGTTTCCGACTACGAAAACATTGTTGCAAGACAAAATATTATTTTACAGAATCCCCAAACACATAAAATCTCCGTAAAAAAAGATGGTACTATTTGTGCAAGGGCCGGAAATTCTATTTATTTTCCTCCTGAATTTGAAGTTGAATTTGGAGGCACTTTATATGCTGAAATAGACACTAGTTTAGCACAAGATTGTAACATTGAAATTGTATCCAAAAGTAATGCACTGTGTATGAATACAGTGAGTAATCATGAATTTGTCATTTTTCCTAAAAATGCAAATTCATATTCTATTACGGTTTGGGATAGAAGAAGTAAATTATTATATCAGAATGCAGGGCTAATTTCTGATAGAAGTATTAATTCCTTATGGGATGGAACGGGAGTTCAGAGCGAAGGTGTTTATATGGTTGAATTGGTTTTAAGAAATAATTGTGGAGAATTTTTACGTGAGGTTTGTGATGTTACTGCCTTATATGGTTGTAGAGAAGCGTCAACAAAATCATATAGTATAGAGGAACAAACAGATGAAAATACGTTATTAAGTACTAATGAAACACCTATGGACAATGTGATAATATATCCAAATCCAACAACAGGCAGATGCTATATTGAAGTGAAAGATATTTTATCATATTCTTATAAAGTATATAACTCAAATGGTCAAAAAATCATAGAAAAAAACAACGTGTATTCTCCTGTAGAGTATTTTGATATTCCTGATAATATACATGACTACAGTATTGTTGAAGTAGAATTTGATAATCAAAAGGTTTATCGGAAGATTATTTTGAAAAAATAGAAAATTCTTATAAATGAAGCGAATTCTATTTAGTATTATTTGTGTGTTTATAACACACCTTTTTTATGGGCAATCTACATTTTTCAACATCTATCCGTGTTTATGACACATTCAGATGGCTAGCCAATACTGTTGGAACTAATATTACCGTGAAGTATCATTTTAAGCCAACAAATAAAATAGGAGAATAAAATGAGACGTGTTTGGCACATATGCATTATAACATTACTATTTTGTGGTTGTTGTTCAAAAGAGTATTGTGTAGGATTTGACAAAAGAAACGCATATTTTATACCTAAAATAGAAGAAGGTGTATTCTGGAGCATGACCCCCAATGATTATGAATGGTCTTTTTACAAAACAAAGATTTCTGTAACAGAACCAACACAAATTTCTTCGTGTGACGATTGTGATTGTGAATGCGATAAAATAGTATCTTATACTGCTCGATTCGGAAATATTTATAATGTACGACAAGAACAAACCGATTCGTATTTAACATACGACAGAAATAAAAAGAAAGATATTATATACATTCTAAATAGTTCTAACACCAATACCAATCATATAACAGGGCAGTTTATCTTTGAGAACGATACAGTTTCTTTTTCTTACACGGTCAACAACGATATTATTTCCTCTTCTAACACTATTCTTGATTCCATTGAGATAGATACCACAACATATTATGAGGTTTTGGAATTACATGGGAAAAAATATTCTACCATCTATCTTGCAAAAGATAAAGGCTTTATTCAAGCAATATCCTCTGATACTGTATGGACAATAAACGAAAATGTCAAATACACTGATTTATTATATCCTAAAGATATTTAGTCGATAACATCAACAATGGGTTTTATTCAAAACATATTTGCAAGAAAGAAATCGTTGTCTGCCATTGCGCGAAAAACAGGCTATGTGCGTGACCAAATGGGCATACAAAATAGATTTTTGCGTGAAAATCAACAGTGGCAAAGCCATTTGCAAAACACCAAGCAATATATTCTTGATTATATTCAACAACTTTCGTCGAAAACTTCAGCCGCCGTGCTTGGTAGTGGTTGGTTGCTCGATGTCCCCATTGATGATTTGGCACAAACATTTCAACACGTGTATTTGTTCGATATTGTTCATCCTGAACAAATTACGGTGCGTATGCGGAAATATCCGAACGTGCATCTTGTGGAATGCGACTTGACAGGTGGAATAGTTGGATTTGCTGAAGAATCCAAGACTTTTGTGGAATTTTTAGAAAAAATACCGTCTGCGAAATTGTCGATTGATTGCCAAAACTACGATGCTGTTTTCTCTGTTAACATATTGAATCAGTTGGATATACTGCTCTGCGACTACCTCAAAAATAAATTTTCAGTTGGTGAAACAGAACTATCACAAGTACGGAATTTCGTGCAACAATTCCATATAGACAATCTTCCGATAGGAAAAACGTGCTTGATAACCGATTATGCCGAAGAGAATATTGGCGTTGATGATGCTCTTGTTGAAACTAAGAGATTGTTATACTGTACGTTACCTCCGTCTAAACAAAAAAAGGAATGGCTTTGGAATTTCGACAGCAATCAAAAATATCATTCGGGGAAAAACACGAAATTGAAGGTGCAGGCAATACAATTTTGAAAAAATAATGTTCGTAAATGAAAAATTTATATTTTTACGATTCTAAAATATAAAAAATGAAAATTCAAAAATATGTGTTGATTGCTTTATGCGTGTTGCTTTCATCGTGTGCGCAGGCAAAGGATTCTAAGGAAATTCATGCTTCATCGTTTATGAAGGATTTGAAAAAAGGAAAGAATGTTGAGATTGCCAACAAAATCATTCTCGATGATGTTGATTTTACCTCAATCGAAAAACTTCAAATGCTGAGTGCCAATCAGATACAAAATGTTGTGGAAGGAAACGTGTGCTTTATTAATTGTATCTTTATGGGCAAAGTTACTGCCACAGGCAAATACAAATCTGTTGATGTTCAAACGAAATTTAATAATAATGTGATTTTTGAAAACTGCGATTTCCGTGGCGATGTTTCGTTTGATAACGCAGTAGTAATTGGTGCTGTGAATTTCCAACAGGCAAAATTCCGCAAAGCGGCTTCGTTCATTAATTTGATGGCGTGGACGAAAGAAGCGTATTTCTCTGAAATTGAGGCGGAGGAAGACATAAATTTTATTTATGCAACATTCAATGGTAGTGTTTATATGCGCAATGCAATTTTCCAAAAATCTGTTTCGTTTCAGGGAATGACAGTGCAGGGACAATTTGCCGCAAGTGGAATGAAGTGCGCGCAATCGGCTGAATTTGATATGCTTACGGTTGGTCAACGGGCTATATTCAATTATTCCACATTTGAAAAACAACCAACGTTCATCCAAGCACGATTCCACGATGATGCGGAGTTTGTTGGCATCACGTTGCAAAATTTGAACGAAGTGTTTGAAAATACCTATGTTGGTGGAAAATTGCTGGTTGGAGAGTCGGTTGCGCCTGCTCGATTAAAAGTGGAACAAAATTTGCTACAGAAACAAGAAAATTAAAAATTGAACGATATGATACAGAAATTTAAAAAATTGTGCCTGCCCATCCTTTTGAGTGGTTGTATCTTTTTACAATCGTGTAGTGACGCGTTGCCAATATTAGTGGAAATATTGGCTGTGGCGGCTTCTGGATGGTTGATTGACGACGAGGATATGGACAATATTCCTGAAGACATCGTGATTATTGACCCAGATGAAAAAGGTCTGGCAAAGAAAGTGGATTTGTCGATGAAATTTCCTCCAATTGGAAACCAAGGAAACTACGGAACGTGCGTGGCTTGGGCGACTGGTTATAACATGAAGACAGCATTGGATGCTATTGATAAAGGTTGGTCTTCATCGCAGTTGTCGAGTACATCGAACCAAACAAGTCCTGCCGATTTGTGGGCAGGTATCCCAACAGCGTCGCGAGGTACGGGTTGCAACGGTTCAAATTTCGAACCAGCTTTGAACGCCTTGATAAACAAGGGGGCGGCTTCTATGGCAACTGTGCCATATTCAAAAATTAACTGTTCGTCAACTTCGCCAAAAGGTAATTCTTCGATGAAATTGGCAAACTACCGCAAAATTTGTAGCGAAACCCAGGGCAAAGATGTGAATAACTTTAAACAATACCTGAGCCAAGGCCGTCCAATCTTGATTGGCGCAAAATTGGGCGATAAGTTTATGTCGTGGAATAGTTCATCGGTAATTAAATCCGATACATATTTGAAAGATGGTATGCAGCATGCATATCACGCTATGGTATTGAGCGGTTACGACGACGATAAACATGCATTCCGTGTAAGAAACTCGTGGGGGCCGTCGTGGGGCGATAACGGCAGCATTTGGGTTGATTACGATTTCTTCCTGAATAGCTTTGTATTTGCTGCGTTTGTTGCTCAAAACGAAAGCAGTGTTTCATTTTCGGGTTCCACCATTGCTTCGGAGGACTTGACATCGGGCTATGATTTGTTGGCTTATTCTGCGGAGGATAAAGTTGATCCAGATGGCGAATCAGAGCAGGATAGAATTTTCGAATATGCAATCTACAATTCTGGAACGAACACAATTAAAGCAAGCCAGAAATGGTCGGCTGTATATATGTATTACAATGCAAGCAATGCAAAAGATTACCAAATCATATATGAGGATTATTACACTGATGAATTTGGCGATAATGATGAACACATGGATATATTGCCGGAAAATATGACGGATGCAATGTGTGGTGGTTATTGGAACAACATTGACGTAGCACCTGGTAGTCAAATTGGTGAGGCGTATGAAATTGCCTACTCAATGCCTGAAATCACAGGTCGGTATTATTTAGTGGTGTTTGTTGATGCGTTCGATGCAATTGCCGAAGGAAACGAGGACAACAATTTCTACTTCATAACAGCTGAAAACGGCAAGCCACTTGAATTTGAAAACGGTGTATTGAAAACCGATTTGAAATCGTCAACATTGAAGGCACTGAAAACGCCGAAAGCATTTGGCGATACCGAGCACCAAACGCCAATTTGTAGAGCGAATCCGAACGCATATTCGCCAGCGGAAATCAGCCGATTGATTCTTCACGACAAATCAACTGGCGAACTTGATGCAAAAGTTGCCCAATATCGTTTGAAATCGGCTACAACCCGTCCAGCTCGAAAAGTATTGAAAAAATAATTTCGAACAACATACAAAAACAGAGCCATAGGATATTTCTTATGGCTCTGTTTTATTTTAGGAACATGTATAATCTTTATTTAAACGATTTCAATCCGTCAAAATCAAGTGTCGCAAAGTAATCGTTAACCGTTTCGGCACGACGAATCATTTTTACCGAGCCGTCGGTGCGGAGAAGCAATTCAGCCGAACGAAGTTTTCCGTTGTAGTTGAATCCCATTGCATGACCGTGTGCACCCGCATCGTGAATGGCAAGAATGTCGCCAATCTCGATTTCTGGCAGATTGCGTTGGATTGCAAACTTGTCGTTGTTTTCGCACAACGAGCCAGTCACGTCATATACGTGGTCACACGGCTGATTTTCCTTTCCCAACACGGTAATATGATGATATGCTCCGTACATTCCCGGACGCATAAGGTTGTTCATGCTTGCGTCGCAGCCCACGTATTCGCGGAATGTGTGTTTCAAGTGACGGACTGTCGTAACCAAATAGCCGTAAGGACCAGTGATGAAACGTCCCGATTCCAGATACAGTTTCACAGGTGCAAGGCCGTTAGGAACAAGAATCGATTCGTATTCCTTGCGAATGCCTTCGCTGATTTTGAACACGTTGAGTTTCTTTTGCTCAGGACGATACGGAATGCCAAGACCGCCGCCAAGGTTGATGAAATCGAAGCGAATGCCTAATTGTTTGTGAATTTTTACGACAAGATTGAATAAAATTCGTGCCGTTTCGGCAAAATAATCCTCGTTCAACTCGTTGGAAGCCACCATAGTATGAATACCGAAACGTTTTACGCCGCGTTCCATCAACATTTTGTAGCCATCGAAGAGTTGATTTTCCATAAAACCATATTTTGCTTCTTCGGGAGTACCGATAATGGCATTTCCCGATTTCAGATTTCCCGGATTATAACGGAACGAAACCAATTCGGGCAAGCCGGCAACTTTGTCTAAATAGTCAATGTGAGTTATGTCGTCGAGATTGATGATAGCGCCCAGTTCCTTGGCTTTCTTAAACTCGTAGTCGCCAGTGTCGTTGGAGGTAAACATAATGTTTTCGCCAAGATTTCCAACTTGTTCCGAAATGAGCAATTCAGGATACGAACTACAATCGCAACCAAAGCCGTGTTGTGCCAAAATCTTTATCAGATAAGGATTTGGGGCGGCTTTCACAGCAAAATATTCGTGAAAACCCTCGTTCCATGCAAATGCTTTTTTTAATTCTTCGGCATTCTCAATTATCGCCTTTTCGTCGTAGATATGGAACGGTGTAGGATATTGTTTTATGATTTCCTGAATTTGTTCTTTTGTGAATGGAACTGATTTAGCCATTGTCGTTTATTTTTTATGCGACAAAAATACAGATTATCAACAGAAATCAACAAAGAAGGATGAATTTATTTATCGTGAATACAGCGTATTTTATTTCTTATGTTCCATTTCTTTCGGCGGCGAAAGAATTTTGCGATTAAGTGAGAGCAAAGAAAATGTATTTTCTTTGCCGAACGTGAGCAAAATGCCAAAAGGAAACGGAACCCAAAGAAAGATCGCCAATCAGCTAAGTCGGGAAGTTGTGCTAACAAAGATTCTCTTTTAGTGACAATAGGTATTAAACTTCCTTAAACGAAGATGTATTCTAATGAACATGACTGTTGCATACAACAACCGAAAGTTTTTGATTTTCAATAAATTAAGATAGTGTATTTTTTACACTAACTAAAATTTTGTTGAAAAATGCTTTTTATATTGTTTTATTTTTCTTTACCTTTGTGTATTAATTGAAGATTACTAATTAAATGATATACTACCTTACATTTAACCTTTTTAAAAAATGAAATCATTTCAGTATTCAATTTTTTTGCTTTTGATAGCATTCACTTCGTGTACAGGAGAGTACGATGAAGACATTTCAAACGTAATTCAACGTAAAGATTCCGAAAAGACTATCGCAATTTCAGGTATAATCACCTCGGAATACAGTAAACAAACAATAGTTGTTTCACGGTCAATAGACTTTAGTGAACTCTATTTGTCTTCTGATGGTAATCCAAATAAATTTAAAGACGCTTTCACGAACAAAAGAGTCTGTGGAGCGAAAGTATCTGTGGAAGTGGCAGGGAAAAAGTATGATTTTAAGGAAATACATGATTCAATTAATTATTATGGAATGGCATACGTCGAAATATATTATGAATCCGTTGATTCGTTTGCTGGCGTTCCCAACCAAGAACATAAACTTGTGGTGGAAGTTGAAGGAAAAACATATACCGCCACGGATGTGATGCCTCAAGTTTCGGAGATTACTTTTAATGAAAATAGCCCTCTCTATCTTTATCTTTGGGGAGGTAAGGGGTCGGGGGACACTGCTACGTGTTACCCAGAATATCTGTTTGGACAACAGGAAGCATTTATAATGGGATTTAGAGCAATTCCTACCCCCGAGGCAAAACAATTTTTGGGGGTAGAAGACCATAATTATAATGAACTGATTTCTAATTTTGGACACCCAAGTTATTCTTTCCGACAATTAGCATCACCACAATTAATAGGAGCAGTAAGCGAAAACTCTGGTATCACAAGAATTAATCCAGGAAACTTAGAAAACATGGATTTAACTGACACTGTGGCGATTTCAAAAATGTCGTGTTCCCCTCCATATGAATATTTCTTGTATTGCTTGTTCCAGAACTTGAAAGCGAGTAAGTACGATTTTGGAGAAATATCGTCAAATCTGCCTACCAACATCTCCAATGGCGGTGTAGGATTCTTTTCGGCATGCGATGTAGAGAGGAAAGATTTTAATAAATGGGAGCTAACAAGTTTAGCACATTCCATTGGTAATATCGTTGAACCTCGTTAAAAAAGAATAGTTAACAAACCGCATAATAAAATTAAAACAGAGATTACGTATGAAGACATTTTATAAATATATATTCTTGTTAACCAGTGTTATAGCAGGATTTTCGGCTATCGCACAAGATTTTTCTATATCGGGTTATGTAAAAGACAGTGCGAGCAGTGAAGTAATTGTGGGCGCCACAATATACGAAGCAACAACCAATACGGCAGTCATTTCTAACGAATACGGTTTTTTCAGTATGCGTTTAAAACCTGGCACGTATACCTTGGAATGCAGCAGTCTTGGGGCAAAAACCCAAACGCAGGACATTCAAGTAAGCGGCAACACACGCATAGTATTCCGTCTGCCAAGCCAATCGTACGATATTGACAAAGTTGTGGTACACGCCCAGCAACAAACATCCGATGTTGTGACAAAACATCTTTCCGCAAAACAAATTGAGCTTACGCCATCCACATTTGGCGTACCCGATGTTATAAAAGTGGTTCAGACCATGCCTGGAATTAAAACGATAGGCGACGGAACGACTGGCATGTACGTCCGTGGCGGCAACCGCGACCAGAATATGATTCGCATTGACGAGGCAAACATTTACAACGTGTCGCATATGTATGGATATGTTTCTTCCTTCAACCCCGACATGCTCAACGAAGTGAGATTTTACAACAGTTATTTCTCGCCGGAATACGGAGGAAGAATTTCCTCGGTGCTCGATGCGCAAATGAAAGAAGGAAATCTTAACTCATTTAGCGGAAGTGCCTTGCTGAGCATATTAACAGCAAACGCAACTGTGGAAGGACCTATCAAAAAGGACGTTGCTTCCTTCTTTGTGGCAGGAAGACGAAGCACATTGGACATTATACACAAATTCAGTGATATTGTCAATGTGCCCGCTTTTTACGATGTGAATGCGAAAGTCAACTGCAAAATCAACGACAAAAACCGCGTATTCCTTTCAAGCTACATCAGCTCCGATTATCAGAAATATCCGCCATTTTTGGAAAGCGACGCACTTAATGTGAGTGGAACAGCGCGATGGATTAGCGAACTGCGTCCGAAACTGTTCTTGACCACATCGGTTGTGGCAAGCAAATACAGCAACAAAACAAACTTTCTGGATTCCACAAAGCGCACATGGTTGGTTGGTGTGAACGAATACACCGCTAAATCAAAGCTCAATTGGTATATTTCGAACAACCAAAAGGTATTGGTGGGAGTGCAATCGTCAGTTTTCCAACTCACTCCGGGCAAAACGGGCGATGTGGCAAACAGCATTTCCGATATGCAGTTGTTCGAACCATCGTTGTTTGCAAACCACACCATCTCCGTGAACAATTGGACATTTATGTACGGTCTGCGTGTGACCCAATACCACAATTTCGGGGAGGCCACATGGTACACGATTGACAACGGGTTAGCAATTGCCGAAAACAAAGAGTCTTCTGGCATTTGGAACTCCTACACGTGCGTGGAGCCGCGTGTTCACATAGCGAAGAAAATCAAGGATTCGGAACTTTCTGCTTCGTTTACCCGAACATCGCAGTCAATGCAGTCACTATCGAACAGCAAGTTGAACTATTCGTCGCTTGAAACGTGGTTCTGTTCGTCGCCGAACTTAAAGCCAGTGGAGGCTGAAAATTTCTCCGTTGGCTATACCCTGAAGAAGAAAAACATAGGATTGCTCGCCGAGGCATACTATCGAAATATTCATAACCAAATAGACTACATTGACCATGCGTACTTGCTCGCAAATCCGTATGCCGAATCGCAGGTAAAGGCTGGAAATGCTCGTGCCTATGGTTTTGAAATTGCAGTTAATAGAGAGGGGGAACGCAACCAGATTTCCGCCAGCTATTCGTTCGCGAAAGTTTTATATGACATCCCCGAAATTATGGATGAGCCCTATCGCGCGCCATACGATATGCCGCATGATATAAAGCTGCAAGTGACACAGCGTATCAAGGAACGGTGGTCTTGTAGCGCATTGTGGGTGTTTGCAAGCGGCCGTCCAGGGACATTTGCACAGGGATATTATGAGTATAAGGGAACGAAAATTCCAATCTATAATAAACGAAATTCAGATTCATATCCTGTATATCATCGATTGGACGTTTCATTGCATTACAACGGCAAGCCGCACAAACATTATGAACAAAACTTTTCGATAGGCATATTCAATGTGTATGGTAGAAAGAACATTCTATACTACGATTTTGCAACAGATTATGCATACATCGGAGGCAACCTTACTACCATTAAGGAGCAATACAATGTTAAAGCGTATTATTTCAGTGCGTTCGTGCCAAATTTCACTTACAAGGTAAGTTTTAAATAAAAATTGGCGGAATCAATGGAAAACGTCATTGAATACTAGAATTTAGAATGGAAATATTTTACAAATAAAAATATTTGATTTTCAATAAATTAACATAGTGTACTTTTTACACTAACTAAAAATTTATTAAAAAATATTTTTAGTTTTATTATATTTTTCTTTATATTTGCTATGGGAAAATATAAATTATATATATCTTATCATTAACTAAAAACAAATTTTTAAAAATTTTATGAAAAATTCAATTTTAAAAACATTGTACGTATGTTCGCTTGCGATAGCAGCAACCGCATGTAGTGAAAAACAAGGTACCGTTGAAGACAATCCAGAACTTGTGTCTATGGGTTACCAAGGAAAAACAATTGTAGTTAAAGATGCCGTAAACGACGACAATCTTGTGTTAAAAGTGTATGCCAAAGACGAAGCAACCCTTGCTCTTTGCGATGCAAGTAATTTCACTTTTATCAGTGACCCACAGGGCATAAGTGATTACTATGCAAAAATGGAGGCAGAGGCCGAAGCCGATGAGGAGATCCTACCTGATTCAGAGGAATTAGATGAACCCGAAGGCATTGATTCCACATACATTGTTGAAATTTTACAGGTAAATCTGAAGAATCCCCAAAACTCATTCCTATTCACGCAAGATTTGCCTAACCCCTATGCAAATAACGAGCTAAAGAATCTTTGTGGTAGTTATAAGAGTTGGGGTGCGGTTAAATTCGTGGAAATTGCTCGTAAAATTAAAGTAACAAATAATGCAACAGGTCTTTGTAATGGAATAAAAGTCAAGATTTTTGATCAATGCCATGAAACTCCATTTCACGGATATGCATGGAATCCTGACGATTATACACCACATCAGAAGGAATTAAAGAAGAAAAATGATTCTTTTGTACGTGAGTATGATAGTACTGAGATGGTTCAGGGACCTAATAATACTATGGTATGGGGAACATTTGTGGTTTGTTCAGCTCCAAGAAAAGAAAAAAATCGTACTAAGTTAGTATATGAACTATGGGAATATTCAAAACCACGGTAAATAAAGAACTGTAAAAAGTAAAAAATACAAAATTACATATTCAGATAAGTAATATATATAATTTATATTTGAAGTATGAATAGAATATGTGGTGTATATGCAATACGCCACATATTCTTGATTTTTTGAAACAGCATTTATTCAATAAAATGAAACCATTCAAATACATAGCTCTTTTGTTTTTTATAGTGACCCTTTTTTCATGTACAGGAGAGTACGATGAAGACATTTCTAACATCATACGACACAAAAATTCCGAAAAAACTATTTCAATCACAGGCATAATTACTTCGGACTACAAACGGCAGACAATAATTGTTTCACGTACAGTAGAATTAAGCGAACTCTATATGTCTTCAGACATTGGGAAGCATCAAATTAAAGACACCCTTATGCATAGAAGAGTTGGAGGTGCAAAAGTGTATGTGGAAGTTGCCGGGAAGAAGTATGAATTTAAGGAGGTGCATACAACAGGTTATCTTCATTATACCGACTATAATAAACCAATACCAACGGTTATTAATATACCATACGATGCAATCTATTACGAATCTATAGATTCGTTTGCTGGTATTCCAAACCAAGAGCATAAACTTGTGGTGGAAGTTGAGGGGAAAACATATACCGCCACGGACATAATGACCCAAGTCTCGGAGATTATATTTAATGAAAGAAGTCCACTGTGTCGTATGGTTGAGATTTTGGGGGATGAAGACCATAAAGAGAAATTGATTCATACTGTATACCCAAACTATTTGTTCGGACAACAGGAAGCATATATCATGGGATTTAATCGTTTTGGAGATGAACTTTGTTATTCCTTCCGTCAATTAGCGGCACCGCAATTAATGGGAGAAATTGGATATGAAATAGTATGTTCCCATGATGACGCCCACTTAACCGATACTATAGTGGTCACGAAAATGTCGTGTTCCCCATCGTATGAATATTATTTGTATTGTTTATTTCAGAACGATTATGGAAATGACTTTGATTTTGGGGACATATCGTCAAATATGCCCACAAACATTTCCAATGGCGGTGTGGGATTCTTTGCGGCATGCGATGTCAGAAGACAAATTTTTAGTAGAAAGAAACTGGTACAGTTAGCGGAATCAATAGGAAACATTATTGAATACTAATTAACATGAAGACATTTTATAAATATATATTACTATTATTCTGTAATTTAGTAGGATTTTCGGTTTTCGCACAAAATTTCATAGTTTCGGGTTATGTAAAAGACAGTGCAAGCAGCGAAGCCATTGTCGGTGCCACAATTTACGAGGCGACAACCAACACGGCGGTTATTTCGAACGAATATGGTTTTTTCAGTCTGCATCTAAGTCAAGGTGCATATACCTTGGAATGTAGCAGTCTTGGGGCAAAGACCAAAACGCAGGACATTCAGGTAAGCGGCAACACACGAGTAATTTTTCGTCTGCCAAGCCAATCATACGACATCGACAAGGTTGTAGTGCATGCCAATCAACAAACATCCAATGTCGTAACAAAACGTCTTACCGCAAAGCAGATTGAGCTGACACCATCCACATTCGGTGTACCTGATGTGATAAAAGTGGTTCAGACCATGCCGGGAATTAAAACAATAGGCGACGGAACAACCAGCATGTACGTCAGAGGCGGCAACCGCGACCAGAATATGATACGTATTGACGAGGCAAACATTTACAACGTGTCGCACATGTACGGGTATGTTTCTTCATTCAACCCTGACATGCTCAACGAAGTACAGTTTTACAACAGTTACTTCTCGCCTGAATACGGCGGAAGAATCTCGTCGGTGCTTGATGCACAAATGAAAGAGGGTAATCTTAACTCATTTAGCGGAAGTGCTTTAATGAGCGTATTGACAGCAAACGTGACCGTGGAAGGTCCCATCAAAAAAGATGTTGCTTCATTCTTTGTGGCTGGAAGACGAAGCATTCTGGACATCATAAGGAAATACGGGGACTTTGGCATCAACGTGCCTACTTTCTACGATGTGAACGCGAAAATCAACTGCAAAATTAACGACAGAAACCGCATATTCCTTTCAAGCTACGTCAGCTCCGACTACCAGAAATATCCGCCTCTTTTTGAAAACGATGCCCTCAATGCGAGCGGAACCGCACGATGGATTAGCGAACTGCGTCCGAAGCTGTTCCTGACCACATCGTTTGTGGCAAGCAAATACAGCAACGAAACAGAGTTACAAGATTCCACAGACCGCACATGGCTGATAGGTTTGAACGAATATACAGCAAAATCAAAACTCAATTGGTACATATCGAACAAACAAAAGGTACTGGTGGGACTGCAATCGTCGGTCTTTCACCTCACTCCAGGCAACACGGGTGATGCGGCAACCAGCATTTCCGACATGCAGTTGTTCGAACCATCGTTGTTTGCAAACCATACCATTTCGGTGAACAACTGGACGTTTATGTACGGTCTGCGTGTGACCCAATACCACAATTTCGGGAACGCCACGTGGTACACGATTGACAACGGAATGGCTATTGCCGAGAATAAGGAATCGTCGGGGATTTGGAACAGCTACACCTGCATAGAGCCACGTATCCACATAGCGAAAAAAATTAAGGATTCGGAATTTTCCGCTTCGTTTACCCGTACTTCGCAGTCAATGCAGGCGCTGTCGAACACCAAATTGAACTATTCGTCGCTTGAGACGTGGTTCTGCTCGTCACCAAATTTAAAACCTATGGAGGCGGAGAATTTTTCCATTGGCTACACCCTCAAAAAGAAAAAAATAGGTTTGCTTGCCGAGGCATACTATCGAAACATACATAACCAAATAGACTACATCGACAATGCAAACTTGCGTGCAAATCCGTATGCCGAATCGCAGGTAAAGGCAGGAAAATCGCATGCCTATGGATTTGAGATTTCGCTCAATAGGGAGGGTAAACGCAACCAGTTCTCTGTAAGCTATTCATTCGCAAGAGTGATGTATAACATTCCCGAGATTTTGGATGAGCCCTATCGTGCGCCATACGATATGCCGCACGATATAAAACTACAACTGACACAGCGAATCAAGGAACGGTGGTCTTTCAGCGCATTGTGGGTTTTTGCAAGCGGCCGCCCAGGAACGTTTGCACATGGATATTACACGTATGATGAACCGAGTATTTGGTATGTTAAAAAAATTCCGCTTTATAATAAGCGAAATTCAGATACCTATCCTGTATATCATCGTTTTGACATTGCATTGCATTACAACGGCAAGCCGCATAAACATTACGAACAAAGTCTTTCGTTAGGTATATTCAATGTGTATGCTAAAAAGAACATTCTTTATTACGATTTTGGAGTATATGAAATGAACGATGAATTAGTGTATAACTACAACGTTGCAGCGTATTATTTCCGTGCCTGCGTGCCAAATTTCACTTATAAAGTATGCTTTAAATAGAGATATGCCCCAAATCTTTCCAAAATTCTGGATATGATTTTGCCACGCATTCGGGATTTTCGATTTCTACTGGTGATTTTGCAAGCAGAGCGGCAACGGCACCAGCCATAGCTATGCGGTGGTCGTTGTTGGCGTGCATGCTGCCACCTTGTAATGTGCCACCATACACTATCATTTCATCACCATTGCATTCGATTTTTGTTCCTAATTTTCCAAATTCTGTTTGTAACACTTTTGCACGGTCGCTTTCCTTGTGTGCCAAACGCGACACGCCTTTTATTACCGTATTGCCTTGGCAATGTGCCGCGAGAGAAACCAATGGTGGAAACAAATCTGGACATTCGGTTGCGTCGAACGAGAATGCACGTAATTCGTTGTGTGACACAGAAATGGAATTATTATTGATTTCCAAGTGCGCGCCAACTTTTTGTAATGCATCAACAATCGCTTTGTCGGCTTGGCATGATTCCATGGAAATATTTTCAACTGTAACGTTGCCGTTCAAAGCTCCAGCAACCAACAAAAACGCTGCACCACTCCAATCTCCTTCAATCTGCACGGATTGTGCTTGGTATGATTGCTCAGCAGGAACCACGAATGAATCGTAGTCGTGGCGGCCAACAGCCACACCGAATTTCTTCATCATATCAAGCGTAATGTCTATATAGGGTTTGCTTTTCAAGTCTTTTACGTTGAGAATCACATCTTTACGGGCGTATGGCGCGGCAATCAGCAATCCAGTAAGAATCTGCGAACTGAGTGAGCCATCAACTGTGGCGTAACCGCCTTGAATAGGGCCACAAACCTGTACAGGCACAAATCCGTTGGTGGTTGAAATTTGTACACCAAGTTGTTTCAGTGGACTTTCCAACGCACTTACAGGACGTTTTTTCAGCGAGCCTTCGCCGTGCAGTGTAATTGGTTCGTGCCACAACGATGCTATTGGTGTGAACATTCTGATTCCCAATCCTGCTTCACCGCAATTCAGTTCGAGCGAACGGGGACGAAGACCGCCGGTGATTGTTACTGTTGCACCGTCAACGGAAACCGAAGCACCAAGATTTTCCGCGATTTTCAGAGCCGCGTCGCTGTCGTTGCTCGACGAGTAACCGTGTAGAACCGAAGTGCCGTTTGCCAATGCACTAATGGCAATGGCGCGTTGCATCACACTTTTCGAGGCTGGTGGCACTATTGTCCCGAAAACTTTGCCGGGACGAACTATTTTTTGTTCCATATACGTCCAATTTCATCTTTCAAACGTTCCGTTACGTGCGATTTTGAATGAATTTCTGTGCTAAACACAACGTGGGCGGTGTGCACGTAGTTATCCATTCGCGAAGCCAACAATTCCTGCAATTTTTCCAGAGGATTGTCGCATTGTAAAAGAGGACGTTTGTCAATTGATATTCTGTTAATTATAGTTTGTGGTGTGGCGTAGAACCAAACCACTAATGAGTTTTGTTTTAATATGTTACGATTTTGCTCGTGTAGTACGATTCCGCCTCCGCATGAAATTACGCATGGTTTGTCGGCGGCAACAATTTCCGAAAGAGTTTCACGTTCCACTTTTCGAAAATATTCTTCCCCTTTTTTTGAGAAAATTTGTGGAATTGAACAATGTTCTTTGGCAACAATTTCATCGTCTATGTCTTTGAACTTAAACTGCATAGCCTCTGCGAGCAGTTTGCCGTGTGTGGTTTTTCCCGCCCCCATAATGCCTATTGTGGAGACTACATGGTTGCGGTCGGCGAGCGTAGGCATTGTCAAGCCTGATTTCATAACAGCTTTGTCGGGTGATGCGCCCAGAAATAATTTGTACGACGCAACTGCTTGATTGAGAAGCCAATCCTCGGCGGAAACTATCATACAATTTTTCCGTTTTGCCATTTCTACCAACGGAGAGCCTTTATAGTTTGCATC
Organism: Bacteroidales bacterium UBA3754; assembly: GCA_002371705.1. Lineage (GTDB taxonomy): Bacteria > Bacteroidota > Bacteroidia > Bacteroidales > UBA1715 > UBA1715. Next base: position 36,253 of record DFGI01000066.1, read on the forward strand.
GAATACAATTATATTTTCATTCAGCCACGATTCTTGAATTGGATTTACATTTTGCCGTAGGGCTGAAATTAGTATATCGCACTCTGACACAACTGTTTGCAATGATTCAATGTTTGCATATTCACAGCCAATTATTTCGGCGGCGGCACGGCCTTTTTCTTCCGTGCGGTTCACTATCACTACTTGCGCGCCCTGCGATTGAAGTCCGTATGCGGCTGCTTTTCCTGCGCCACCTGCGCCAAGCACTACGCATCGTTTCCCTTTCAATGAAATTCCTGCATCAATAAAGCTTTGTGTAACTCCATAGAAATCAGTGTTATAGCCGTGCAATTCTCCATTTTTGTTCACAATAGTGTTCACGCTGCCAAGAATAAGCGCTTCGTCGTGAACCACATCGAGCAACGAACCAATTGTTTCCTTGAATGGCGAGGTTACGTTCATTCCCGTTACGTTCAGTTCGCGGAACAGAAAAATTGCTTCGTCGGCGGTTTCAGCCGCAAGATATATGTAATTGGCATCCAATCCGTTATGCTTGAATTGCGCATTGAACATATTCGGACTTTTACTGTGTAAAATTGGATTTCCTGTTACTGCAAATACTTGTGTCGCCATTGAGTTATTTTTTCCAAAATGTTGGCATAAAGAGAATTAGAATTGTAAAGATTTCCAATCGTCCAATCAACATAATTATTGAAAGGAGAATTTTCGATGCAGCTGGGAATGAACTAAAATCTAAGAGCATTCCCGATTGTGTAAATCCAATTCCTACATTGGAAATCGAAAGCGCCGAAGCCGAGAATGCCGTGTAGAAATCGTGGCCGAAGAATGTGAGCGCCAGTGCGCCGAGCAAGAAAATTACTATATACATTACTATAAATGCATACACGTTGGAAATAACTTTTTCGGACACGGGTTTTTTGCTCAAACGAAGCGTTAGGATTGCATTTGGATGCAAAATTTGTTTGAGCGCCAAATAGCTGTTTTTTATTAACACGGTGATTCTCACCACTTTAATTGCTCCACTTGTTGAACCTGCACAAGCTCCAAAAAATGTAAGAATAAAGAAAAGCATCATTGATGCGCTGGGCATCAACGAATAATCGGTTATGGTGAACCCCGTTGTTGTGATAAACGCAATTACTTGAAACACAATGGTTCTGATGTGGAGTTCCACATCGTCAAAGGCTCCATGCTTCCACAGATTTATAGAAATAATTGCCAATGAAACGACAAGAATTATCAAAATGTAGTTTCGCAGTTCCTCGTCTTTGGCAACTATGCGGAATTTCCCGCGGACAGCCATGTAAAGAACCACGAAATTCACACCCGAAATGAACATAAACGTCATTACCACGTATTGCGTGTACGGCGTCATGTTGGCGACGCTCGCGTTTTGGCTTGAAAATCCACCTGACGAAATTGTGGACAACGCCAAAATCACTGATTCGTAAAATGAATTTCCGCCAGCAACTAATAGTATGATTTCCAATATGGTACAGGCAATGTACAATATGTATAATCTGCTTGCGGTATCTTTAATTCGAGGATGAATTTTGTCTTTTGCAGGTCCGTTTGCTTCGGCTGAATAAAGCTGCATCCCGCCGGCGCCGAACATTGGTATGACTGCCACTGTTAACACGACGATTCCCATACCGCCAACCCATTGCATTAAACTTCGCCAGAGAATGATTTGTTTGGGTAAAATTTCTACGTCAGCAAAAACCGTTGCCCCCGTGGTGGTGAATCCAGACATTGATTCAAAAAATGCATCGACGAATGAGTCGAGGCTATGGGTAAACAAAAACGGCATTGTGCCGATAAGTGAAAATGCAAGCCATACCACGGCCACTATAAAATATCCTTCCTTGCGCCCAACCGAATATGCTGTTTTGCGATAGCTGAAGGCTGCTAAAATCCCCACGCTCAATGAAATAGCAATTGAAAGCAGAAAACCACGCAGTTCTTCACCATAATAAATGCCAGGAATCAGACAAAGCAACATCAACATTGCTTCGAACAATATTAAAAAACCAATTATTCGTATTACAGGCTTGAAATTCATCCGGCTTGTTCGTTGTCGCTGTTAGTTTTTTTACTTGCAAAATATTCAATGCTCACGCATACAAGTCCAATAACCAGCAATGTGGTCACTGTGGTTTGGTCGGCAGCGTTCAAAATCAGCAGAACCAGCGATGCGATTCCAAGTGCCAATGCTACCGATAGTAAAATTTTTGTTCTCATTTCTTATGTGTTATTTTTCAAAAAACTTTTTCACTTCGTTGACTGCCGCTGGTAGTGCAAAAACAAGCACCTTGTCGCCAGCTTCAATTTGTGTTTTTCCTGATGGGATAAATCCGTTCTTTTCACGAACCACGCCACCGATTACAGCGTCTTTCGGGAAATTGTTGATATTCATCAACGAGTCGCTGGTTATTTTCATGGATTCGCTCACCATAATTTCCAATATTTGCGCGTCGCACTGCGTAAGATGGCGTGTTTGCGAAATGTTGGCGGCGTTGCTCAACGTATATTTGTGGATGCTGTTCGCCGCAATTGTTTTCTTGTTAATCAGCGTGTCAATGCCCATATCGGCGGCAAGCCCGATGTAGTCAACATTTTCGACTTCGGCAATGGTACGTTTCACGCCAATTCGTTTTGCCAAGTAGCACGATAGAATGTTTGTTTCGGCGTTGCTGGTGGTCGCAATAAACACATCTGTTTGGCGGATACCTTCCTCCACAAGTAAATCAAGACTTCTACCATCGCCGTTGATAACCAATGTGTTTTCAAGCTGCTGTGATAATTTTTTCGCTTTTTCGGGGTCGAGTTCGATTAATTTTACATCAAACTGTTTTTGTAATATTTTCGCAGTCGCCCGTCCCGTGCGGCTTCCACCCAAAATCATCACTTGCGAAACTGCCAAATCTTTCTTCTCAAATGTTTCGAGCATTTTGTTCACGCCTTGGCGGTTGCTCACCACGTACAGCACATCGTCGGGTTGGCAAATGTCGTCGCCTTTCGGAATGATGGTTGAAAACCCACGTTTGATGGCAATCACACGATATTTCTGCAGTTCTTCTTGCGTTGGAATAATCTCTTGCATATATTTCCCGACAACTGCCGCCGATTCTTCCACTTTCAGTACAAACAGTGACAGTAAACCATCGGCAAAATCAAATGATTCTCGTGTCGCCGCCCGTTCGACGAATGTTGCAATTTCTTGAGCAGCAAGTGCTTGCGGGTAAATTATAGAGTCTATTCCAATTTCACGGAACAGTTTTTTATTTTTTTCGAGCAACAATTCCGGGTCGCGGACGCGGGCAATGGTGTGTGGAGCGCCAAGTTTTTTCGCTATCACAGCCGAAGCAACGTTCATTTCGGGGAAATGGGTCACTGCTATATACAAATCACAATTGGCAACGCCGGCCTCGTTGAGCACCGAAATTGTCAATGCAGAGCCTTGCACCGTCAAAATATCCAAGTGCAACGACAACTGCTTTAAGTTCTGTGAATCCACGTCAATCACAGTTACATCGTGCTTGTCGTCGGCAAGGATTCTCGCTAAATGCTGTCCGACCTCGCCCGCTCCTGCTATTATTATCTTCATTATCGTATTAAAAAATCGGTCTAATGTACTACTTTTTTTGATTACATAAGAATCCTCACCTAAACATTATTTTTTTCTATCCTCAGAATTTTTCCCATAATTACTGCAATGTAGTCAATTTTTACTATTTTTATGCCTTCAAAATCATACGAATGAAATTCTTCTATCATATCGGCCGGTATGTGTTGCTGATGAAAAAAGCAATCGGCTGGCCTGACGAAAAACGAATGTTTTGGCGCAATGTCGGAAAGGAGATTGTTGCCGTGGGATATGACTCAGTTGGAATTGTGTCAATAATTTCCTTTTTTATGGGTGGCGTGATGGCGCTTCAGCTTGCCATTAATATGGAAAATCCTGTGCTGCCGCAGTATTTGGTTGGCTTGGGAACGCGCGATGCGATTATCCTTGAATTTTCATCATTGGTCATTGCATTGATTTTGGCGGGAAAAGTCGGATCGAGCATTGCTTCGGAAATAGGTACGATGCGGATTACACAACAAATTGATGCTCTTGATATTATGGGTATTAATTCGGCAAATTACCTTATCTTACCCAAAATTATTGCGGGAGCAATCACGTTTCCGGTAATTTGTTGCCTCAGCATCATTCTCGGCATCGGTGGCGGCTGGGTTGTTGGCGATGTTACGGGCATGGTTCCGAGCAACCAGTTTATTCTTGGTCTGCAATTTATGTTCCAACCGTTTTATATCACGTTTACGAATATAAAAATGGTATTCTTTGGGATATTAATTACATCAATATCAAGCTATTACGGATATAATGCAAAAGGCGGCTCCTTGCAAGTGGGACAAGCCAGCACGCAGGCCGTGGTTGTCAGCAGTATTGTAGTTCTTATTTTCGACCTTTCTCTTACCACAATGTTGTAATTATGATAGAAGTTCAAAACGTATCGAAGTCTTTCAAGGATGTGCAAATCCTTAAACATCTTTCCACCGTGTTCGAGGAGGGGAAAGTTAATTGTATAATTGGACGAAGTGGCTCGGGAAAAACGGTGTTGATGAAATCCATCGTCGGACTTCACGAAATAGACGAAGGACGCATTCTGTTTCACGGGCGCAACTATACTGAAATGAACGATAAACAACGCAAGGAAATCCGCAAGGAAATCGGTATGGTGTTTCAAAGTGGTGCATTGTTCGATTCCGAAACATTGGAGGACAATGTGATGTTCCCGTTGCGGATGTTTTCGGGTATGAGCGAGGAGGAATGCCGCGAGCGTGCAAATTTCTGCCTGAAACGTGTTGAGGTTGTCAACAAAAATAATTTGTACCCTTCGGAAATTAGTGGCGGTATGCAAAAACGTGTGGCTATTGCACGTGCTATTGCTCTGAATCCTAAGTATTTACTATGCGATGAGCCGAATTCTGGCCTTGACCCAATGACTTCAATAGTAATCGACAATCTTATCCACGGAATTGTGCAGGAATACAATATTACCGCAATTGTAAATACCCACGATATGAATTCTGTGATGGAAATTGCCGACAAAATTGTGTTTATTTATAAAGGTGAAAAATGGTGGGAAGGCAATAAAGACGATATTTGGCACACCGACAACCAAGAATTGAACGATTTTATATTTGCTTCGTCGCTTACAAAGAAAATTAAACAAACGCTGAAATGAAAAAACTCGTCGCAATATTGTTTTCCCTACTCTGTTGTACTGCCTTTGCACAAACCATTGGCTATTACAATGGTAAGAAAATTATTGACGGTGTGATTATATATAAATATTCATCAACAAAACTAAAGAATAGCGAAATATCAATAAATAACGATAAAGAAAGCGTGGATTCATATTTGCGTTCAATTGGAGCGACTCCACCAAAACAAAAATTTCCTACTTCTATAGTTCCGGTTGATTGCGAAAATTGTGTCGATATAAGCAAAATCTATACGTGTAATGTTCCTAATGACGTTGATTTAGAATTGGTTATATCAAAACTCAATGGAATGAAAGGCGTGGAATACGCCGAACCTTCGTATGTGAATGAATTGTTTTTTACGCCCAATGATTCGGAATATGCAAATGGAAATTTGTGGCATTTGCAAAATTGTAATGTCTTGAACGCGTGGGATGTGGAGCAAGGCGACAGCTCTGTTATTGTTGCCATTGTTGATGCTGGTATCGACATCATACACAAGGATTTAATAAACAAAATCGCATACAACTTCGACGACCCAATTAACGGCATTGACGACGATGGTGATGGCTACACCGACAACTACCGTGGGTGGGACTTTGGCGAAGGCGACAACAATCCAATGAATTCCGTTGGCATTGAACATGGCACATACGTGGCTGGCATTGCAAGTGCCGAGGTCAATAATGAATTTGGTACAGCTGGCGTTGGCTACAAAACAAAAATTTTGCCTATAAAAGTGTGCCCGAAAAATAGCTCTGAAATTACTGCTGGATATGAAGGAATCGCATATGCGGCGACTTATGGCTGTAAAATCATAAATTGCTCGTGGGGAAATACCGAACAATCAGAGTTTGGTAAGGATATTGTGAACTATGCCACCTACAACTGCGATGCGCTTATTGTGGCTGCGGCTGGAAATTCAGCGGCAACAACGCCGTTTTATCCTGCTTCGTATTCTTCAGTGCTGAGCGTGGGCGGAACCGTCGCTGGCGATTATGTGTGGGCGGATTCAAATACAAAAGGCTCGCAGTATAATTATTATGTTGACCTTTGCGCACCAGCAAAAGGTTTTTATTCGCTTGCTAATGATGGAAAAACATTCCCTATGTCGGGTGGGGGAACATCGTTTGCCACGCCGATTGTGGCTGGCGCAGCGGCATTGGTACGAAGCAAATATCCTGATTTCTCGGCACTCCAAGTGAGGGAACAACTCCGCGTTACCGCTGATGACATATATTACATCAATCCCGAAGCTAAATACAGGGATATGCTCGGACATGGACGTTTGAATGTGTATAATGCGCTCACAAACGACACGATGCCAAGTTTGCGCATAACGGATATTTCATTTTGTAATAAAAATGGACAACCATACTCGCAAGCAAAGGACACTTTGTTGGTACGTGTTACGGTTAAAAATTATTTGGCAGATGCTACAAATGCAACTATTCAAATTTTGGGGGGCAATAATATCTTGGCTTCAATTCAATCGGACACCACGTTCGCAAAAATAGATGCAAATTCTGAAATCACATGCACATTTGCGTTTCGGGTGCTGATAACACCTCCTGTTGACTATAGTTTGCTGTTCAAAATCGCATCAACAGCCGATAATTCATACTCCGATTATGAATATTTTGATTTTGTGTGCAATAAACAGTTTTATGATTTTTCAATTGGAAACATTAAAACCACCGCAACTGGCGATGGAAGTATAGCTAAGGTTTTGCCCAAAATTAGTTCAAATGGATTTATGTATAAGGATTTTGAAAATTGTATTTTTCAAGGAGGTATTTTTATTGCCGAAAATAAAGATTCCATTTGTTCCCGAACTGAAAAAACAGCTGATTTTAAGAATATTACACCTCCAACAGTCGTCGATGCCGATTCGTGCGATGTGATGGTCGTTTCACAGTATTATGCAAAAAATCTTATTATTGACCAGATTTTGTATGGTTGGAACGACACTGATGCGGTGATATATGAGTATCAGATTGCAAATCAACGCGATAGTGCGCTGTATGATGTGCGGTTTGGTATGTTCATCGACTGGGATATTCTTGAATCAAAGAACAATAAAATATGGTACGTTGATAGTATGCAACTTACTGTGGCGGCAAGTGTGAACCCACGCTCGTTTTACACTGGTATTATGCCATTGGACTACAAACAAAGCGGAATGTACGCATTCAATGTCGCTAACGATATTGTGTATTACAATGATGGTTTCAACAATACAGAGCTGTGGTACGTGCTTACGCATTCACAGACTTCGGCGGGAACGAATTCCATTTATGGAACAGAAGTGGCTGCATTCAATTATTCGTTGATTGACTCGATAGGGGTGGCCGACACGGCTCATATCCGCTACGCAATGTTGGTGGCCGACACGCAACAGGAATTATATGATTTGGCGTATCAATTCAAGCAAAAATACAATCCAAACCTTGTGGAACCTGATACAACCAAGGATAATTCAGCAACGGCGTTGATTATGAATGAACAAACACTCGTTTATGTCAGCAACGATAGAATTAATGTTGTGTATCAACAATCATCTGAATCGCTTGCTATTCAAATAGTTAGTGTTGATGGAAAATGCCTTTCGTCGGTCGTTGTTACTCCAGAAAATCAGACAGGATTGTATTCTATGAGCGCGCCCGAAACGGGCATGTTCTTTGTCGTTCTACGGCAAAATGGCGTCAATCGAACCTTTAAGTTTGTTCAATAATGAAGAAATTTCTTATTTGTATATTGTTAGGTTTCATTTGTGTTTCGGAAATTGTTGCGCAAAACAAAGATTTCAGCATTGCGGAATTCAATTTAGTAACGATTTATAGTAGAATCTCGCGTTTTGAGTCGGAAGAGGACAATATTAAAAACAACAAGATTTTCTCCGAAATGCTCGATTCCGTTCTGCGGATTCCCGAAACGTTCAATTATCCTTTCAACGACTTGAAAATAGGAAAAGTTACCGCTCCAGACCAAACATTCCGCATTTTTACGTGGTTTATGGTGCATACAAACGGAACGTACGAGGTGTTTGGTTATTTCCAACGATATTTCAAAGCAACCAACACCGTGGAAGTGTATCCGCTTATTGATAAATCAGCCACGATGAAAGACCCGTTGATGGCGAATTGCACACCACAAAATTGGTATGGCGCAACATACTACGACATTCGTATGGATAAGTACGATGGCATTACTACATATTATTTGTTAGGCTGGGTTCCTAACACAACTTACACTCAAAAAAAGGTGATTGAAACATTCCGTTTTGATAAAAAAGATAAACCAAGTTTTGGCTACCAAACCGTTGAATTAAAAGGGAAAGGCTTTAAAAAACGGGTGATTTTTGAGTATTCCGCGAAACAGACTATGATGCTTCGTTACGAGAAACGGAAAAAAATGTACGTTCTCGACCACCTTGCGGCCGCCGAGCCACGCTACGAAGGCATTTATGAATATTATGGTCCAGACTTTTCAATCGACGGTTATAAGTTTCGGCAAGGAAAACTTCGCTATGTGTCTGATATAGATTTACATAGCCCGCGCCAAAAAGCTTCAGACTATATTCCCGAAAAAATTAAGCAACGACGGAAAAAAGAAGTCGGAACGGGAATTTAATTTGAAAACCGCAGTTGCCGAACTGCTTCCCATAGCACAATCCCACATGTTACCGAAACATTGAATGAGTGTTTGGTTCCATATTGCGGAATTTCCAAACAAACATCGCTTTGCGCAATAACCTCGTCGGCTACGCCGTGAACTTCGTTTCCAAACACAAATGCGTATTTTTTCCCGTGTTCCATCCGAAATTCCTGCAAAAGCGTGCTGTTTTCCGCTTGCTCAACCGACACAATTTCGTAACCCTCACTACGAAGTTCCGCAATGGCTTCGGTAGTTTCCTTGAAATATTTCCATGGAACGGAAAGTTGCGCGCCGAGTGCGGTTTTTTGCAATTCCTTGTTGGGTGGCACACACGAAATTCCACACAAATATACCGCTTCAATCCGCAATGAATCGCCAGTGCGGAATGCAGAACCTACGTTGCTCGCGCTGCGGATATTGTCAAGCACCACCACAATCGGGTGCTTCTCCGATTGCTTGTATTCTTCAACCGAAATCCGATGCAGTTCCTCTGTTTGGAGCTTTCTATAGTTTGCGTTGGATGACATACGATTTGATTCTGATGTTTTCGGCATCGTAAATATCAATAATGTATTTCCCTTCGAATGTTCCCTTAATGTCAAGGAAAATCACATTATCGTCGAATTTTTGTTCGTGTAGTTTTGTATAACCACGGCGATACACGAAACGCATTCCTTTCGGATTCGATGCAGTCAAACGGATTGCGTTGGATTCAGGAATTACCGTACAAGTAAATTCGCAGTCCAAACTGTCGGCAGTGAATGATTCTTGTACTTCGATGGAACCCAATACATTACCAGTTTGCAAACCATCGGGATTTTGGATCGTCCCACTTGCTTTAATCTGAGCTTGTGCTGTGGCGAACAGTGCTAAACAGAACACAATTGAAATTACTTTTTTCATATCACGTTTATTTTATTGATGTTTCTATTTGTTGTACTATACTATCAAAATCGAAGCCACAAATTTTGTATAATTCTTGTTGCGTTCCGTGTGGCACAAATTCATCGTGAACCCCCAGTCTAACAACCGTACCAGCAAAGTTTGTCGATTCGAGTTCTTCCAATACTGCCGAGCCAAAACCTCCAGCAATCAAACCATCTTCAATGGTTATGATTGTTTCAAACGATTGTGCGATTGTTTTTATTGTTTCAGAATCAATTGGTTTTACCCAACGGAAATTAAACAATGCTGCCATTTTTCCCGTTTCGGTATATACTTTGTCAACCGCTTTCATAGCGGTGTTTCCCACTGTTCCAATGGTGAGTACGGCAACTTTTTCGCCCGAGCGCAATTGTTCAGCTTTGCCAATTTCCATCAACTGCATTTCGGAATGCCATTGCAAATACTCACCGTTGCCGCGAGGATAGCGGATGGCAAACGGTTGTGGGGTAGAGTATGCGGTGAACATCATATTCCGAAGTTCGATTTCATTCATTGGCGCAGCCACAATCATATTTGGAATTGCACGCATATACGGAATATCGAATAATCCGTGGTGTGTAACGCCGTCGGCACCAACAAGCCCTGCACGGTCAAGGCAGAAAACCACGTGAAGATTTTGCAGCGCCACGTCGTGGATTACTTGGTCGTAGGCACGTTGCATAAATGTTGAATAAATATTGCAGAATGGAATCAGACCTTCTTTAGCCATTCCTGCTGACATAGTAACGGCGTGTTGTTCTGCAATTCCAACATCGAACGCACGGTTGGGCATTTTTTTCATAAGAATGTTCATTGAACATCCTGTGGCCATAGCTGGCGTGACACCCATAACCCGTTCGTCTTTTTGCGCCAATTCCAACAAAGTTTCTCCAAATACTTCCTGATATTTGGGCGGAATAGTGTTTTTGTCTGGAAGCGGAATCATTTCACCTGTTTCCTTGTCGAATTTTCGGGGCGCGTGCCATTCAGTCTGTTCTTCCTCGGCAGGCTTAAAACCTTTCCCTTTTTGGGTGTGGATATGAAGAATTTTTGGACCAGGAATATGTTGAATGTCTTGTAGTGTTCTCGTCAATTGGAATACATTGTGTCCGTCGATAGGTCCAAAATATCTGAACCCCAACGATTCAAAAAGGTTGCTTTCTTTGAAAAAGAGAGATTTCAGTCCGCGTCCCATTTTCTTGAACAACTCACGCAAATCTGGACCGAATTGGCTCAATTTTGTGGAAAAATTCCAGGTTTTGTCACGAAAACGGTTGTATGATGGCGAAGTGATTACGTCAATCAAATATTGGTGAAGCCCGCCCACATTGGCATCAATAGCCATATCGTTGTCATTTAGGATAACGAGTATGTTTGCTTTGCTTCCGCCAGCGTAGTCGAGTGCCTCGAACGCCTCGCCGCCTGTAAGCGCACCGTCGCCGATTATGGCAACAATTTGTCGGTTTTCGCCTTTCGCTTTTGCGGCAATAGCCATACCTGTAGCCGCCGAAATTGATATGGATGCGTGACCAGCTACAAAACTGTCGTAGTTGCTTTCTTGTGGATTGGGAAATCCCGAAAGTCCACCAAATTTCCTGTTTGTGTCAAAATTTTTCTTTCGGCCTGTCAGAATTTTATGGCCATAAGCCTGATGTCCGACATCCCAAATCAATCTGTCTTCGGGTGTGTTGAATGCATAATGAAGCGCAACGGTCAGTTCCACTGTGCCGAGGCTTGCACCAAAATGTCCAGGATTGCGGCTACTTTCATCAATAATGAAATCACGCAATTCCTTACACACCTGCGGCAACTGTTCAATGCTCAGTTTCCGCAAGTCAGCAGGAAATTCTATCTGTTCGAGCAAACTCACTTCGTTGTTATTTCAAACGGCAAAAGTAGCAAATTTTGTGCTACGATTTAACGCCCAAACAGCCAATATTTAAAATTTTCATTTTTCTAATTCCAAAATAAATGTATTTTTGCGTAAATAAATGTGTCTTAAACAGATAGAGTTATTCCTATGAAAAAACTTATTCTCCCCCTGTTGGTAGCCATTTTCACGGCAATACAGACATTCGCATACGATTTTTCGGCGGTTACTACAAGCAAACATACGTTGTTCTACTCGATTCTTTCCGAGGAAGACAAGATTGTTGCTGTCGTTCCTGAATTAGACGACGAAAGCGGACGATACACGGTCGAATTGGAAGGATATCTTGTGATTCCCGCAACTGTGGAGTACAATGGTATAACCTACACGGTGAAAAAATTGGCTAAATCGGTGTTCCAAAATTGCTCAAACCTGAATTCTATAACCATAGAAGACGGATTGCTGGAAATTGAAGACGATGTGTTTTCGGGATGCTCAAGCTCTTTGGGAATCTTCGTGCCGTGCCATCTTATCAATAATTATCGAACTGCGGAAGGTTGGAAACCATATAAAGACCTGCTTGTTGAAAACAATAATCCAGTCATTCAACAATTTTTTTCCGTGAATCCTGTATGCGAAGCAGAAAACGGAATGATCAAGGTACTTCCAAAAGGTGGAACAAGCCCTTTGTCATATAACTGGAAGAAACAAGCAATTGTAGAGGAACTGACGTGGAACTTCGAAGAAAATATGAATAGTGTGGAAGCTGGACTCGACGGCACGGCAACGCTCTATGCCGCGACAAACTTCAACCAAACCGACCTATTCGAGTCGTTTGCCCTTACTCCAGTTGCGGGCGGTGTATCGGGAAATGCAATGACCGTTCAAATTGGAACTGATTCGCTCGCAACATTTAAAATTGAACTTCCATTCCGAAACGACTACACTCCGATTTACGGCACAGGAGAATATGCGGAAATTTACGAACAACACTACGATCAATGTAACATTGCAAACGTCACACACGGAATTTCTTTCTATCATAAGGGATCATCGTTATATTTGTACGTGTTGGACAACAACTTGGAAAGAAGTAAAAAGTACTCCATTCCATTCCATTTGGATTGGACAAAGGTTGTCATTCCTTGGAGCGAACTGACAAAGAAAGATGTTGTGGCCATTGTTTTTGCGGCTAAAGAATTCGAATACCATAAATCGTACGACTTTAGTATTGACGAGGTTTCTATTCTTATGTACGACAAATTGGAGGAATACTCGTCAGACATGGATTTAAACAACTTGTCGGCAGGAAAATATACGCTCACGGTGACTGATGCCAATGGTTGTGAAGATATAGAATCGATTACCCTTAACAAGGATTTCACTCGGATTCTTAACTCGGTTTATTTGGAGTCTTTCAACCCAATCTGTGAAAAAGAAACTGGTGCCATATATGCAATAACTGATGAAGAATACCAACCATACACATTCCTTTGGGACGATGGAAGCACCGATCAGGAACGTCTCAATTTGGGCGCCGGAGATTATTCCGTCACCATTTCCGACGCAGACGGTTGTAGCGTGTCGTTAGCTGTCACTTTGGAGAAAAATTACGACTTACTGCCCGAATACGAGATAAACAAAAAAGATCCTATCTGCACGTCTTCCAACGGAGAAATCGCAGTTGTATCGTCTTCACCCTATACCTTTGATTGGGAAGAAGCAACGTGGTTTCCTGTAGCAGATTTCGAGAACGGTATCCTCACATGGTTCGGATCCGCAATAAAACCATTCGACGACAGCAATTTATTTGAAAGTGCCACAACAGATGTAAGCCTGTCGGGCGTGGTTAACGATGGGGCAAACGGGACGGGAAACTCATACCGATTGAAGGCATCATCAATCACGATAGGTAACTATTACGGCTATGACAATGCCGGTTTCGTTATGTCATTAAACAGTGCTTACACCTTTGATGACAGCTTTAACAAATCTTTAGGCGTATCGTTTTATCACAAAGGCGACGCATGCGGAGTCGGGCTGGCTAACAATTACGAGGTGGTGGAAGTCCCCGCCCACTCCGATTGGACACTTGTCACCGTTTATTGGGAAAACGATTTAGGTATCAAGACGAGCGAACAACAAATAAATGAGATTCAATGGGTCTTTAGGCACGAATTTTCAGCGAAATCGGATATAGAATTCCAAATAGATGAAATCTCCCTTTTGACTAATTTTGGGGCTGGACAAATTTTCGAAAACAACATATTGAACTTGTCGAAAGGCGATTATTTAATAACTGCGACCGACGAAATGGGCTGTGCCACGAGCAAAGTTGTCTCGCTAAAAGTTGACGAGACCAACAAACCTGTTATCACCAAAGAATTTTCAAATGCTATCTGTGGACAAGATGTAGGCGAAATTTCCATTTCGTATAAAAAAGGAAATGGCGCCATTACGTATTCGTGGGCTGGCTCCGACGAAATGGAACTGACACGCAGCAACTTGGCTCCAGGCACGTATATATTCAATATTTCCGACGAGGAGGGCTGTACCGCATCCGACACGACGGAAATTGTGTATGAGTCGTTCAAATACCAACCAGAAATTGCGCTGGTTACAGTAAGTCATGAATTACCTGCGAATTTGGTCGTATGGCAAAAAGAAGACACGGAAGCCATAGACTTTTATTCCATTTATCGTGAAACGTCTTCTGCCAACGACTATGAAAAGATTGCCGACGTTTCGTTCAACCAGACAAGCATTTTCGTGGACGAAGACACCGACAGCCGGACGAAGTCATATCGCTACAAGATTTCTGCAACCGACTACTGCGGAGAAGAATCTTTGCTTAGCAAAAATCACAAAACAATCAATGCCACGGCAAATCTTGGCATGGGAGGCGTGGTCAATCTCATTTGGGAAGGCTACGAAGGATTTGAATTCTCAACATATTCAATTTATCGGGTCACAACAGACGGCACGTACCAAGTAGGCGAAGTTCCGTCAACAAACTGGACTTTCATTGACAGGGACATTCCATCAAACACATTGTCGTACTACGTTGCCGTAAAACTGCCCAAAACTATCGACGTGGACGAGCCATTTGTAAAAGCGGAAAGTGGTCCGTTTGTTATGGCTATTAGTAATATTGCTGAGGTGGAAAAACAAACGTTGATAGCGTCTGTCAATGAACCTTTGGTGAACGTATATTCTTCGCATCAAACCATTGTGATTGAAAATGCTGGCGAAAAACAAATTACTATCTGCAACGCGCTTGGTCAGACAATCATCCATGCCACAGGGAACAACGAAGCTGTTAAATCATTCAATGTTGAAAACGGCATTTACATTGTGATTGTTGGAAACAAGGCGGTGAAGGTCGTAGTGGAATAGTACAAAGGTATTTGTTCAGTTTTTGTTGTTGAAAACTCCTGCTGTGAGTGCTTTATTTTCATGTAGTTATATATGGCTTGAACGTGTGTTTGGATAGAAACTATATTGGATTTTTAAACATAAAATGATAGTTTTTTACAAGAAATGTTAAAAATCCCGAAAAATTTTAGTTAATTTTGCATACGTAAATTTTATGTAATGAAAAAAGCAAGAGTACTGTATGTCACCCAAGAAATGGCGAAGTATCTTCCCGACACGGAAATGTCGTTGAAGAGCCGCTATCTTCCGCAATATATTCAGGAAAAAGGCAAGGAAATACGCTGCTTTATGCCTCGTTATGGATTGGTGAACGAACGTAGGAATCAGTTACATGAGGTGATTCGCTTGTCAGGTATGAATTTGATAATCGATGACACCGACCATCCTTTGATTATAAAAGTTGCTTCTATTCAGCAAGCTCGTTTACAAGTATATTTTATTGATAATGACGAGTTTTTCCGTCGTAAAGCTTTGTTTGTTGACGAAAAAGGAAAAGAATTCGATGACAACGAAGATAGAATGATATTTTTTGCGCGGGGCGTTTTGGAAACTGTGAAAAAACTTCGTTGGGCTCCTGATATTGTTCATTGCCACGGTTGGTTCACTTCGCTGTTGCCATTGTATTTGAAGAAAACTTTTTACGAAGACCCGTTGTTTGCGAACGCAAAGGTTGTGTATTCGTTGTACAATCAGAAATTTGAAACACCGTTTTCTAAAGATTTTGCAAATAAAATACATTTTGATGGTATCACTTCCGAAGATATTGTTTCGATAAAGGATAAGGCTGATTGGTTGAGCCTCAATAAATTAGCCATTGACCAGTCGGAGGGCGTTGTGCTTGGTGAGGAAAATGTTGATGCTGAATTGTTGCAATATTGTAAGGACAAAAACAAGATTATTCTACCATATCAAGGTCAAGAAAATTATGTGGATGCATATTCCGATTTTTACGATAGTTTCTTACCTGACGAATAATATTATGAATATAAAAACTTGTGTATTAGGGCTAATTTGTTGCCTTTCAATCATTTTCTCATCTTGCAAAAAAGAAGATCAGATAATTGGTATTGATGTACTTGAACCATCGGATTTGCTGACAACATACGTTGATAGTGTTTCTACAACTATTTCATTTTCAACGCTGAAGGACGACAGCATACGTTCAGAATACATTACCTATATGGTTGGCGAAAATTACGATGAATTGTTTGGCAAATCGCGCGCTGGCTATGCCTCTCGAATGTATTTACAAGGAATGATGGGCGACTTGACTGGTTTTAAACTCGATTCGGTGTGCCTGCGTCTTTCTAAATCGGCGAAATATGCGTATGGCGACACAACTGTGGCGCAAACATTTTCGGTGTATGAATTGTTACAGGATATAACGGTTGACGATTGCGCAAAATACAATCAGAAAGCTGAAATGCCATCGTTCGTCGCTAACAAGAAAAAGGTTTTTGATGTGGATTTCCCTGCATATTGCGACACGACTTCTTCCTATGTGTTCAAATTCGATGCTGAATATGCAAATGATTTGTATTCCAGATTCTTACAGCATTATGACACTGATACAACTCTTAAATATTTTGATTCTTTGTTTATCAAGCAATTCAAGGGATTGTATATCACAACAAAAGATGACCAATTTAATCAGGTTCAGGCAGTTATAACGCATTGTGTGCCAGAAATCAATTTTTATATTTCGGGTAACGACACAACCCAAAAGTTGGTGCTTGCACCGTCGCCGCAGGCTTATACATCACCGGTTTCGAATGACCCAAGTCAAATTTATCTTCAGGCAATCAACATATTTGAACACGAATATCCGTCTGAAATCGCTTCGGCTATCGGAACGAATGCCACGCAATCATACGTGCAGGGTATGGTCGGCTTGAAAACAAAATTAACGTTGGACGGATTGGAAACGTGGCGCGACAGTTTGGTGGCAATTAATATCGCGAAATTGTCTATCCCGCTGAAGTCGCGGGATTCGTGGTCGGAATATTTGCCTTTGAACCTGCGTATTTATGATGCGAAACGGAACATGGTGTTTTCTACTATGTCAACCGTTGCCGACAGTTCTAAGTTCGAATTTAACGTTCATCCGTTCCTTGTGCAGTTGTTTAATAATTCATCGAAGGCTGAAACGTATGAATATGAAGTGGTTGTGCCTGAAAATAACACGTACAACAATGCGTTTGTGCTCGATGGAACACAGACGGATAAATTGAAATTGGTAATTACTTACACGAAATAGTTATGTGTGGAATAGTTGGTTATATCGGAAGCAAGAATGCCTATCCTATAATTATGACAGGCCTTAAACGCTTGGAATATCGTGGATATGATTCGGCGGGAATTGCATTGGTTCAAGGCGATAAAACAACGGTGTATAAAAAACAAGGCAAGGTCGCTGATTTGGAATCGTACCTTTCTGGTAAAAATACCGAAGGATGTATTGGTATGGGACACACCCGTTGGGCAACGCATGGTGAACCTAACGATGTGAACGCCCATCCGCACACATCTATGAATGGCAAATTCACAGTGATTCACAATGGTATTATTGAGAATTATAATGCCTTGAAAAAATTGCTCGTCGAGAAAAAATATTCATTCAAAAGTGAAACGGATACAGAGGTTATTGCCAATTATATTGAATATATTTATCAAAAAGGAAATGGAAAAGTTTCCGCCGAAGTGGCTGTGCGTCTTGCTTTGCTTGATGTTCAGGGCGCATACGGATTGGTAGTGATTTGTGCCGACGAACAGGATAGGTTGATTGTCGCTCGCAAGGGTAGTCCGCTTGTGATTGGCGTGGGCGACGGAGAATATTTCGTTGCTTCGGATGCAACTCCGATTGTGGAGCATACTAAACGAATCATTTATCTGAATGATTCGGAAATGGCTACAATCACGAAAAATGAATTGTCGCTGAAAACAATAAAAAATGATACCTTAACTCCTGTAATTCAGGAACTTGAACTCGATATAGAGGGAATTGAAAAAGGTGGCTACGACCATTTTATGTTGAAGGAAATTTTTGAGCAGCCAAGTGCGATTATGGACACGTTCCGTGGTCGTGCGCAAAAAAATCCTCCACATGTGTTCCTTGGCGGCTTGTATAACGTATTCGAGAAATTCGACAGCGCCGACCGTATAATCATTGTGGCTTGTGGTACTTCGTGGCACGCAGGTTTGGTTGGCGAATATCTGATAGAGGAATATGCACGGATTCCTGTTGAGGTTGAATATGCATCGGAATTCCGCTACCGTAATCCGATTATAAATGAAAAAGATGTGGTGATTGCCATCAGCCAAAGTGGCGAAACAGCCGACACGCTTGCGGCAATTCGTCTTGCGAAGGAAGCAAAGGCTACGGTTGTGGGAATCTGCAACGTGGTTGGTTCAAGCATTCCACGCGAAACTGACGCTGGTGTTTATACCCACGCGGGACCAGAAATCGGTGTTGCTTCCACAAAATCGTTCACCACGCAGGTTACTGTGTTGACTATGATGGCGTTGATGTTGGGAAAACGTCGAAATACTATTCCTGATGATGTGTATAAGAAACTGATTTCCGAGTTGTACAAAATTCCATCAAAAGTTGAGGATATTCTTACGCACATTGAGGAATACAAGAAAATTGCCGAAGCATACAAAGATGCCCGCAATTTCATTTATTTAGGTCGAAGCTACTTGTATCCTGTGGCACTGGAAGGCGCTTTGAAACTGAAGGAAATTTCGTATATCCATGCGGAAGGATATCCTGCGGCAGAAATGAAACATGGTCCTATTGCATTGATAGACAAGAATATGCCAGTTGTTGTAATTGCAACAAAGGATAAACAATACGAAAAGGTTGTCAGCAACATTCAGGAAGTGAAGGCTCGTCAGGGAATTGTGATTGCTGTTGTAACACAAGGCGATACGGTTCTGTCGAAAATCGCCGACCACGTGATTGAAGTGCCAGAAACATTGCCGGCATTGGCTCCGCTAACAACGGTGATTCCATTACAGGTATTGTCGTATTACATTGCGGTGATGCGCGGTTGCAATGTTGACCAACCTCGTAATTTGGCTAAATCTGTAACTGTAGAATAGTGCCGACGGTCAATAAAATACTTGTATTCCGCCTCAGCTCGATAGGCGACATAGTGCTTACCACGGCATTGTTACGATGTTTGCGGAATACGTTCCCCGATGCACAGATTGATTTTGTCGTTAAAAAACAATTTGCCGACATTCTGCGGTGTGTGCCATTTGTGTCGAATGTGGTAGAACTTGACTCCAAAAAAGGTTTTTCCGAATTGCTTGCGATTCGTAACCAGTTAAGAAACGAGCAATACGATGTTGCGTTGGACATTCACAAGAATTGGAGAAGTCTGTTTGTGTGCAACACAATTGGGGCAAAACAAGTTTTTCGGTTCAATAAACACGTGTTCCGCCGTTGGGTTTTGACAACATTTCATAAGGATATTTACAACGAAGTTCGTCCTGTGTATCTGCGGTTTATTGACGCGGCGAAGCAGATTGGCGTTGCTCCCGATGGAAAATATACCGAATTGGTTGTCCCTGAACAACTGGGCAAATCAATGAAAGATATTTTCGTTCAAGCAAATATTTCTTTCGAAAAACGGATAATTGCTTTGTGTCCTGGGGCAAGTTTTTCCAACAAACAATGGCAGGTTGAAAAGTTTCAGCAACTTGCTAAACGTATTGTTTTGGACTTTGACGCACAAGTGATTTTGCTTGGCGGAAAGAAAGAATCAGAAATGTGCGAATCAATTGCCAACGAAAGAGGTGCCGTAAGTTTTGCGGGAAAATTCGATTTGAGTCAGTCAATTGCCGCGCTGAGCATGGTTTCCTTGACTGTTGCGAACGATACGGGAATGTTGCACGTTTCCGAAGCACTTGGCGTTCCCGTGGTTGGCATTTATGGCCCGACGGCACGACAATTCGGCTACTTCCCGATTTTGCCGCAGAGTAAGGTTGCCCAAATAGATAATCTGCCGTGTCGGCCGTGTACGAAAATGGGAATGAACCATTGCCCGAAAAAACATTTTTCGTGTATGAACGACATTTCCGTTGATATGGTTCTTGCGTTGATGCGAGGAATGTAAATTGTTGACAATGAACGATAATCTCGACATAGAAGAACAAGAATTATTTGAGCATTATCGCTATGTTGCCGATAAGGGACAATCTCTGTTGCGCGTCGATAAGTTCTTGAACGACAGGATTGAAGGCATTTCCCGAACAAAAATTCAGGAAGCTGCCGATGGTGGATATTTGTTTGCAAACGGAAATCCTATCAAGGCAAATTACAAAGTTAAGCCTAACGATGTGATTACCATTGAGTTTGAAACGCCAAAGCAACAACTGCAAATCATTCCCGAAGATATTCCGCTCAATATTGTGTATGAAGACGACCAACTGATGGTGATTAACAAGAAACCCGGAATGGTCGTTCATCCCGGCTGTGGGAATTATACAGGCACGATGGTCAACGCGATTGCGTGGCATCTTAAAGGAAACATACAATTCGAAGCAAACGACCCTCGTCCCGGACTCGTGCATAGAATCGATAAAGACACCTCGGGATTGCTCGTGGTGGCAAAAAACGAGCAGGCAAAGTGTTTTCTTGCCGACCAATTTTTTCATAAAACCAGTCAACGTACGTACGTGGCGGTAACGTGGGGCGTGCCGAAGGAACCAGAAGGAACTATTTCAGGTTATATTGGCAGAAGTCTGAAAGATAGGAAAGTGATGGCGCTGTTTCCCGACGACACACACGGGAAATGGTCGGTTACACATTATAAAGTTTTGGAGGATTTAGGCTACGTGTCGGTTGTGCAGTGCAATCTCGAAACGGGACGCACGCACCAAATCCGTTGCCATTTTAAGTCAATTGGATTGCCGCTGTTCAACGACGAAACTTACGGTGGAAATCAGATAATTCGAGGAACCACGTTTACAAAATACAAGCAGTTTGTGGAAAATTGTTTTGCCATCTGTCCACGACAGGCGTTGCACGCAAAAACACTCGGTTTTACGCATCCGACGACTGGAAAATTTATGCAGTTCGATTCTGATTTGCCTGCCGATATGACAGCCTTAATTGAAAAGTGGCGAAATTATGGAGCTGGGCACAACACCATTTGATTTGTACTTTTTTTAAGGATACATAGATTTTTATTGCAAAAAGATGATGAATCGCTTGTTGGAATTATCCCAAATCTGATTTCTCAAATCATACATCTTTTCACCCCGAGTAAAACGCTGAACGAAAAATTTTCATTTTTTTCTGTCTGTTACAAATCTTTTTGGTACTTTTGGGTGGATTTTTGAACTAAATTTAAAAGCAATGAGAAAAACATTTTTGATGGTCGGTGTTTTCCTATCGGCAATGCTTAGCGTATTTGCACAAAACGAGATGGAAGTTACTACCGTGGTTGTGGTGGAAAACCAAGAAGCGGAACTTGCTTATAATAAAGGTATAAGCTTTATGGACACCAAACAGTATCAGGAGGCTATCGCTCAATTTGAGGAAGCTATCCGAATTAATCCAGCTTTTCGCCAAGCGTATGTGAATTTGGGAAGCGCTAAGGCGGCATTGAAGGATTATGATGGAGCTGTATTCGCTTTCGAACAGTCGTTGGAACTCGATTCCACACAGGGCCAGGTTTGGTATTCAAGAGGTTTGGCTTTGTATAATAAGAATGACTACCGCCAATCGTATGAATCAATGCAGAGTGCAGTGAGAAATGGCTACCGTACTGCGGAAACATATTATTATGCTGGTGTGGATTTGTTTTTCTTGAAAGAATATGAAGCGGCTATCACACAATATACCAATGCTATAAAAACTGATTTGTCGTATGCCTATGCGTACAACGACCGTGGTAGTTGCTACAGAATGCTCGGAAAATACAACGAAGCTATCCGCGACTATGAAATTGCGGCAAATTACGACCCGCAGTTGGCGAATATTTACGATAATCTTGGCTCTGCTTTGGTTAAAAAAGGTGATTTGCAGGCTGCTATCAAAAATTTCAATCTCGCAATTGCTAAGAAACCTGATTTTTATGCCGCATACAATAATAGAGGTGAGGCCTATTTCTTACAAGGCGATATAAAATCCGCTTTTAATGATTTTAAGAAAGCAACGGAGTTGAATAAACAATATGCGTTGGCTTACAATAACTTAGGCGTTGTGTATGCAAGTCAGAAAAAATACGAGGAAGCGTTGAAAATGTACGCAAATGCAATAAAAATCAATCCAAATTTCGGAATGGCATACTACCATCAGGCTGCGGCACAGGAAATGCTCCGCCAGTTTGATGAATGCTGTATGTCGCTTGTGAAAGCCCGCGAACTTGGTGTTGATGTTCCTGCTGCGCTAACGTCGAATTGTAATTAATGTTTAACTTAGAATATCGTGCTGAAATGAAAAATATAGTAAAATATACACAAGTGCTTGGCTTATTGTTGATTGCGTCACTCGCATTCGGACAAAACAAGGAATTCAACAAGAAAGATTGCCCCGATGTTAAGGGCTTGAAAGAAGCATTGAAAAACATTGACAGTGGAGATGGATATACTGAGTTGGGCGACAATAAAACTGCTTTGTCGTTTTATTTGAAAGCGCAGGAATTCAATCCGAACAACGCTGATTTGAATTATAAAATCGGAAAATGTTATTGGTTGCTCAATAAACCTGCTGAATCAATACCATATTTTACCAAGGCTGTTGAATTGGACCCAGTCGGAGCTGGACATGCATACGGTGTGCTGGGTATGGCATATCAGGCCACATATCAGTTCGACGAAGCTATCAGCGCATACCAAAAGGCACGCGCCCGTTTGACTCCTGACGAGAAAAAAACTAAAGGTAACGATTTGGCCGAACATATTGACCAATGTAACGTGGGAAAACGTTTGATTGCTGATTCCGCCAGAGTGTTTATTGATAATATGGGGGCTGCAATCAACTCGAAATATACTGATTATGCGCCAATTATCTCTGCTGACCAATCAATGTTGATTTTCACGTCAACGCGTGACAATAAATACACAAAAAAGGCTTTCGAGGATGGTGAATACGATGAAAACCTTTGGGTTTCATATAGAAATGGTTCCACATGGTCGCAGGCTGTTGATATGGGTGCCCCAATTAATACAAAGGAAAATGATGCAACGATTGGTTTGTCGGCTGATGGTCAAAAATTGTTCTTGTTTTATGGCGAAAAAGGCGGTGATATAAAGTATTCTGAGAAAAAAGGCGACGCATGGTCGAAGCCAGAACTCTTCGATGCTATTAATTCCCCGAATTCACACGAGAACTCGGCTTGCTTCTCGTATGATGGACGGACGGTATATTTTTCGAGCACCAACAACCAACGTGTTCAAAACTATGGTGAACATGATATTTTTAAATGTGAGATGAATGAAAAAGGCAAATGGGGAAAACCTGTAAACCTTGGTCCAATTATCAATACAGATAAAGATGAAGTGGGTGTGTTTATGCATCCTGATGGCCGTACCTTGTATTTCGCTTCAAACGGACACGAAACTATGGGTGGATATGATATTTTTTACACTGTGATGCAGGATGACAGCTCGTGGTCGGAACCGAAAAATATTGGATATCCAATAAATACTCCTGGTGATGAACAGTTCTTGGTGGTTGACGCGAGTGGTATGCACGCATATTATTCTTCACAACGCGCTGGTGGTTTTGGTGGACTTGATGTGTATATGATTACATTCCTTGGTCCAGAAAAGAAATTGAATATGACGACGGAAAATAATTTGATAGCTGTTCGGGCAAATCCAATTCAACAAGAGGTTGTTATGGAAAAATCGGTTGAAATCAAAACTGCCCGCTTGACAGTGGTGAAAGGTGTGGTTTCAGATGCATTCGCCGACCCCAAAAAATATCTTGACGCTCAAATTGAAATTACCGACAACTCAACAGGTAAAGTGTTGTTTACCAACAATGCAAACGCTACGACAGGTAAATTCTTGATCCCGTTGCCATCAGGTAAAAACTACGGTATTGCGGTTAAGAAAGATGGCTATTTGTTCCATTCAGAAAACTTTGATGTGCCGCAGGCTACTGACTACCAGGAGATTATACTTGATATTAAGTTGATGCCTGTTGCCAAAGATTCTAAGATTGTATTGCGTAACGTATTCTTCGACACGGATAAGTCAACCTTGAAACCAATGTCGTACACAGAATTGGATAAATTGGTCGAAATTTTGAACAATAATCCGAAAATGAAAATTGAAATTGGTGGTCATACCGATAATGTTGGTACAAAAACGTATAACCAAAAATTGTCGCAGTCGCGTGCTGAAGCTGTCGTGAACTACTTGATTTCAAAAAATATTTCCAAAGACCGCTTGGATTTCAAAGGTTATGGAATGGACGAACCGATTGCATCGAACGATACTGCTGACGGGCGTGCGCAAAACCGTCGTGTGGAATTTAAGATTATAAGCAACGAATAGTCTCGGATACAATAAAATAGGGGGGATGTTTTTGCGGCTTTCCCTCTATTTTGTCGGTTTTTTTGTTCAAGTGTGTGACGAATAAAAAAAATACGTAT
The DNA here is from genome assembly GCA_002371705.1 of Bacteroidales bacterium UBA3754. Lineage (GTDB taxonomy): Bacteria > Bacteroidota > Bacteroidia > Bacteroidales > UBA1715 > UBA1715. Next base: position 61,027 of record DFGI01000066.1, read on the forward strand.
ATTTGGCACAATAAAAGAAGATGTGTTCGAATGCGTGAGGGACGCATCTTTTTGCAAGTGAAACAATTAATTAAATAAATAAAAAAGAAAGTATTAATAATTAAAATTATGAAGAAAGTATTAGCATTAGTGATGGCGTTGGGCGTATTCAGTCTAACATCATTTTCACAGGAAAACGTTGAAGCAAGTCAAGATTCCGCTACAACAGAGGCGGTTGCTCAAAATGACTCAACTCAAGCTCCAGAGGCAGTAGCCGAGGCAGAGACAACATCCGAGGAAGTTTTCACTCCAGAGGAAAAAGGTTTCCACCAAGTAATCAAAGAAAAATTTATTGAAGGTGGTGCTGGATTTATGGCTCTTGTGTTGATTTGCTTGATTTTGGGTGTGGCAATTTCTATAGAAAGAATTCTTTACTTGAATTTAGCAACAACAAATACAAAGAAATTGTTGGAAAATATTGAAGCAGCTTTGGACAAAGGCGACGAGGAAGCAGCAAAGGAAATCTGCCGCAATACTCCAGGTCCAGTGGCAAGCATTTTCTACCAAGGTTTGACTCGTTTGTCAGATGGTCCGGAAATGGTTGAAAAAACAGTTGCTTCGTATGGTAGTGTTCAAATGGGATTGTTAGAAAAGGGGTTGACTTGGATTTCATTGTGTATCGGTTTGGCACCTTCTCTTGGATTCTTGGGAACAGTTGTTGGTATGATCCAAGCATTCGATGATATCGCTATTGCAGGTGAAATGTCGCCAACAGTTGTTGCCGGTGGTATCAAGGTTGCATTGTTGACTACCGTAGGTGGTTTGATTGTAGCTATGATTTTGCAAGTGTTCTACAACTATTTGTTGTCGAAAATCGATGACCTAACAACAGATATGGAAGATTCTTCTATCTCATTGGTTGATATGGTTGTTAAGTATAACGCTAAAAAATAATTTCCCGATGGATAATCAAAAGTTTAACCAAGTATTTAAAGTCGGATATATTGCACTGCTTGTCGTAGCATTGTTGGCAACTGTGTGGTATTGGGCTGTGGCATCGGGCAAAGATTGCTTGGCCTGCTCGCTTTCGGTTTGCGAAGGTATTGCTCCTAATGGTGAATCATATGTGTTGCCAGCCGACTCTTGCGCTCTTTCTTATGACGAAATTTTGGAAAAAGAACGAGTTCAAGGTGTTGATGTCACTGAATGTAGTCAGGAATGTATCAACTATGCCGATGCATATTTGGTGTTCGCATTCTTACTTATAATTCTTGCCGTTGGTTCTATGGTTGTAATGTTGTTCTATTCGGCATTCACCAGCGGCAAAAAGTTGTCGAAAACTACATTGATAACATTAGTGTTCGTTGTTGTTGTTGCTTTGCTCGGTTTCTTGTTGTCATCTGACACGATTCCGGAAATCCTTGGCTTCGACGGAACGATAACCTTGTTCGATGTGAAATTGACAGATACATTATTATATGCGACATACATTTTGTTGGGTGGCGCTGTAGTAGCAATCTTGTCATCGTTCGTAATTAAATTTTTAAGAAAGTAGATAATTGGGTAGGGGAGGACACTCCCCTACTGTAATATCAAAAAATATGGGAAAGAAAGTTCCAGAAATAAACTCTTCATCAATGGCGGACATCTCGTTCATGCTTTTGATATTCTTCTTGGTAGCCACCACAATGGATACCGATAAGGGTTTGTTCCGTATGTTGCCTCCATATCAGGATCCAACGGAACAGCAAGAGGATATTAAGGTGTTGGATAAGAACCTGTTTGTTGTGCTTGTGAACAAGGATGACAAGTTGATGGTTGAGAAAAAACCAATGAATTTCCGTGAATTGCGTAAGTCGTGCAAGGAGTTCTTGTTGAATATGAATAATGACGAAAGCGACAAGAGATACCCTGGCTATACTGAGGAAAGCATACCGGGAATTGGTAAAGTGAAGGTTACTAAGGCTATTGTGAGTATTCAGAACGACCGTAGTACTTCGTACGAAAAGTATATTGAGGTGCAAAATGAGATTATTGCTGCCTACAACGAAGTTAAGGATGTGTATTCGTTGAAATATTTCAAGAAACCATTCAAAGACTTGAAGGAAAACCAGCAGGATATTATCAAACAGATTATACCTCAAAAAATCTCTGAAGCTGAACCTAAAAATATTGGAGGTAAGTAGTTATGGCACAGTTTAGAAGTAAAGAAAAGAAGACTCCGCCGGCAATCTCCACACAGTCGTTGCCTGATATTATCTTTATGTTGATATTCTTCTTTATGGTGTCAACAACAATGCGTGAAAGCACCCTGTTGGTGAAAAAACCACACTTGCCACGTGCTACCGAACATGTTACGTTGGAAAAGAAATCGCTTGTGAGCAATATCTATATTTCCGCACCAAGTCTTCAGTATCAGAAATTGTATGGTACTCAGCCAGTTATTCAACTTAACGAGGCAATTGAGGATGTTTCAAAAATCGCAAAATTTGTCGAACTAGAAAAAGAGTCAATGCCAGCAAACGACCGTTCTCAAATGATTGTGTCGCTGAAAGTTGATTCAAAGGCAAAAATGGGTATTGTAACTGACGTAAAACAAGAATTACGTAAGGCAAATGCGTTAAAAATTAGTTACTCGGTTGTACCGAAAAACTAATCTTGTAAGGAATAAAAAAAGGGAGGGAAAAGCAACGCTTTTCCCTCCCTTTTTTTGTGTCAAATCTGGCATTGACAGAATCATTTGCTCGTGATTCCCTTTGAGAAAATTCAACCACATACAATTTATTTCCATAAAAAAGACTATTTTTGAAAAGGGTTTCCTTGATGATTTTTTCATAGGGGAAAACAAAAGTAAAATGGCGTTTATCTAACGCTTTGTTTTAGACGTGTAGAAATCTGGCAGTTTCAACACACATTCCTGTCGAACGCAAAGCAACGATGGATGCCCATTAGATATGGATTTATATAGTACGCTCGTGCTATTTTCATATCGGCGTGGGTTCTGCGTTGCTCGTTCTGACAGGAAGGGCGATGCCAGAGCCTCTACACGTGGAACGGGTAACAGATACGATTCCACGCTTTTTTATTTATAATCCTTTTTTTGTTTGGAATCGGCAAAAACTAAAAACCTATGCTTCGATACGGCACATGGTGAATTTATGTTTGTGAAAATTTAGAGGTTGCTCCCGACACGGATTAGGGGTTGAAAGATGAAAAAAATATCTATTACAATGGTTTTAATGCTTCGTGCGATGTGTACATTTTCGCAAGACATTAATTTTTACTTCTATGCTCAAGTTGATGAAAATAAGAAAGTTGCACCAGATAGCGTGTTGGTCGAAAATCTTGCTTCGGGGTATAGTAAGATGATTTATAAGGAACATGATTGTGCGGAATCAATAACTCTAACTGGAAGATGGCTTGACAAACCAAACACGATAGGAGATGAACCTGCGGAACAAGATTTTCTTTGTCAAAAGACAAAAGCGACCGTTGCTGTTTCGATGAACCGCTCTGCAAAATTGCACCTCGCGTTGTACAACATCTCAGGTACAAAAATCACCGATTATGCGAATGATTTGGGCGTAGGACAATATGAATTTTCTGTTTCCGCTCCGACAGGGATATATGTGCTGACGGCAAACGATGGTGTTCGTTCATCGTCTCTGAAATTGTCGATTGAAGGCTACGACAACGCTCGAATAGAAGAAATTGCCGTAGAAAAGACCTCCAATTATATTTTGAAATCATACTATGACACTGTTACATTCTACAACGTTGAAGACCTGCGATTTACGGGATATTACAACGGGCAATCTGATGTACAGTTTTTTGACATCGCTTCATTTCTTCTTTCTGAAGAAATTGTTTTTACTATTATCCCCCTACCAGAAAACCTTTCTATAAGTGGAGAGGCAACAGATATTACATCATTTACGGCAACTCTTTCTGCAGTTATTAAAAATCCCCAAAGTAACACAATAATAGAAAAAGGATTCTTTATCGGAGAAAACAATCCTATTGAAAATGGAACGAAGTACGTAATTGACAATAGGATTTTTACCTATACGCTATTCAATCTGGCGGAACAAACAACGTATATGTATTGTCCATACGTTGTGACCGATGAAGGTACAATATATGGTGACATTATTTCATTTACGACGAAAAAGGCTCCTGAACCCATAATAAAAGATGGAGTAATACTTGCTGCATTTTCTGTTTCTGAAACGAAGAAAATTTATTTTTCGCAAGGAAATCTGCAATTCAATGCAGTGAAAGGGACACATTTATGTGCCGATGGTACAACAAAACAAGGAACATGGCGATTTGCAGAACATCAATGGAATTATGTTGGTACGACGGCAGATTATGATTATTATACCGTTAATACAAATGGTGATATAATATCTGTGCACGAACCAGGAACAGGCAATGTGTTTGAAAATGGTGAACGTTGTGACAATAATAAGATTTCTTCAACGTATGATGGTTGGATTGATTTGTTTGGGTATGCTACTTCTGGTTGGGATGGTAGTGATACAGAAGGCGTTGATAGAAGCGAAGAATGTTATCAACCATGGAGTAAGTCCGTTAAAAATGTTGATTACATAATTAATGGGGAAACTCAAGCATATATAATTGAAAAATATAGGAAAGCAGATTGGGGAATATACAACTCTATCTCTAATGGAGGAAACTCCCCTAACATGTGGCGTACAATTACCCATGAAGAATTTGAATATATAGTTTTCGGAAGAAAGAACGCCCAAGAATTGAAAGGTTCTGCAATAGTAAATGGAGTTAATGGTCTGGTACTGTTGCCCGATAATTGGATTTTGCCGAAAGGACTTTCTTTTGTGCCGTCTAATATTACAAATGAAAAAAATAACTATTCTGTTGACGAATGGAAGTTAATGGAACAAAATGGAGCTGTATTTCTTCCTGCAGCAGGTATAAGAACATACAATTCTGGAACAATAAAACAAGGTTCCGCAAATCATTATTGGGCAAGCAGTGCAATATGGGGAGACATAGGCAACAATACAATTCGTGCATGGCGGGGTATCCCTTCTTATGGGTATGGATCGGATTTCACGATAGATAGATGCGAAGGACTTGCCGTACGTCTTGTTAAAGATGTGAAATAAGAAATAATATATTGTTTAATTATTAAATATAATGATTATGAATAACAAGGCGATGTATGACAAATGGGTGGAAAAAGTTTGTGCATTTCTTGCAAAAGAAGGAAAGAATTTGAATAGGCATTGTGCAACATTTCAATCAAAACCAATTTTGGACAAACAAGCAGATGTTGTCTTTTTAGGTTACAATCCTCATGAGGATTGGGCGTATTATGAGGAAGATTCACAACCCAAAAGATTTTATGAAGGCAATCCATCATTCTATGAAAATAAAGGGAAAGAAAGAATGAAATGGAAAATTTGGAGGAAATTGTATGATGCTTTGAAATGGGCAGAATATACTAAACCCGTTGAAGACGGCAATTTCATCTTTTTCAATGCTGTTTACTTTGGTTCAAAAACAATTAATGATTTGAAGTCAATCCCAGGAGCAACAAGGGCAATTGACCAATGTTTGAATTATACAAACGAAGTCATACAAGATATTTTTAAGCCTAAATGTGTTGTATGTTTCTCTATACCAGAATGTTTTGATAATTTGAATAGTAAATTCGGTTTTAAAGATGTTCAATCTGTACAATTGCATGAAAATCTTTCTCCTCATATAGTTGATTTTGCTATCAATAAAAGTTGGAAAGCGGGAGTGCCTAAAATAAATTGCATCGTTAAATCAGGACTTTGGGGAAATACGCCTGTATACGGTATCCCTCATCCGTCTGCTCAGATTAGTAATGACCACTGGGGATTAATTGCTCTTTTCCTTCGTGGTGAGATGGAAAAACTTGGTATATAAACATAAAAAATTAGAAAAATGAAAAACATTAAAGACCCCTTTGTATTTATAGCAATTATCCTTGCGGTTGTAAACATTGCATTGTTTGTTTTTGTACTTATAGCAACTGATTTGTTTTCGCAAAAGGATTTGTGGTTTGAATCGTCGTGTGTTGTCATCGGAACGATTCTTACCGCCGTTGTAACTTTGCTACTTCTGAACGGACAAAGTGAAAAAGAAGAACAGAAGGAACGAAACTCTAAAGTGTTTGAAGAAAAACTCAACATTTACAAAGAGTTTCTTGGCAAACTTTGCGATGTGGTTAAAGATAAGAATATTTCTGACGAAGAATCTGTAGAACTTCAGTTTCAGGTTGCACAGATTGCTATGCACACAAAGCAAGAACGAATAAAGGAAATCAGCAAAAATGTTGTTGAAATAATAAATTCAGTACGAAATCCCTCAGAAGATGACAATGATAAACTTGTGAATAATTTATTTGACATTCAGGAACAATTCCGCCAAGAATTGTATGAACCAAAAACTGACAATCAAAAGAATTGGGATGAAATTGTGAAGAATTTCGCGGAATTGGCACAAAACAACGAAAGTAATGGCTCTATTCCAAGTATTTCCATTGATTCGCAAGAAACTCCAGTCAGAAAATTTGAAACAGAGATAGAAACGATAGTCAAAAAACACTATCAAACATCAAAATTCAAAGATGATAATGGTTTTGAAATTTTGTTGTCGAAATCTGAAAATGGGAATAGCAAAAATTTTATACGTTTTATTCGATTAAATACAAGTCGAGGAGAATATTGCGTTCAAGTGTGGTTGAATCTGGAAGAAACGGAGAAAAAACGGGATTTGTATGTAAATATCAAAAATGAGTTTCCGCCTGCTGTGTATTCCACAAATCATTGTGCTACAGTTTATTTCGATTATACAAATAGCAAATATCGTTTCTTGGATACGTTCACGAATGAAATTAACACCTTGGACTCCAGAACGATACAATATTTTGCTGATAGAATTATTAAAATAACAGAATTTACAGAAAACGAAATCAAGAAATAGGGTTTATGGAAGCAAATTCCATTATCTTCCGTGCTTTTTCTTTTCCTACAACCTTGGTCAGTTCTTCTTCGCTTGCGCTTTTGATAGCCGAGACTGTTTTGAATTGTTTGAATAACAGCTCTATCGTCTTTGGACCAATACCTTCTATTGCTTCTAATTCGGAGGAAGTGAACTTTCTCGACCGCTGATTACGGTGGAATGTGATGGCAAAGCGATGCACTTCGTCTTGTATGCGTTCCATAAGGTGAAAAAGCGGATCGTTGGGCTTAATTCCAACAACCTTAGGAGGAAAACCGAATAGGATTTCGTGGGTACGGTGTTTTCGGTCTTTCGCAAGTCCCGAAATCGGAATGTTGAGTTGTAGTTGGTCTTGAATTACGTGCCGGGCCATTTCCATTTGTCCTTCGCCCCCATCGACAATAAGCAGTTGTGGCAAATCTTGCCCTTCTTCCACCAGACGAGAGTAACGGCGGAAAATCACTTCTGCCATACTCGCATAGTCGTCGGGACCTTCCACGGTCTTGATGTTAAATTTGCGGTATTCCGACTTGTTCGGTTTGCCATCAGTGAACCGCACCATACCCGCCACGGGGAACGCCCCCTGTATGTTACTGTTGTCGAAACATTCAATGTTGCGTGGAAGTTCATTGAGTTGCAGGGCTTTTTGCAGCGATTCCAAAAGTTTCAGTGAATGTCTTTCGGGGTCAACACGCTTCATTTGCTTGAATTTCTCCACTTTATAGAGATGAGCATTCTGTTCCGACAACTGCAACAGATTCATTTTCTCTCCACGCTGAGGAACGTGGAACGTGACGCCTTCGATAGAAAAATCGGGCTCAAACGGCACGATAATCTCCTTCGCAGTACTTGGAATCTTTTGGCGAATCTCGGTAATGGCAATGCCAAGGAGTTCCGTGGGCGTTTCGTCAAGTTGTTTTCTGATTTCGAGCGTGTGCAGTTGCACTATGGCACCGTTCACAACCTTCAGGAAGTTGACGTATGCCGTGTCCACGTCATCCAGAATGGAATACACGTCAACATTGGTGATAGTTGGATTCACAATCGTGGAACGGCTCTGATAGCGTGTCAGTTCGTCGAGTTGCTCCTTTATTTCGCCTGCCAGTTCATACTTCATTTCGGCAGAATAGCGAAGCATACGTTCCTTGAGAATTTTAATGACTTCGCCAATGTTTCCCTTGAGAATGTCGCGAATCTCGGAAACGGCGTTGGCATAGTCCTCCTGCGACTGTTTTCCCACGCACGGAGCTTTGCAGTTTTTTATGTGATATTCCAAGCACACGTTGAACTTCCCTTTCTGTATGTCGTTGGTATTCAGAGCCAACGAACATGTGCGCGGCTTGTATAATTGCTTAATAAGCGCCAACAGGTATTTCGCCATTTTCACGTTGGCATACGGTCCAAAATACTGCGAACCATTCCGTATAAAATGACGGGTAAGCGTGATGCGAGGGAAATTCTCATTCTTAATAACTATCCACGGATATGTTTTGTCATCCTTTAACAATACGTTATATTGAGGTTTGTATTTCTTTATCAGGTTATTTTCAAGCAGTAACGCATCTTGTTCACTTTTAACAATAAAATGCTTGATTGTCACTATTTTGCTGACAAGCACCTTCGTTTTGGGATGGGTTTGTTCTTTGTTGAAATACGAAGAAACACGACGTTTGAGATTTTTTGCCTTTCCCACGTAGATGAGCGTGCCATTTTTGTCGAAGTACTGATACACGCCAGGGTCAGTCGGCAAGGTTGCCAATTGTTCCTTGATGGAAGCGAGTCGGATGTCGTTGTTGGTTGACAAGATAAGTTCTTATGGGTAATTTAGTGAATTCGTGATTTCATTAAGTCGTAATACATTAAACGAGTTGCATGATTATCAGCATCCTCGTTTGTCCAAAATATGAAATCATTTTTTGCATAAAAGTCTAAAGCATTAGTGTATGCGTCAACAAGTAGATATCTGCATCCTATGGGTAATTGTTCGTTTGCAAATTTGAATTTAATTGCGGATATGAGCCAACTTCCATATCCTTCTCTCGCATATTCCTCGGCTATTGCCAAACGACCGATTTTTATTGCAGGATATGATTTGTATTTTTTCCCGTTTTGAAATTTTTCTTTTTCAATATCGGTTGCTGGCATCGTATCGGCTGAAAGTGAGAAATATCCTATTAATGTTTCAAAATTATAAAGTAGATATGTGACAGCAAGAAGCTCGGTTTGGTGTTTTTTTGCTTTTCTTCTCAGAAAAATGTTGAGATTCGTGTCGGAACTCTTAAAAGTGTTCAGAATTGAATTTGATTCTTCCTCAAGAATTTTGATTCGTATTGATTTTGTGTTAATCATTTTTTCCCCGTTGCATTGCTTGGTTAAATTGTTTGTATGCTTTTTCCATTTCGGCAAGTTTATGTTTGCTTTCTTTTTTTACATGAACAGTGCTTTCAAGAAAGTTTTTCCCCTCTTGCCCAAAAATCATAGGAGTTGGCTTGAAATCGCATTTAAGATATGATGCCATTGTAGTAAATTTTTATTTGCAAATATATCTTTATTAAAATGTAAATGCAACATATTTTTCCCGTAATATACATAACAAAATCGTAGTAGTTTTCGCTTATTTCCCAAACATTAGGAATCATCTGCTTTCGTTGCATGCATTAGATTATTCGTTTTCTCATTTTGTCACGTTCCTATTTCCACAAAAAGAAATGGAACAAAATAAATGTAGGTATAGATACAAGATAAAATATGAAAATCTCGTATGGTTATATTTTCATAATAGTCTTGTTTTTCATTTAAAAATACCTTATCTTTGCGATTTAAGGTAAGGAATGCCCTTTGGTAGCGGGATGCTACTCGCAAGTGTTGCGCCATAGGGTTTTTGAGGTTTTGATTGTCTAAATTAGTAAAGAAAATGTGTGAGGTTATGAAAACAAAATCTACATATTGTGTGTATAATGTCGCTCTTCTATTTGCATGGATATTATTGTTGAATGGAGTTTCTTATGAATCGTTTGCTGATGATTGGAAAATAAGGTTCACGGGGACTAACAATTGTACTGGTGTGACTAAAGATGTGGATTATGATTTAAAGAAATGTGGGGATGTGTATTATAAAGAAATTACAACAGGTTCATGGAATAATCAAGCTGTATTTGAAATATATAGAAATGGGGCAAGAGTAGAAAATTATTCTAATACGGATGTTAATCAGTATAATTCAGGTGTATTTACTATAAATGATGCGATCTCAGGGGTTAGGTATATAATGGTGAATCCTGTTTCGTCAAATGTTTCTACAACAACGGTTGCTCCTCAATGTGGTCCTGAGATTTCTGACATCGCTGGTGGCGCGTCAATATTGTGTTTGAATGACGATGCTGCCCGTAATGCGTTGGCCGCTCCAACAGTAACTGGAGAAGAATCAAAAGGATGGACTATAAATGGTGCAAAAAATACTGACCTTACATTGGATTATATAAAGGATCCTGCTAATATGGCGGCGTTAAACGGCGCAACTCTTCAATATTGGGCAGAAGATGAAAGTCACGTGGTCGCTTTAAGCAATGAAGTTACGTTGAGTGTGTGTTTGCCGGAGGTGGGGAGTATAGCTGGGGATTCTGCATTTATATGTTTGAATAATCGTTTGTTACGGACTCCAACAGTCTCGGGGGCGTACGCTACATCAGGATGGGAGATTGTTGAGAATAATGTGGTTAGTTCCTCATTTGTTTCAATAAGTGGAGATGTGGGCAATCAGATGTTGATAGATGGGAGAGGGGTAGGAATGTCGTTATCATCTTTTTATGGAAAAGATATTCGATATTTTGTTGCTGATGCATATGGTAATAATGTACATAGCAATGCCGTTAAACTTATGAGTAAACCTACCGTTACTATAGATTTGATAGGTGATGAAAACACAAGAACGATTAATGTTTGTGATGGTGAACAAATCACTCATTTTCCTTTTGTTTCGTATAACGCAAACGGAACAACTATTGCATCGGCAAGATGGCTTGTTTATAAAAATGGTTCGTGGGTAGAATATAAGAATCAAGTAATGGATGAAACAACTGCTCGTATAGAGTATAGAGTAACCCCAATCTCAAAGCAGAAAGATGGAGGTTGTGGATATTCCTCCACGAATGATAGTCGAACGAATTTAAATCGAATATCCGCGACAACAGAAATAAAATTTACTCCATCTTTAAATGATTCATATGGTTGTTCTGGTCATGCGTCAGCAACGGTTACTGATATCTCTGACAATGTGATAGATGGTACAACATATTGGACAAAAAACAATGCATATAATGCAAAGACAGATGGGAATACGTATGATTTTACGTTTGATTGTGAATCTGAAGTGGGGACAATGACGCTTGGTGCGTATGTAATTGATGCTGAGACTGGGTGTAAAAGTTCTGTCTCACAAACGATTTCTGTAATAAGTGATTTTACTACATTTCTTTATGTAGGGGGTGTTGGAGAATCGTCGAATGTTACTAATGCAAATAATTGGGAGCTATTAAATGCAGATGGTACTACTGATCCATCAATTCATCCAACTTTTGATTTTAGTTCTGATGGATGTCGTTATGTTATTAATACCAATGGGGTAGAGTTGTTATCGTCTCAAACATGGAGCGTTTCAGGAGAAGGAACAAAAATAATTGTAGGAGATGGTACGTGGGAAAGTCTATCGGGACGTTCTGGAGCGGGACTTAATAGTGCTTTTACTGTAAATAGTGCTAATGCTGGGTATGGAGTTCCTTCTGGAGATTTTGAACTGATGTCTCAATGTTCAAATACAGATTGGATTACAAATTTAAGTAATATCGCAAAATATGACTATCGAGGGAAATCCAAGAAATTTACTATTTCGGGAGTATTAACGACAGACGATAATGTTGTCATAGATGTAAAAGCAGGAGCCAATCTTACTATTAATACAAATGAAGGATCCTACAATTTGGGATTACTTACACAAGATAAAATTGCTTTGGCTTCACCTATTCTTGCCGACGGGGTGACAAATGGGTATTCGTGGGCATCTATAGTCCCAGGTTCTAGTGTTACTTATATGGGAACAGGTGTAAAGAAAATCAGAAAAGGAACGTATTCTCAACTGTATGTCGCTTCAGAAAATTGTGAGGATATAACTTTCGAGGAAAATGCATTGGTTGAAATAAAACAATCCTTAAGTGTGAGTATGGCAGGTTCTTGTACTAATAAAATGCGAGATCATGTAAAACCTAATGGGTGTACCATATTGTTCAGTGGTTCTGTTAATCAAATAATACCATCATTACACTATTATGATTTAGTAATTGCCAATGCTAGCACTAAATCAATTTCTACAAATGTTTGGATAGATAATATGCTGAGTGTTGAGGCATCTTCGAGCCTTAATGTGGGAGCCACTACGGTTTCATTGTATGGTGATGGAGAAAATGTCTTTGTGAATAAGGGACATGTTTTTTGTTCTAACGGTTCAACCGTAAGTTATTTTTCAAATAATATGACGACAATTGCTCCAATTTTTTATTATAATTTATCTCTAGGAAGTAAACCGCGTCGATTTTCTCCTAATTCAGTTACTGGGATAGCGGGAAGTCTTACGGGGATTGATGCGTCAAAATGTACTACAACGGGTAGTATTGTAGAGTTTAACGGAACTGGCGCACAGACGATACCTTCTATGGAATACTATAATCTTACTATAAACAATAGGGGGTTAGATGGAAGTAACAATTCTTCGGTATCGCTTGGAGGTAATATCGTAGTAATGAACCAATTACTATTGAACGAGGGTATATTAAATACTGATAGTAAATCTTTAGTTGTCAAAAATTCTTCTTCCAGTGCGGTTGGGCAAGGATATAGGTATAATGCAGATAGTGCTTCGTATATTATTGGTAGTATAACAAGGGCGGTACCTTCTAATTTGTCGGGAACTGGTTCTGAATCTTATTTGTATCCTGTAGGTACGTTAGATGCGTATTTGCCTCTTTCAATATCAAAAATCACAAGTGGCTCAGATGCTTCGATTACTGTAGGTACAACAAATGCAGTTTCAAGTACATCGGTTGTAAGTCCTTTGACAAGTGTAAATACGAATGCCTATTGGAAGATTGACGGAACGAATTATACAAGTTCGTCGGTGAGTGTTTCTTCGAGTAACGGTTTGTCCTCATGCAATACTTTAGGCTTTAAGAAAGAGGGGGCAAGTTCATTTGAAAATATTGTGGGATGTTCGGTTTCTGATAATTCTATTTGTGCTTCGTCTATAGTGAACGGGAATGGAATTGTCGCCTTGGCAAATCGAAATATTAATGCTAAAACATACTATCTTGTGAAAGCTGGAGCGAATCCTTTAAACAAAAAGGATTGGTGGACAAATGAAGATGGTTCTGGGGAGCATCCATCTTCATTTTATGAAGATGATGCCACATGGGTTTTCAGAAGTTCAACCTCTGTGAAAATGAATTTGACGATAGGGGGGTCGAATACAAAAGTATATTTTGATATGGGACCGGATTCTGTGTTGACAATAAAGGCGGATTTAACATTGCCTATTGTGGAACATAAAAGAGGTCTTGTAAAAGTTGAAACAGATGGATCGTTGAATATATTGAATATGTATACCATGAAAGATGAGGTAAGTAATGTTTCAAATGGAAATTATGAGTTACAACAGAAGTTGAGAAAAAACAAATCAAGACTGGAGAATAACGGGACTGTAAATATTTATAATTCAACATTATCATTAACTAATAGTTATGTGGAAAATAAGGGCAATATGAATTTTTATAATACTGATATTTCATTATCCTCCACTTTGAATCAAGGACCAAATTATAATGAAATTAATACGGATTTATGTCATACAAGGTTTATAAACGAGGGTATTGTAAGAATGAGTAATGGAGCTTTGACGGTGTCAAATAGAGAGGTGCATGTGAGGAACGCTGCAGGAGCTGTATGGTTAATTGATAACACCTCGTCTCCTTCAAAAACAGTGAAATTTAATAATGTGGAATTCATAGCTAATGATAATGATATGCAATATATAAATTTTGAGTGTGGTTCGTCATTCTTGGTAAAACATTCGGATGTAGATATTGTGTATGGTGGACAAACAGGACAAAAAAATGGTATGAATGGGGAAATAACAGTATATGATGGAAACTTGTTAGTTAAGTGTAATAATGGATTAGGAGATTTTACTATAAAAAAAGACTGTGGGGCTGTATATTTAATTGATACAGATGGCAGCGGAGATGGAGTGTTTATGGTTGACGGTCAAAGTGGTTGGAAAATGACTGTGGAGGGTGAGTTGTATGCTGTAGGTGTTTTGAATAAAAGTAATGGGTCGGGTAATAAATTTAATGTTGCTGATGGCGCGCAAATATTTGTCGGTGATATTGGTGTAACAAGTTCTTCGAGTCATTCTTGGGACTTTAGCTTGGATGTGAAATCTGGTGGCACGATGAATTATTGCGGAAATAGAACCTCTGGCTCTGATGCACTTGGTAAAAATGAAGGCACTTTAAATTATGCGGGAAGTTTCTATCAGAATTCAAGTCCGTCTATGCAAGGTGACGTTGGAGGTGAGGGCGAAGAGTATGTTTTATATGCGGATGGAACTATATGTATGGCAGATTATGTGGAAAAAGTAAATGGAAATATAGGTCATATAATTCTCCCTGTCGAACTCACTATGCTCTATGGAATCTGCAAAAATGGAAATGTTGAACTTCATTGGCAGACGGCTTCTGAGTCAAATAATGAAGGATTTGTGATTCTTCGTTCGTTTGATGGTGTGAATTTCGTGGAGATTGCAGAAGTTATGGGGGCTGGTACGTCAACGGGTACAATAAATTATATGTATGTTGATGAGGATGACAAAACTGGTATGGTTTACTATAAGCTGCGTCAGGTGGATTTTGATGGTAAAACAAAAGAATCGAAGATTGTTGCTGTTCAAACGTGCGGTCCAAATGCGCAGTTTGCGATTGCTGAGGATGAAATTACCGTGTCATTTAAAAATCCAGAAGAAACAAATTATGTTGTTGTGACGTCATTGAGCGGAAAGATTGTGTTCTCGAAATCGTTCAAGGACGTGGCGGAAGCACGGATAGCATCGCCGCGAATCAAGGGCGTGTATATCATTTCGGTTATTGACAGCAAACAAATAACGAGTGAAAAATTTATAAAATAAGGATTGAAATCCAGTAAAAAAGGTCGGTAAAAAAATCGACCTTTTTTATTTTCCGAAAAATAAAGTCGAAAATAGTTTGTGGTCTAAAAAAACATTCCTATTTTTGTTCGTTCTAAAAAACTATATAGCAGTTAATTGTTTAATTCAAACTTAAAAAAATGAAGAAAAAATCTATTTTTCAAGTTGTAATGGGGACTGTGGTGGTACTTGCATTTGCTTGTAGCAGCCCGAACAAAATGTTGAAAAACGCAGCGCAAGTGCGTTATAATGTAACTCCAGATCCTCTTGAAATGAAGGGTGACAGTGTTGACGTGTCAGTAAGTGTGGTTTATCCAGCAAAGTATTTCAACAAAAATGCTGTGATGGTGTTAACTCCGGTTTTGAAATCTGAAAGCGCAACTGTAGCGTATCCAGAAGTAACGTTGCAGGGTGAAAAAGTACAAGGTAACGGTGGTGTTATCTCTGCGGCAGGTGGTTCCTATACATATACAGGCAAGGTTCCTTACCAAGATGCTTTGTTGAAATCGGAATTAATGATTCAAAGTAAAGTGAGTGTAAAGAGCAAATCTGTGAATTTGCCAGAAGTTAAAATTGCTGATGGTGTGTTGGCAACAGCTTCTTTGTTGAAAAACGAAGCTCAACCAATCGAAGCAATGAACCAATTCAAACGTTCGGAAGTATTGACTTCGGAATCAGAAATCGTGTTCTCTATTAATAATGCAACAGTTCAATCAAAAGAACTTTCAAAACAAGGCATTAAAGATATGAAGACATTTGCGAAAAATGCATCGGATGATTCTACAATGTCATTGAAGGGTGTTTCTATTGTTGGTTATGCTTCTCCTGATGGTCCGGAAGATGGCAACGAAAATTTGGCAAAGAATCGTCAGGCTGCTGCTGAAAAAGCGTTGAAAAGCTCTATCAAAGCTTCGTTCGAAGCTAACTACACAGCTGAAGACTGGGATGGCTTCCGTATGTTGATGGAATCTTCTTCAATCCAAGATAAAGATGCTATTTTGAACATCCTTTCTCAATATTCAGATCCAGTTGTTCGTGAATCAGAAATCAAGAAAATGGGTACTGTTTATAAAGAAATCGCTGACGAAATTCTTCCTCAGTTGCGTCGTTCAAAAATCGTAGTGAGCGCAGAAAAAGTTGGTAAATCAGACACAGTTCTTCTTGCAGCTGGTCGTGGTAAATCAGATGTTGCTTTGACAGAAGATGAATATTTGTTCGCTGCAACAATCGCTGAAAATGCTGACGATGCAGAAAAGATTCTGAAAAATGGTGCTTCATCACTTTCTAACTCTTGGAAAATTGTAAACAACTTGGGTTGTGTACAAATGGACGAAGGTAAATTTGATGATGCTCAAGCTTCTTTCGCACGTGCAGATGAACTTTCTGACGGTGATAAGGCTGTGAAAAACAATATGGGTGTGCTTGCAGTAAAACAAGGTGACTTGGCTAAAGGTTTCGAATACTTCGAAATAGCACAAGGTGCTGGACCAGAAGTTAAGTACAACATGGGTACTGTAAAAGTAAAAGAAGGCGACTATCCAACTGCTGTTGAAATGTTCGGTAGCAACAAAACATTCAACGCTGCTCTTGCTAAATTGTTGGCTGGTGACGTTGACGGCGCTTTGAGCGTTGCTAATGAAATCGAAGAACCTGATGCTTCAGTTGACTACTTGAAAGCAGTAATCGGTGCAAGACAAAAGAATTATGATATGATTATGAATAATTTGAAGTCTGCAATTGATAAAGATGCTGCATTCAAAGATAGAGCAAAGAAAGATTTGGAATTTGCAGATTTCTCTGATGATTCAGCTTTCGAAGCCCTTGTGAAATAGTTATATTTAGGACGTGAAATTAAAGGGGATGGACTTCGGTTCGTCCCCTTTTTTTTGTCTTTGTATGTTCTTTGAAAAAATCTTGAGACTGTGATTAGGGATTTGTTTCTCCAGATTGTCATAGTATGTAGTGGTTTGGGATTAAATTTTTGCCAAAATTTTCCGATTGAGGTTTCATTTCTAATCTAAAAACACTATCTTTACAAACTTATATTTCGGAAGGTATGAAGTCAATTAATGTATTTCGCAAATCAGTATGTATAGCGCTGTGTGCGCTTTTCACGGCGACATGTGTGTGCGCAGAACCAACGTGGACAAAAGTCAACTATACAAGCTCCACAGCGTTTATCGGTATCGTGAAAATTAACGATTACGACAACTCGTTTCCTATCACGGTTTCCGAAGGTGATTATATTGGCGCGTTTGTCGGCGACGAATGCCGAATGAATGCCAAGGTGTTTGCGTACGATGGTAAACTGTACGTTTCGTCGGTGATTCAGGGTGGTGAAATAACCGATATGACATCAACAACGACGAGCGAACCTGAAGAAGTTGAGTTTAAAGTTTGGAACCATACGACAAACAAACTTGTTGATGCACAAGTAAAAGGAACATTATTCACTCGTTCTGCAGGAGAGATTTTTGACTACGAAATTGGGAAACCAAATAGCGGAAGTTCGTTAAAATCGTTGGAAGTTGCTTCATACACACTTTCTCCTACTTTTGTCGATGACGTGACGAACTATACCATTTCGGTGGCATACGGAACTGAATTGCCAAGTACGTCTGATTTTGATGCGGTTGCTGCTGATTCAAGAGCAACGGTATCTGTTTCTCCTGCTACTTCATACGATTCCGAAGGTAAAGCGAAATCAACAGTGACGGTTACAGCCGAAGATGGCACGAAAACAGTCTATAACGTCACGTTTGTGCAAGAAGATTGTCCTGCAAGTGTGCCTGAATTGACTGATTTCAAGAATCTTAAACAATGTGAGGGTGATGCTCAAAATATTGTAGCAATGTTTGGAGGAAAAAGTGATGTTGCTGTTTGGTATGCTGCTAAAACTGGAGGCGTAGCCCTTGCTGAAACGAATGATTACAAACACGGAAAAACAGCGGCAGGTACATATACGTATTATGTTGCAAGAAATGATGGTACGTGCGAAAGTACTGACAGATTGGAAGTTGCTCTTTCTATCTATGAAAAACCAGCTCCCCAAATTCTTAGTTTGAAAGATACATATTGCGATAACGAAGGTGTTGTGACATTGGAGGCTTCTGTTTCTGGAGGTACATTTACTCTTAATGGCGATGTTGCAACTTCGTTTGACCCAAGCAAAGCAAACTCGGGAGCGAACGTAATAGAATATACCGTTGTCAAAGATGGTTGCGAAGGCTCCGACTCAAAAACAGTAGAAGTAACCACCCAACCAACCGTTTCGTTGGATGTTGATTTGGATATGTGTTCGGGTGATGAGGCTCAAACATTGAAAGCAACTCCATCAACTGGAGAATGGACTGGTGACGGGGTTTCGAAATCTGGTAATTCGTATATTTTTACTCCTACAAAATCGAGTTCGTTGGTTTATACTTATACCGAAGGTGCTTGTAGCGTGGTGAAGACTGCTACGATTACAGTTGCTACCACACCATCTCCGAAAATCAATGGCTTGAATGATGTATATTGTGCAAGTGCGGCGGCAGTTACGTTGTCGGCGGAACCTGTTGGTGGCGCATTTTCATTGAATGGTAGTGAAATAACTTCTTTCAATCCGGCAGATGCAAACATTGGTGAAAATACGATTTCGTATAGTGTAACGGTGAGTGGTTGCAAAGGTGTCGCTTCGAAAACGGTTGTTGTAAATGCAGCTCCAACAATAGACTTGAGTGGTGTTAAAACAGAGGTGTGCACAGGTGCAGAAGTCGCTTTAACGCCAACAACCGGAGTTTGGAAAGGTACAGGTGTTTCAGGTTCCACATTCTCATCGTCAGCTGACGGAACGTACACGCTAACATACACGGAAACTCAAAACGGCTGCTCAGCTTCAGAATCGGTTGATGTTACTGTTTTGAACACAAAGGCTCCAACTGTCACATCGGCAAATGTGGAAGTGAATGGCGCGGTTCCTGCATTGCAGGCGTTGGCTGCTGGAACCATAAATTGGTATGAGTCGTTGACGGGCAGTTCGTTATCAACGGGTGCAAAATATACTCCAGCAGTTTCAACAGCAACGGAAACTGTTTATACATATTATGTAAGTAATACGGAAAAAGGTTGTGAAAGCGAAAAAGTTCCTGTAACATTGACAGTTACGTCTTGTACAACTGAAGCGCCAACAATTGCTGCTGTTGATGCTGTTTGCGAAGGAAGCGCATTCCCTACTTTGACGGCTGTGGGTACAAATATTACGTGGTATGATGCTATTACAGGTGGCACAAAACTTGAATCGGGCTCGTCATACAAACCGACAAAAGAAGGAACGTATTATGCTTCACAAAATCCAGGTTGCGAAGGACCGCGCGCGATGGTGAAAGTTGATGTGAAAGCAAAACCATCAGCTCCGGAAGTACAAGGCGCAAGCTCATGCGAAGGTGCGCAACTTGTAGCTATGACATCAACAGAATCAGTGAATTGGTATCTTGATAAATCATCGGCGGCAGTCGCTACTGATGCCAAAACATATACTCCAACTTCTTTGGAAAAAACCACCACATTCTATGTGAATAGAACCGAAAACGGTTGTACGTCTGATTTTAGAGAGGTGGTTTACTCAATAACTCCGAAACCATCAGCACCAGTTGCCGATGTAAGAAAAATTTGCTTTGGAAATGACTATGATTATTATGTGCGTGTGACCGGAGGAACAATTGCTGGCGGAACATTACAATGGTACAATGATAAGAATCTGCCGTTAGGCACGGAAACAATACAGGAAGTGTCGGTTCCTGATAATGTGACTGAAACCACAATTATTGCCTATACTGTTTCACAAACCGTTGACGGATGCGCTAGTTCGATGGCTACGGCAATGCTGTATGTGAATCCGTTGCCAACTCCGAAAATTCTTGATTTGAAGGCTTCGTATTGCTCTGATTCGAATGAAAAAGTTACTCTGTCGTCAGATTTACAAGGTGGCGATTTTATGATTGACAATTCGTTTAAGGATTCATTTATTCCAAGTCAGATGTCGAAAGGCGCACATAAGGTATTGTATGTATATGAAGATAAAAATGAGTGTTATGGTGAAACAGAACAAGTTTTCAGTGTTGAGGATTGTTCGGCTCCAGATGTTAAAATATTGACGTTAAACGCATCATCACTTACACTTTTGAAAAATCAGGATTATTCTGATTTTATCGTAACGATTCAACCGCAAGATGCACCACAAACTGTTTCGTGGTCTTCGTCAAATCCATCGGCTGTAACGGTTGACACAGATGGAACATTGCATGCTGTTGGCGTTGGCGATGCTATAATAACTGTTACATCAACCTATACTGACTCGAAGAGTGCGCAATGTATGGTTACGGTAATTGCTCCTGCTGAGGCGGTTACATTTACTAATAGCGAACCATTGACGGTTGAAGAAGGTGGTTTCATTGATTTGTCGAAGTTTATGGAAATAAAACCAGAAAAGGCTTCGGTAGAAAGTGTTACGTGGTCGATTGTATCATCGGATGCCACAATATCGAAAGATGGTGTGTTGGCTGCTGGAATTGTTTCGGCTGATACTGATGTGGAGGTTACGGTGAAAGTTACTTCGGTTGATGGTTCCATGGTTTCTGGCAAAGTTACTGTGACGATTGTGAAATCTTGTAGTTTGTCAGCTCCGACGGTCGCAAATGCTACTCAATCAATCTGTACGGGCGACGATGCGGTGACGTTCTCGGCTACTGGCGATGCTATTGCGGATTGGATTTGGTTGGATGCAAACAATGAAGTTATTGGCGATAAAAATACGTTTACAACCGCAAACGCGGGTACATATTATGTATATCAGAAGTTTGGTGATTGCGCAGGTGCAAAAACAAAGGTTACACTTGCGGTGAATGCTCTTCCAAAAGTTTCTGTTTCGTTGGCAAGTTCGTTCTGCTCTGATGAATTAATCATTGTAAACTTGCAGTCGGGACAAGCTGGCGGAGTGTTTATGGTTGATGGAAAGAAACAGGATAGTTTCAATCCATCGGAAATGACAATTGGAAAACATACCGTTGATTATTCCTACACTGACGCAAATGGTTGTACTGGAACAACACAAGCCGTATTTACTATTGATGACTGCTCGTTGCCTCCTGTGACTTCGGTTGTGTTGAACGAAACGTCGTTGACTATGGAAAAAGGAGAAAGCACCGTGCTTACAACAACAATAAAACCAGCGGAATCTCCTCAAACAGTTACATGGAAATCGTCAGACCCAACAGTTGCCACTGTTGACGCAAACGGAAAAATACAGGCGGTTGGTCGAGGAACGGCAACAATTACGGCAACATCAACATATACAGCCTCGCAATCGGCAAGTTGCACGGTTACAGTCCTTTCTCCATTATCTTCGGTTTCTTTCGCACACGAAGGAAGCATTCAGTTGATGGAAGGCAAGAGTGTGAATTTGTCCCAATATTTGGTTATCAATCCGTCTGATGCTGTTATTCAGTCAATTGTGTGGTCGTCGTCGTCGAACGCAGTGACGGTGGTTGATGGAAGAGCAACAGCTGGTTCTGTTGCGGTTGAAACGACGGTTGGCGTTACAGTGACTGTGACATCGGCAGAAGGCACGGTGAAAACGGCAACGATACCTGTGGTTGTTTCTCCGTTTACAATTGACTTGAGCGCGTTGAATAAGAAAATCATAGAAGCAATGACTACGATTGCTGAAAATGAAAGTAAGAAGGGGGTAAATGTTGGTAATATACCACTGGCAAGTTTCGAAATCCTTCAAAATGCTATTAATCAAGCTAATGAACTCGTTGCTAATCCACCATCAGAGCAAAGCACTGTGGATGCGCAGACAATTTTGTTGAATTCAGCGATAAAGGATTTCTTGAATTCGGAAATTCCAAACAAAGTTACGGATATTTCGTTCGAGGAAACTGTTGTTCACTTGGTTGTGGGCGAAGAATTCATACCAAAAGCTATGTTTGCTCCGCAGGGCGCTCATTCCGACTTGATTTGGTCGTCGTCGAATTCGGATGTGGTGAGAGTATATGGCTCAGGTAAGGTTGTTGCACAACAGCCTGGTAGTGTTGCCGTTACGGCTGCTTTGCCAACAAATATGACAATTTCCGCCCGCATCATTATAATTGTTTCCGAGGTTCCGAAATTGGTGTCAA
Source organism: Bacteroidales bacterium UBA3754 (assembly GCA_002371705.1). Classification (GTDB taxonomy): domain Bacteria; phylum Bacteroidota; class Bacteroidia; order Bacteroidales; family UBA1715; genus UBA1715. The sequence continues at coordinate 83,428 of DFGI01000066.1, forward strand.
TTTCTATGAATAAATTAGGTAATCAGTTGGAATTCTTGTTTACCGAAAAAATGGCAGAACCTGACCCAGAGGTATATACCGACTTGTACGCATACGGAAACGATGTGGCAATCTACAATGTGATGGATATTTATGTTGACAAGAAAAATCCGAAAAAATTGATTGCTGTAATCGGTGGATTTATTGATGATCCTACTGATGTGTGCGTGATTTACAAAGGAAATTCAATCAAATCGGTTGATGGTGGTGTTGCTTCGAACTTTGAATATTTCTTGGGAAAAACGGCTATCAACGATGTTGTGTCCGACCAAATAATTGCATATCCGAGCATTGCCACAATTTCGGTTACTGTGGCTGGAATTTCGGCTGGCGACCGCGTGACAGTGGTTTCAATAAACGGAAATGTGGTTGATTCACGCATTGCAACGGGCGATACAGAGGTGATTCCCACTTCACAATTAGTTGCAGGAACGTACTATGTGATTGTTTACAAGGCCAACGCAATTGTGGCTCGAAAAGGTTTTGTAAAGAAATAGTTGATAAGTAAATGAATTGAAAAGGCTATCCAATCGGGTAGCCTTTTATTTTTGTAAAAAATACTATTATGAAACGTTTTGGTTATTTGTTTTTATTTCTTTTGGTTTCTGTGTTTGCTGGCGCACAAATTAGAACTGCCACCGATGTGAAAAATACTTTTTCGTCGAGAAATTCTATGAACAACAAATTGGAATTCCCGTTGGAAAGCGTGTTGAGCCAGTTCAACCTTGATTTGACCAACCTAAAAGGTTTTGTTAAAACTGTGAAATACACCGAGTCGGGCAAAGAATGGTGTACATGTTATTTTAACAATAAAAATCAAATTGAGCGCATCGCAAACGGTGAAAAGGATTTGTGCAAGTTTGTGTATAACACCCAAAATCAGTTGGAAATCATACAAATGGAAACACAAATCATAGCGAAAACCTACGACAAAAAAGGAAATGTGTTGAGCGAAGCGTTACTTTATCCAGCGAAGAAAAATGATTTTAATCAGTCAACACAAAAAAAGGTAAAACTGACAACGTCAGGAAATTACATTTACACAAATGCGTGGCAGATTGTGCCTGATAGCGTTGAAAAAGTGTATTTGTACGAGATGGGCGCAAATGGAAGTTCGAAGGCGTGGGCGGTAGAACGAATTTGTTTGTATGAATATGCTGGCAACGGCAGAATGACGAAAAAACTTGAAACTTCAACCGACAAGGCTCGTGAGTCGTTGTATGAATTTACTTATAAAAAAGGCGTATTGAGCCAGCAAGTCAAAACATACACGAATATGAATATGATTGAAAGTACGCTTTATACATACGAAAATGGTCGTTTGGTAAAAGCTATGAAAGGATATTTCAAATATGTGGCAAAACGGAAAGTTATGGAATTAAGTTCCGAAAAGAACACGATGAAATATGACGATAAAGGAAATCTGATTGAATACGTGAGCGAGGATACGCGCAGATACGATTTTTGCTCTATGCAATATGATGACAACCAGCGAATTGTGAAAGTTGATAAGCGTCGTGAGGATACCACTATGGAACCGATGTGCGAGTATAAATACGATGACCATAATTATATTGTGGAAAGCGTGAAAAACGAAGTGAAAGTAACCTACGAATACACGTACGATTACAACAACAACTGGACAAAACAAACAATGAGCAAAGAAGGCGTTGAGCCGCTTGTCCGGACACGTACCATTGAATACCGTTAGAGTTGCGATGTGATTCGCACGGCCTCGCAGGCTTCGGCAACATCGTGTACACGGATGATGTTCGCTCCTTTGAGCAGAGCAATTGTATTGAGCACGGTGGTTCCGTTGAGCGCTTCGGCTGCGGTGCAGTCCAGCACTTTTTGAATCATTGATTTTCTGGAAATGCCCACCAAAACGGGGTAACCCAAATGGGTGAAACGTTCCAGTTGGTTCATCAGTTCATAGTTCTGTTGCACAGTTTTTCCAAAACCAAATCCTGGGTCAAGAATAAATTGGTTTCGGTTGAGAACGTTTGCTGTAGCAATTTTTGTTTTGAAAAAATCCAAAATCTCATCAACAACATTCTGATAGTGAGGATTTTTCTGCATGGTTTGCGGCGTTCCTTGCATGTGCATACACACATACGGCAAATTGTGTTGAATGGAAAACGGAATCATATTTTCGTCGAAATTGCCGCCGGAAATATCGTTAACCATTATCGTTCCATAAAAATCCAAAACTTTTTCGATTACCGAAAGGCGGAACGTGTCAATGGAAACAAGAATATTGGGAAAGTCGTTCTTAATAATTTGCAGGACTTTTTTCAGACGGTTAAATTCTTCTGTTTCAGATACATCGTCGGCACCAGGGCGCGATGAATATGCTCCTACATCAATTATATCGGCACCTTGCCGAAGCATTTCCTCCAAACGGTGCGCAATTGCCCGTTCCGAAGTGTATGTCCCGCCGTCGTAGAACGAATCGGGGGTTACGTTGAGAATCCCCATAACTTTGGGCGAAGTATATTCAATAGTTTCCCACATCATTGTTGTAATAATTTTTCCAAAGATATTGATTGTTGGGGATTTCATAAACGTTCTTTTTTATAAATAATTGAAATTTTAGTTATCGTTGGATTTGTTACAATGATGTTGACTGGGAAAAGGTAAAAAAGATGTGTCCTCAGCAGTGGTTTAATGCGTTGTATTATAGTGAAATAGGCTTAGTGTAAAAATTACACTAACAAAAAATTATTGGCAAAAATATTTTTATTGCAAAAATTTATATACTAAATTTGCGTCGTTATGTCAAAACTATCTAAAAAGAAGAATGAAAATCTTACATTTTACATTAAAAGCATTTCTTTTGATTTCAGTATCAATGCTATGTGTTACAAATCTGGTGGCTCAAGTGTCCTACCAATACGACAACAACGGGAACAGAACTGCAAAAGTGATTGTGCTAAACACGTTGAAAAACAATGATTTCGCAGAGATGGAAGCCGACAATGATGATTCTATCGTATTCGACGACAAACTTGGGGAATCATCTGTAAAGATTTATCCAAATCCGACAAAGGGTTTGTTGCGCGTTGATATTCAAAATGAATCTGAAATATCAGGTTTCATAGAAATCGTAAACAATGTCGGAAAAACTATCTGCAAGACCTCAGATATATCGTTGGAAAACCAACTGGATTTGTCAAACCAACCCAATGGCGTTTATGTGATGCGAATCGTTGTAAACGGGAAAACAAGCACGTGGAAAATAATTAAAGAATAAACAAAGCCGTAAAATTATGAAACTAACAAGATTATCCGCAACAGTCGTGTTGTTATTGAGTGGAATAGTTGCCCGTTCGCAATATGAGGTTGGAGAACTCAATGGAGCGTTTGCTGTAAACGAAATGGGTGCTGCAACGTATTCTCTACCGTTTGATATACCTGAAGGTATAAATGGAATGCAACCTTCTTTAGGTTTGGTTTATAACAGTCAAAGTGGTAATGGTGTGGCTGGAATGGGAATGTCGATTTCAGGATTGTCGGTGATAAGTCGAACCCCAAAAGACAAATTTCACGATGGAGAATCTAAAGGTCTTTCCTATTCTCCATCAGATGCGTATGCAAAGGATGGTGTGCGAATGTTGTTAAAATCGGGAACAGAGGGTGCTGATGGTGCGATTTACAATGTCGAGGGAATGCCGTACGATGATATAACATTGGTTGGAAGTGGTTCGTCTCAATATTTTGTTGCAAATCTTCCAGATGGGAAAAAGGCGTATTATGGCAAAAAAACGAAATTCCCATCATCTGGTAGTACACCTTGCGTTTGGTATTTAGACAAAATCGAGGATGTGTATGATAATGTTATTACATATAATTACACGACAAATGGTAACTGTGTGTATTTATCAAGTGTAGTCTATGGCACGAACGAGAGGGAAGCTACTAGTTTTTCTGCAAATGTTGAATTTTCATACGAAAATCGAACTGATACGGTAAAAACAGCCATTTACGGTAAAAAATGTAATATGTGTCGGAGGTTGAAAAATATAACAGTGAAAACAACAAAAATATCAACCACAACGACTTGGTACATATACAATTTGATATATCAGAATACTGATGCATTTTCACGACTGAAAACAGTTACGAAAGCATATGGTTCAGTGAAAATTCCTCCAGTGACGTTTTCTTGGAATACGTTATCGGGATTTTATATGCAGAAAAGAGATATAAATGATTTTGGAAAAGTATATCTAACTAGTGAAAATAAAGAAGTTAGTGGTTCAGATAGGTCGAATCAATATTTCTTTTCTGGTGATTTTTTAGGCAAAGGTAAACAAGACTTAGTTGTCGCCACCACATACAACGGTAATACGTATCTCAATGTCTATGAGTTTGGGAGCGACAACAAATTTCGAGTCGTGTCAAATAACAAAGTAACTGCTGATCCTATTGATTATATGCAACTTGGAAACTATGTGGCAGACCTTGATGGAAACGGTTACAACAAGATTGTGTTACCATACACCAATGGTATGCGCTTTGATGTTTATGCGAGCGATAATATGACATGGATAGCTCCGAATTATATTGACGGTACTTCTTCCACCATTAATGCAGAAAACAACGTCAAACTAATGTCGAAAGTATTCACAGCCCCACTATCCACAGAATGCGTCCCAGCCCATACGCTTGCCGATTTTTATAATTGCGGTAAAATGCAAGTCGCTTTTATTGAAACATTGCCAAGTTCAAATGGCAAGTATAATTTAAAATTATTAATGAAAAACAGCAATGGCGGGCAAATGACACGTAGCATGCAAATGTCGTTTGAAAGCTATCCCAAGCGATTGATTGCCCACGACTTCAATGGCGACGGCATGCAGGACTTACTTGTGTTGTGTAGAACAGGTTATGCGATATACTTTAACCAAAGCACTACAGAAGGTGTTTTGCCATTTAAGGAAACAGAAAGCATTAAAATTTATGACGGTTCTTTGTTCAATGGACAAAACATACAAATAGGTGATTTCAATGGAGACGGATTGTTGGACTTCATTGTTGAAACGAAGGGTGAGGACAATTGGTATTTCCTTCTCGGCAATGGAGATGGCACCTTTTTCAGAAAACTTGCATGCAATATCCCAGATGTTGGAGATAAAAGCTATACTGAACGCGACAACGATAAACTTCAATGTACAGTCATTGATTTTGACAATGATGGAAAACAGGATGTGATTATAACCAAAGCATTTTATGAGAAAAAAACGCAGTGGTTTCCAAAAAAAGAATGGGGAGAGTATAAGGAAACATACACTTATTGGATGCGTTCCACAGGGAATTCTTTGGTTCTGCACAAGAAAACAACAACCACAAATGCAAACGATGCTTTGCCTGGACATATAGTCGTTGCAGATTTTAATGGAGACGGGTATGAGGAGATTTTGAATTTTGGAAGTGATATACTCAATGCATCGTCCTCTGCTATGTCGTGGAAATTATATTCCTCATCACGTTCTATGGTCCCGTCATTAAATAAAATCATAGGAATCTCCACAGCAAATTACGGAACGACAACCTCAATCTCATATGCTTCGCTGACAGATACGTCAGTCTATACGAGTGAAACAGGGAGTTCCTTTCCTCTGGTTGATGTGACATGTCCTATTCATGTTGTGAAACAATCCACACAAAATGCAGGGGGGGATTCGTACCCAAAAGATTATACGTATGCTGGATTACGTGTACATCTACGCGGAAGAGGATTACTTGGTTTTAAAACGATGTCTGTTTATGACGAAGTCCACGATGAACGGGTCACTACAACAATTACAAACTTGAACTCAGAGTTTTTTATTCCAACGGAAGTTGTAACGACGACAAATGTTGCGGGAAACGAAAGCAGTTCAAAAACAACATTAACTGTGGCAAAACGTGGAACCAAGAACTATTTTTCATACCCTTTTCGTGTGGAACAGATTGATATTTATGGAAATAAAACCACTATACAGAATACGTTCGACACAGAATATGGTTACCAAACGAATCAATATATCAGCTATGGTACGGGAAACAATATGTATAAACAAACATCCGATTCGTTGTTTGTGAAAGTTGGCGGCGTATATAAGCCCCAAATTGTTGTCGAAACTCAAAAGCACAAGGATGCTTCCTCCACATTCTCTGTAAAAACACTTTATGAATACGACACTAAAGGCGCGGTGGTGAAAACTACGGAATATGCCAATACCATTCCGAACTACCACGCCTATACGTATGATGTGTTTGGCAACATTACAACACACAGTCTGTGGGCATCGGGAATTAACGCGGTTACGACAACTTACACCTACGATGCAAACTACAGATTTGTGACAAAGGAAACGTCCAATACAAGCCAAATCTCAATAAATCACACATACAACGCATTGGATTTGCTTGTGGGCACGTCGAAAATGCTCAATGGCAATACAATAGAATCCATACAATACACCTATGATGCCGTGGGTAGAAAATCAATGGTGACGACATCCCCAGAAGTAACGAACACGACATACACATACGGTTGGGGCAGCTCTGCAAAAAAACGATACTATGTGCGGACGGAAAGCACCGCAAGCCCTTCTGTGACAACCTGGTACGATAATATCGGACGTACCGTCCTTACCGAAACCTTCGGAGAGGACAGTGTGCAAATAAGGCAGGAAAAAACGTATGGAATGGATGGAAATGTGTCGAGTTCAAAATTAACTGAAGGAAACATTTCTTCGCAAACGACTTATGTATATGATTTATTGGGTAGGCTTAGAATGTCGCGTAGCAACACGGGGAACGAAAAATATTTTTCTTATGGAAACAAGACCGTGACCGAGTATGATAACGGAAGACAGACGATAAAAACCTACGATGAATGGGGGAATGTGAAGACCATCACCGACAATGAGGGCTCTACCATACAATACACATACAATTCCAACGGAAATGCAGCGAAAATCGAGGCTGATGGTGCCGTATTCCAAATGACATATAATGCAAAGGGGCAACAAACTTCATTGACAGACCCTGATGCAGGTAAAACGACCTATACCTACGATGCATTGGGACGCATAATAAAGCAGGTTGACTATAAAGGTATTACCACAACAAACACATATAACAATGTTGGTTTGCTGACCAAAACAGCCTGTGGTGATATTACCACGACCTACACTTATGACACCCAACAGAGATTAACGAAAGAATCTACTGGTTCGCAGTCAATATCCTACCAATATAATACAAAAAATCAATTGACCCGAAAAACAATCACTATAGATAGTACAACGAATTTAGTTTTTCGTTATAATTACAATTCATTAAATCAGTTGTATCTTATGTATTACCCGGATAATACAAGCGAACGATATTACTATGATGCCAACGGAAATATGAATCGTGTGACGTTCAATGGGCAAGATGTGTGGAAACTCACGTCGTACAACGGAACTGCGAGAAAGATACAACTGCGAGACTCCCTGTCTCGTGAAGAATATCACACCGCCGACGGCTATTTGAACCATACAAGGATTCGATACAAATCGTCAAATGTGAATACAATGATATACACGTTCGACAAGAAGAAAGGTCTTTTGCTTAGCCGCAGTGGCATGTTAGCGAACGGGACAAACGAAAACTTCACCTACGACTCGCACGATCGCCTGACCGAAACATACACGGCGAACAACGACCTGTATCATTCTGTTGATTACGCCACAAACGGCAACATTGTGAACAAAACAGGGATTGGGGCGTACTCGTATGAATCAGACCGCCCTCATGCCGTGACAAGCGTAGATAATATAGAAGGTGCGGTTTCCGAGATACCGCAGTATGTAACCTACACCCCGTTCAACAAGGTTGCAACAGTGACTCAAGGTGAATACTCACTTGCCATAACATACGGACCCGATCGGCAACGAAACAAAACGGCTTTGAGCAGAAACGACACGTTACTCTACACCCGCTACTACGCCGACAATTACGAGGAAGTACATGCGGGCGACACCATTTACCGTTACTACTATGTTTATACTCCCGATGGACTTTCAATGATTGCTGAAAGAATAGGCAATACAATGAACCTGAAACTGTATTCCGTAGAAACCGATTACTTGGGAAGTATAGTGGCGATGTATAACTATAAAGGACAAACCGAATTCCGAGCGGAGTACGATGCATGGGGTATGCAGAATGTGGTTACCGACAACCTTGCCCACTTCCAACGTGGCTACTGCGGCCACGAGCATTGGCATGAATTCGACCTCATTGATATGAACGGACGAATGTACGACCCTGTTATCGCCCGCTTCCTCAGCCCCGACCCGTTTGTGCAGGTGCCAGAGGATTTGCAGAACTACAACCGTTATAGCTATTGCTTGAATAATCCGCTAAAATATAGTGACCCGAGTGGGGAACTTGCATGGGTTGTTCCTGTTATCGCAGGGACTATTATTGGTTCATATATGGGTGGTGCAATTACTTCTAACGAATGGAATCCTATTTCAAAACAGTATTGGCAAAATGGTTGGAAAGGTTCTATTGTAGGAGGAATTCTTGGTGCAACGGTTGGTTCATTTTTTTCTGCTGCGATGGCGCCAACTGCGTTTGGTAGTGCCACGGGATTCCATACAACAGGTATGATTGCGGGCGGTAAAGCTACGGTAGGATGGGGCATTACAACCTCGGCTTTGGAGTCTGCCTCTATTAATATAGGTATTAGTTTTTATAATAAACAAGGACTTGATGGCGCATGGAAGGCAGGAGTGGTCGGTGCAATATCGGGAGTATGGACGGCAACTGGGGGGTTAGGGTTGGTAACACATGGCTTAGGCGGAAAATTAGGATATCAGATGATTGGGACGGCAGGACGTTCTATTGGACGTAACTGGAGTTCTGGTGCTAAATCATGGAATGACTTAACAAATGGAATAGTACTTGGTGTAGGTCCTGTCAATTTAAACTATACAAGTGAACATGGATTAGGAATAGATTGGCATGATAATATAGGAAACATCATCGTAAATGGTGCAGGTATAGTAAATATTGCCACTGGAGGAAGAGTAAGTTTAGACAAAAATAATTTAACTCTTCGTTATTATGGAGGTTTTATGGATAAAATAATGGCTAAATGTGGAACCCAGGCTACAGGAGTATATGCCATATATGGTGGTGGGTATAGACCTCGGCCAGCTCTATTATCACATGAGGCTCACCATATATGGCAGTCTAGGTCAATGGGTAGCTATGATTTCATGCCTAATTATTTTTCACAATTTGCTTTAGTGAAGTTAATGGGAAGGGACGGATGGAAAGAGAGTTGGTATGAAACACAAGCATATAAGTATTATTGGTTTAAGTAAAATGACACAAATAGTCTCTATGCTATGAATAAGAAAATTTTTTATTTGTTAATTCTGAGTTTTACAATTACAAGTTGTGCGCAAAGGGAGTTTGATGTTTTTTTCGACGCAGACTCTAAAACAGTAACACATCATACAGATTGTGGAACAATCGAATTAGAAGTGAGTCAATCCTATGACCAAAACATTTATCTTGAAGCGAAGTGCAATGTACAAGATACTCTTACATTTAATAAAGATTCCATAAAAATTCTTTATCAAAACAATATAGTTCCTATATGCGAGATTTTTTCAAGCGAGATTTCAAAAGAAAAGTGGTTTGGTTTTAAAGAAATAGATGGACAAACTACAAATTTTAAAAGAGGTGATATAATGGAAATAAGAATAGGTTGTGTTGTTGAAGATATTGTTTTCCATTATCTCGATACCATTCAGATTTTTACAAAGGGTGCATTTTATTATAAAGAGCATCCTATTGAGATTGAAAAACTCAACATCATAGTAAAACGAACAGCAATAAGACTGCCCTCTTCGTTTTCTGAAATACCAGAAAATATTTTATGTAACATAGAAAAAATGGGAAATGATGATTCTGAAGTAATCAATAAATATGAAGCAGATTATTTGAATTTTATTTTTCGAGAAAAAAGGGACAACTTTGATTTTGAGGGGAAGAGAGTTGGTCTTATTCTGTCAAATTCGAAAAAAAATAAAAAACAGTATTTTCAAGAGGAATGGGGGCGTTATCGTTCTCCTGACGACTTTGGTTCAACTTTTGGGCAATTATTTATATTTAATGAAGTACAAAAAGAAGAATGTGGCTACGATGCTGCAATTGTTGAGTTTTGGGGTAAATTTGTTAAGACGCCAGATGAAGTTGTTTCAAAATTGAAACGTAAAAGATGGTAAAGCTGTCGTTGAAGACAGAAAGTAACAGAAAGAGGAGAAATTCTAATTGTTGTGAGTATTTACACGATTTTCTTGCATGCGAATCTAACAATTATCTTCGTTCCATATAGGATTGCAGAATGATAGTGGCGCTGATGCTATCGACCACTTCTTTGTTTTGGCGGTCTTTTTTCTTCATGCCGCCTGCGAGCATTGCTTGGTGGGCAAGGGTTGAGGAAAGGGACGGGCGTCAATCGGACATGAAAATCAGCAGGGACGGACGCGGACGGGCGAAGGACAACATTTTCATAGAACGCTTCTGGCGCTCTATAAAATATGAGGACATTTATCTGAATGCCTACGAGGACGGGAAAGAACTGTATCAAGGAATAAAGAACTATATTCACTTTTACAATGCCTGTCGCCCCCGTCAGAGTCTTGATTTCAAGTGTTCCGATGAAATTTTTATTCGAAGTATGTGGCTTAAGGAATTTGTATATATTTGTAGAAAGAAAATTATGGGCGTTTTCAGAAAAACGGGGTTCTTACAAACGAACTTCTTCTTTCTAAATACTCTATAAATTAAAATTTAACTGTCCAAAAAAGGGAAGTACTATACATATCATGTTTAAATTTACAACTCTTATCGCTTTAATTTTCTTTACAGAAACAATTTTTGCTCAACAAGTAAAGGTTGACCTGACCACTAATTTATATGGAAACTATATAACACCTACAGTAGTAAAAAAAGACTATTCCAAATTTAATTATAAGAAAAAAAGCAAAAGAGCTATACATCAAGCGATAAGGAAATGTAACCTCAATAATTCATCCGAAACATTAGGTTGTTTATTTTGGTCATATATTGAAGATATTGATGATGAATACTTTCAAGATGTGGAACAACTGTTTTTTAAGTCAAAAGAGGATTTTTATAATAGAATCGTTGTTTCTGCGGGCAAAAGCACAAATTTCTCATCAATATGCGATTTTTCAATATATGATTGCTCCAATAAGAAAAATGAATGGATAGCTGGAAAAATTAATGGAAGATGGCAACAATATGGTAGTATTTATAGTAATACCCTTAATTACATTGTGCGACTAAGTCCAACTCATGTTTTTTTGTATTATGGAGAAAGGGTCAATGTGTTTTATTGTGTTGTTGGAGAGGATGTTCAGGTTGTATATAATGAAAAGAAACCAGAAAAAATGAGGCATTTTTCTGTGATAAAGGACACAATTATAAGGGATTCCACTAAAATAACATTTGATGATATTCCTAAAGAATTAATAGATAATTTCGACAAAATGGGGAATGATGATACAGCGCTTTTAAATGATTATGAGGCGGAATATCTAAATGTAATATTTAAAGATTGTCGTGGCGATTTTGATTTTAAAGGGAAACGAATACGTTTTTCTCCTTGTAGTAAAGTTGATTTTTTTAAAGGGGAAAAGAACCGACATGCAGAAGGTGTTTTCCCAAGCCAATGTAAATCCTTTCGAATTAAACTTGAGGATGGTAAATACTACGATGCAGAACTATCTCTTGTCTTTTGGAAACAGTATTGTACACAAAGAAATTAATATTTTCGCTAATTTTACAACTCGTTAAACCAATTAGATCTTATGTATTACCTAGATAATACTGGTGAACGATATTACTTTGACGCAAGCGGCAAGGAGAAAAATTTCTTTTCCCATAAAATGATACAGAATAGATTTTTGCAAGCGTGAAGATGATAATTCTGAAAAAGAATGAACGATACTTACTATTTTGTATATTTGTAGGGTTAATTTGAACAAAATGGCAAACACAAACGATGAGTTCGAGGCAGTAAAGAAAATATGCCTGAATATCTTTGAAAAAAAATACGACGACTATGGTACAGCGTGGCGTATAATGCGCCCGGAGTCGTTGACCGACCAGATTTATATAAAGGCGAGCCGAATCCGCAGCCTGGAGGAAAAGGGCGTTTCGAAAGTGGGCGAGGGCATTGTCCCTGAATTTATCGCAATTGTGAATTATGGTATTATGGCGCTGATACAGTTGGAATTGCGTGGTACCAACGCTCCAATTGATTTGCCCAAGGAAATGGCAATGTCGTTGTATAATAAATATTACGATGCCACCAAGGAACTAATGACGAACAAAAATCACGACTATGGCGAGGCGTGGCGTGGAATGCGCGTGAGTTCGTTTACCGATGTGATTCTCCAAAAACTTCACCGCACAAAGCAAATTGAAGATAATAAGGGAGTTACAAAGATTTCCGAAGGCGTTGATGCGAATTATCAAGATATGATAAATTATTCTATATTTGCACTCATCAAATTAGAGATTGAGAAAAATTAATCACGTATGGATAAGCGACGGTTGTTGTTTTTTGTTGGCTTGATAGCGATGTTCGCTTCGTTGGCCATATTTGCCAATTTTGGCGCATTCGAGGATGCTTCGTGGACGAAATTGTGGGTGCTTGTGGGAATGATTTCCTGCGCGTCGCTCGGTTTGGCGTTGGTTTTCAATCCCGAACAGATATTGTTGAATCTTTGCCGCTATTTTGCGGGTATATTGTTTGTGTTTTCAGGTTTTGTGAAAGCCGACGACCCACTTGGCTCAAAATACAAATTCATTGATTATTTCGAGGCATGGGGCATCGACGACATCTTTGCGCCCGCCGCGCTTACGTTTGGTATCATTCTGAGTACCATAGAGTTACTCGTTGGTTTGGCGTTGCTGTTGAAATTGTTCCCTAAATGGTCGTCGCTCGGAGCTTTGATTTTTATGGTTGTGTTTATTCCGATTACGCTGTATTTGGCGTTGCAGCAAAACATATCGGGTAAGGAACTTGTGCACGATTGCGGCTGTTTTGGCGATGCGTTGGTGCTGACCAATTGGCAAACGTTTGTGAAAAATCTCGTGATAGTTGTGCCGGTGCTTGTTACGTTTATGTTCAGTAACCGTTTCACCGATTTGATTTCCAACTCGAAATCGTGTGTGATTTTGTCGGTTTTGACAGTGGCGATAGTTGGTCTTTCCATTCATGCGTTGCGCCATCTGCCACCGATAGATTTCCGTCCGTATAAGATTGGAGTGACCTTGCAAGGCGAAAAATGCGGCGATGTGGTTCGAAACAATAATGTGAAAACCTACCAGTATGCCGATTTTAAGAATTTGCAAACGGGCGAGCATAAGGAATTCGACATTGTGAACAATTATCCCGATTATACTATTTGGGAATACAATCCTGATGTGCCGGTTCGTGTGGTGGAGGAAAAAATAGAAACTCCGAAAACCGATACGGCTGTGTCAAATACGTATGTGGTTGATAATTATATGTTTTCGAAAGACGGCGAAGATGTTACGTGTGATATAATCACCGATTCGTCGTATGTGTTGTTGGCAATCCATTACGATATAAATCAGTCGAATCCCAAGCACCAAGCCGACATCAATGCGGCGTATGATTGGGCAAAATCGAAAGGCTTTGCGTTCTATGGCGCAACTTCGAGTCTCGACGATGTGATAGAAAAATATGGTGCGGAAACAGGTGCGGCATATCCGTTCGTTTCGGCTGACGATATTTTGCTGAAAACTGTTGTCCGTTCCAATCCGGGATTGGTGTTGCTGAAAAACGGATTGATTGTCAACAAATGGCATCACAACGATATACCAACCGTTGCGGAATTTGAATCAATGTGTAAATAATTAATATTAATACGTTAAAATAACAAAACAATGAGAAAAAAAATAGTAGCAGGAAACTGGAAATGTAACACAACTTTGCAAGAAGGTGTTGCGTTGGCAAAAGAAGTAAACAGCATCGTTAAAACTTCTGACGTTCAAGTAATTTTGGGAACTCCATTCATTCACTTGACAGAAGTTGTGAAATTGGTTGACAACAAAGCAATTGCAGTGGCAGCTCAAAACTGTGCGGCAGAACCAAAAGGCGCATTCACAGGCGAAGTTTCGGCAGCGATGGTAAAATCAACTGGCGCTCAATATGTTATCCTTGGTCACAGCGAACGCCGTGGTTACTATGGCGAAACAAGCGAAATTCTTAACAAGAAATTGGCTTTGGCGTTGGAAAATGGTTTGACTCCAATCTACTGCTGTGGTGAAGCTCTTGAAGTTCGCGAAGCTGGAAAACAAAACGAATTCGTTATCAATCAGTTGAACGAAACTATTTTCAAACTTTCCGCTGATGACTTCAAAAAATTGGTTATCGCTTACGAACCAATTTGGGCAATCGGAACAGGTAAAACTGCTACTTCTGACCAAGCAGAAGATATGTTGAAGACTATCCGTGAAGCAATTGCTGCTAAATATGGCAAAGCAATCGCTGACGAAACTTCAATTCTTTACGGTGGAAGCTGTAATGCAAAGAACGCGAAAGAATTGTTCGCAAAACCAAACATCGATGGTGGTTTGATTGGTGGTGCTTCTTTGAAGGCTGAAGACTTCAATACAATTGTAATGTCGTTCTAATTGCACGAACATACTACAACAAAAGGCTGTTCCAATGGAGCAGCCTTTTTTGTTTTTGATTAAGCGAGATGATTATTCCTCAACTTTTTCCACTGTACCTTCGTCTTCGCAATTGGCAAGAAGATTTTTGTTGCTCGTGAGTAAAATAGGGTGGATGTATTCTGGCAACACTTCGCAAAGCGGTACAAGTGCGAACTTCCGTTTGTGGAGCAATGGATGCGGAATTGTCAGGTCGTCGGTTTCAATAATGTCGTTGTTGAAATAGAGAATGTCAATGTCGATTGTGCGGGATTCGTAGCCAGCCTGCTCGTGGCGCACGCGTCCGCATTTGTTTTCTATGGCTTGGCAACGGAGCAATGTGTCGTGGGCGGAATATTCAGTTTCTACAATCAACACTTGGTTGTAAAATAAATCGTCGGACTCAAAACCCCACGCTTTGCTGGAGTACAAAGCCGATTTTTTTATGCAATTCCCAATATTGTCTGTGATGTGCGTTTCAACCTGCGCAAACATTTGTTTCTTGTCGCCGAGGTTCGCACCTAATAAAATGACTGCAAAATTTTTTTGTGACATTGTTCAAAGATTTACAACATCACAAATATAGTGAAAAGAAACTGTACTGTTTCGAATTGATACAGAAAATGCGTTTTCAACGTTTGTGGGCTGCGTATTTTCAATTCCAAAAAAACTCGTATATTTGCCTAAAACAAAACATACTGATAAGCAAAAGGATTCAGATGAAAAAATATGCGGTTTTTGTCCTGATTGTTTGTATGCTGCCGCTGGCACTAATTTCGCAACCAGGGCATCCGATACCTGAATCATTGATGTCCGACACGATTGTAACAATCGATTCTGTTCCCTACACAACACGCGATTTCGTTTGGTTTTACACAAAATACACTTCTTACGAAACGGGCGATTCGGCAGGCGTTGATTCCTATCTCGATAAGTTTGTGGAATATCGGATGAAAGTTGCCGAGGCGGAACGTATGCAGCTCGACACAACCAAAGCGTTTCGTGATGACTTTTTCAAATATTTGAAAATCACGGCGCACGACCGTATGTATGCTGGTGCGGAAAAAAAACGTGAGGAATTGGTGAAGTTGGAATACGACCGTCTGCATTGGGATTACGAGGTGGCTCATATTTTTGTAAAATCCAATATTTACGATTCGCCAGCGGCAAAAAAGGCTGCGGAAGAAAAAATCAAGCAGATTCATGACGAAATATTTCATGCGGCAACGCTTCCAGAATATACATATCGCAAATGCGTACAAAAATATTCCGACGATAATTTGAGTAAGGAATATGACGGAAATGTTGGCTTTATAACGGCTATGGTTTCGCCATTTGAATATGAGAACGCCGTGTATAACGCCAATGTTGGTGATATGGTGACAGCTCGAACCGCCGAAGGTTGGTATCTTATTAATATTTTGCAAAAACGTCCGACGAAAGGGGCCGTTGATGCGGCTATTATTATGATTTATCCGCAATCCGAGGACGAAGCTGGCTGGAATGCGGCAAAACAGACGATTGATTCTGTTTACGAACAATTGCAGGCAGGCGTGCCGTTCGATACGTTGAGCGCACGTTATAATTTGAATGATCGACTTCGTGAAACAAATGGCCTTCTTGGCTTGATTGACAATGGAATGCCGTATAGCCGCGAAATCAAAGAAACATTGTTCGCTATGGAACACGACGGCGATTATTCAAAACCATTGAAACTGCCGTATGGCTATGCCATTGTGAAACGTCGTTGGATATTGCCGTTGCCAGGATTTGAGGCATATCGTTCGGCCTATGAAAAACGCATTGAGGCGGATAAAAGCCGATGCTCGGTTGTTGATGAAGAGTATCTGGAGAATATGAAAAAGAATCTTTCGTACAAACCGAACGAACAGGAGTTGGAGAACTGTATGCAATATATTGACGCGTCTATTTTGTTGGGAAAATGGACAGCTCCGAAGTTGGAAACCGATGCCACGCTGTTTGTGTTGAATGGTGAAAACTATGGACGTAATGAGTTTTTCCGCTACTTGGAAATGATACAGAAAAATCATCTCCGCGATGTGCACGATAAGGATATGCTTGTGCGAATTCGGTTTGACGACTATGTGACCCGTCGCGTGGAATTTGCCACAATGAAGCAAATGGAGAAGAATGACAAGGAATTTCAGTATATAATGCAGGAATACCACGATGGTATGATTGTGTATGATTTGATAAACCAAGAGGTTTTGCAACCTGCTGCCGAAGATTCCGTTGGAATGAAGTTTTATTATAATCAGCATAAGGAACAGTACATGACGGAACCTCGCAAGGAACATGTTACTTTTTTCACCAACGACGAGAAAACACAGGCGAAGGCGTTAAAACTTTTAGATGAACAAAGAATGTGGTACTGGGAAGGTGTTGTTGGAAAACATGCACAAAAAATTGCATATTACGAAGATAAGGGTACTCCGCAAATGTTCATTGTGAATGAAATAAATGCAAAACGCCCAAATTCAATTTCGGTTGATGTGGGCGATAAGATTCTAAAAACTGCCGACGATGTGGTTGATACTGTCAATGTTGATTGTAAGACAATGTGCGAAAAAATTGCAGTCTTTGAAAATAAATTAAAAGTACATTATTACTATATTGCAAGTCGCCAACAGACAATAAAAGAGGCAAAAGAGCAGTTAATGATTGATTATCAGCGACAAGTTGAAGAGCAATGGCTACGTGCTGTGAAGAAACGGCACAATGCTGTTGTAAATCAGTCTGTTGTAGATGAAATAAAACAATATTTATAATGAAACGGATTCTATTCTATATCTTGATGGTTACGTTGGTCGTATCGTGTAAACAGAGCGACACAACCAACGCCGATGTGATTGCACGGACAAATTCTCAGGTATTGCTGAAAAACGAGGTGCTTGCGGCTATGCCGATTTCGCTTTCCGAAGAGGATAGCGTTACGTTTGTGAAAAGTTATGTGGAAAATTGGTTGCGCTCCACTGTGCTCTACGAAAAAGCAATTGACAATGTACGCGATAGGGACAGCGTTCTTGCAAAACAAGTTGATTTGTTCCGTAAGGAGCTGTTTATCAATACATACGAGCAATTGTTCCTGCAACAAAAACTTGATACGCTGATTCCTCAAAAGGAAATTGATGCATACTATGCGGAACATAAAAATGAATATTTGCTCGAACGACCTGTTGTGAAAGCAATTTTGATTGTGTTCCCGTTGCAGAAAAAAACGGAGATTTCAAATGTTGAAAAGATTATTTTTGCCAAAAAAGGTTACGATATAGACGATTTGAAAGATTATTGCTTCCGATATTGCCAGAAATTTTCATTTTCTGAGGAATGGGTTGACATAGCTGCGGTGCGCCAGGAATTGCCGTTCGATGTACGGAGCGAGAAATTGAATGTGGGAAAATACGACAAATTCGTTGACACGGCAAATGTGTATTACTTAAAAATTACGGAACAAATTCCTGCCGGACATCCAATGCCTGTGCAGTTCGCTCACGATAAGATAGCAAAAATCCTGTTGCAGTCGCGGAAAGTTGATTTACTCAAAAATATGCGCAATAAAGTGTATCAGGATGCGTTGCATAAAAATCAGTTTGAAGTATATTATTAAAAGAGAAATAGATGAATATCAAGAAATTAGCTGTAGTAGTCGCATGTGTGTTCTCAACCACAATGATTTCGTTCGCACAAGTGTTGGACCAAATTATAGTTGTGGTTGGCGATGATATGATAAAACAATCCGATGTTGAAAATCAACAACTTCTGCTTGAACAGCAAGGTGAAAAATCCGATAAATGCAACATTTTTAGGGAAATGGTGATGCAAAAGTTTTTGGTTGACCAATCAAAAATTGATAGTGTGGAAGTTTCCGACAACGAAGTGAATTCCGAAATTGACCGTCGAATCCGTATGATTTCGGGAACAAAAGGTGGCTTGGCGCAATTGGAATCATTTTATGGAAAATCTGAAATGGAAATCCGGAATGATTGGAAACCAGTGATAAAAGACCAGCTTTTGGCGCAGAAGGTACAAAATTCCATTGTCGGCGAAGTTGAAGTTTCTCCAAACGAAGTGCGATTGTTTTATGAATCGCACAAAGATAGCATGCCTGTGCTACCAACTCGTTACGAATATGCGCAGATAGTGATTCGACCGATTGTTTCAGCCGAAGCCGACAAGGCGCTTCGCAAAAAACTTGAGGAAATCCGTGAGCGTGCGGTGAACGGCGAAAATTTCTCAAAACTTGCCATTCTCTATAGTGATGATACGGAGTCGGCGAAAATGGGCGGCCTGCTTGGCGATTATCTTTCGCGTGGTGAACTCGTGCCTGAATTTGCGGCAGTGGCTTTCCGTTTGAAAGAAGGTGAAATCTCGCGTGTTGTGAAGACAGATTTTGGCTACCACATCATTCAAATGGTGGAACTTAAAGGTGAGAAAGCTAAGCTGAAACATATTCTTTTGAAACCGCAAATCACTGTGGCTGAAATGCAAAAGGCATTCACAAAAGCCGACAGCGTACGAAAGGCAATCAGCGACTCGCTTACATTCGAACAAGCTGCTGTGAAATATTCCGTTGATGAAAAAACAAAAAACAACGGAGGCTTGGCTATGAATCCATACACAGGCACACCGCAATTCGAAGAAGGAATGATAGACCCAACAACGTGGTACACCCTAAAATCAATGAAGACTGGTGAAATCTCAGAACCAATTATGACGTATGACGACAAAGGCTCGCAAGTATATAAAATTCTGAAATTAGTGTCGGCATCGCCTGAACATAAGGCAACGTTGGTTGATGACTATTCCGATGTGAAAGAGATGGCGCTGGAACATAAAAAAGCGAATACGCTCAATAGTTGGATGCGCAATAAGAAATCCGAAATATTCATCTCCATCAAAAGTGATGAGTATAAGAGTTGCGATTTGAATTTTGCCGACGAACAATAGTTTTTCTATTTGAAACATACGCATTGGACAGCGAATTATTCCATCGGGCAGAATTAATGTTGGGGCACGAAACCCTTGAACGGTTTTCGAACTTGCGGGTGATTAT
Organism: Bacteroidales bacterium UBA3754; assembly: GCA_002371705.1. GTDB lineage: Bacteria > Bacteroidota > Bacteroidia > Bacteroidales > UBA1715 > UBA1715. Next base: position 103,313 of record DFGI01000066.1, read on the forward strand.
TTTCGGTCTTGGTGGCGTGGGAAGTTGGTGTGTTGAAAGTTTGGTGCGTACAGGTTTTAGATACATCACCTTGGTTGATTATGATACCATTACTGCCTCGAATTGCAATCGACAATTGCCAGCCACAAGCAAAACAATTGGCAGGCTGAAAACGGAGGTGTTGAAAGAACGTTTTGAGGAAATCCATCCAAATGTGCAAATCAGTATTCGTTCCGAAGCTTATTCGCTTGCAAATGCTGAAACGTTTCAATTGTCTGAGTATGATATTATTATAGATTGCATAGATAGTATGCAATGCAAAATGGATTTAATTCGTCGGGCAACGAAAACCGATGCGTTTTTCATTTCATCGATGGGGGCTGCGCTTAAAATCGACCCGCTTCAAATCCGTGTGGATGAATTTTGGAATGTGCAGTATGACTTGTTTGCACGGCGAATTCGCAAAAATATCAGAAAAGGCGAATTGCCCTCAAAACCGTTCCCGTGCGTGTACAGTACCGAACAAACATTGGAGGGTTCCGAAGTCCAGGAAATTAACGGCGAGTCAAAGCGAATTAATGGCTCAACAGCCCATATAACCGCAATGTTTGGGTTTACAATTGCTGGTGAGATTGTGAAACATTTTATGTGATCATTTATGTATTGTTCCGAAACCGCTTTCCCGGCAGACAGGAAATTAATCCTGAAAATTCCATTGAGAGAAGGAGACTCGACAGTTTGCTCATCGGAATGTTGCATTCTATGGCAATTCGGTCTATGGTGCTGTCTGGATTTGTTTCGAGAAAGGCTACAATACTTTGTTCTTCTTCGCTGAGGTGGACGAACAATTCCCGTTGGGGATTGTTGTTTGTCTTGGTTTCTATGTCCCAGTTGAGCAGTTGCTCCAAGTCTTTTCCCGATTCAATAAGTGCTGCTTTATTCGTTTTTATAAGCCCGTTGCATCCTTCGGAGTACGTGCTTCCCACGTTGCCCGGAAAAGCACACACATCGCGGTTGTATTGGCTGGCAAAGTCGGCAGTAATCAGCGCACCGCCTTTTTTCTTGCTTTCAACCACAATGGTTGCGTCAGAAAGGGCGGCAATGATGCGGTTGCGGCGGACAAATAGTTTGCTGTCGAACTTTGTTTGTGAATGATATTCCGAAAGTACACAACCGTGTTCGGTGATAGATTTAGCTATGTCCACGTGGCAGGTTGGTGAAATCTGGCCCAATTGTGTGCCAAGCACTGCAATGGTTTGCAGGTCGTTGGCAAGCGCCTCTTTGTGTGCGCAAATATCAATTCCAAATGCTAATCCGCTGACAATTATGGGATTATGAACCTTTATTTCATTGATGAGGTTTTTGCAGCATCGTTTGCCATATTCTGTTGCGTTGCGTGTGCCAACTATGCTGACGAATTTTCCATTGTTGAAGTCAATGTTTCCTTTGTAAAAAAAGAGTAATGGCGCGTCTTCGCAGTTTTTCATCCTATATGGATACGCATCGTCAACGTAGGTAAGCACTGAAATGTTGTTTTTGGCAATGTACTCCATTTCTTTTTCAGCCAGCGCAAGCACGTTTTGCTCGCTGATTGCCTTGGCGATTGCTTGTCCGATTGACGGAACTTTTTTCAACGTGGATGACGATTCTTTGAAAATCTGTTCGGGACTTCCTACATACGAAATCAGCTGTTTGGCTTTAATAGGGCCGATGTCGGGCAACATTGACGTTGCAATGTAAAAAAATAATTCTTGCGGCTTCATGGGAAACTGTTTATTTCCCTTTGTCGTGGTTCGTTAGGTACATAACAAAGGGTATTGATTTAACTAATTCTGATTGTGTGTCGTCTGTATTGTGGTAGTACGTGCGTACTGGCGCAATTCCTTTTACGTCTTTGAGGATTTCCATTGTGCTGTCGTTCAAATACCAGTCTTCAATGAATGCAAGTCCTGTAATTTCCTTTAAGTCAATGTCTTTGTCAATGCAAAGAGTGTCGGTTTCGTTGGTTTCGTCGTTTTCGGTATTGTAGCAGATGATTTCCTTGCCGAGTGATTGTTTCACTTCGTCGAGTGTCCGCTGGATAAGGCTGTCGCGGTAGGCGAAACTATAACTTTCAACATTGCCGCAAATGGCTTTTTCGACAATTGTTTTCACCACTTGTTTTACTTGAATGTCGTCGAGAAATTCTGGATTTTCGTTGTTTACCAGCGGCACTTCGTATGCCACATCGCTGGCAATTAGGCGAAAAGCTTTGTCGGCGGGCGTTGTTTTCGGCAGTTTTGAAAAATCGTAACGTGCGATTATGGATTTTGTCTGCACCGAGCCTACATATTCCGATTGACGGACGTAGTGGCGCACCAACGAGTATGAGTTTACTTTTTTCCGCATCTCGAATAATTCAGTGTCCAATTCCCATTCTTCGTTGAAAATCAGTGTTTTAAATTCATTTTCGTTGAACTCGTCGATGAATTTTGTTTGTAAATCCTCGTCGTTGCACACAATGTCGGAAAATGGCAAATATGCGGTGATTTGTTTTGATGCTGATTTTTGTCGGAGTTCTTGTAGTAATTCCTTGAAATTGATTGATTTAAAGAAGAAATATTCTTCGGGAACAATCATTTCCTGTTCGTAGGTGATGCACGATTTTGGTGCAATCAAATTATTGGTGAACTCGTGTTGCGATTGGCTGTCTTTCTTGTTGGTACAAGAGAACAAGCAAAAGGCGCAACAAATAGCAACGACAATTTTTCTCATCAACATCGATGATTATTTGTATTGGTTACGAGTGATGAAACGAAGTGTGAATGCAACCGACTTCGCGTTAAGACGGTCGCGGTTTGGTTCGTTTTTGTCGAAGTTTTTGTAATATGCGTTCCACGACGGACGCCATTCTATACCAATGTTAATAGGTATTTTCTTGAAGTTGTATCCTGTACCCAAACAAGCTGTAGGTCCAACATATACAAGGTCTTTCGCACCTTCTATTTCCTTGCTTCGCAATTCGGTTCCTCCAATGATACCGCCACCGCAGTACCAACGGAAATACGAAGCCAAGTTTGGATATGATGCCACATATTTGAACATCAAACCGCCTTCATAGCAGGTGTTGAATTCAGTGAGGAACATCATATTCATTGCAAAACGATATTTAAAGAAATGTTCGTAGTCGATACCTTCGAGCATTGGCGAGCTTACAATTTCCACGCGTGGACCAATACCATTGTTATACCATTTTTGATTTTCGCGTTGTGCGAATACGCACGTTGAACTGAATGCCACAAGTAATACAAGAATAAATTTTTTCATACGCTAACAATATTGGTTTAGTAAATCTTTAACTTGTTGAATTTCATCATTTTGAAGGGAGTTGACGCAAATGGCGGGATATTTCGCCAACTGATTTTTTCCCATTGTTTGGTACAAAATTAAATTTTTGTCGTTCCCATCGTTCACGATTTCGTATTTTTTAAATGCATCAAACGGAATTTTATATGACGTGCATTTTGCCATAAGTAACTGAATGTGGTAAAATCGGAACACAATATTCTGATTGTCTTCATCGGATACATAGATGAAATTCAGCTTTTTCTTGTGTTGTAGATACACCACGCCTGCATAAATGGCAAGCACTGCAAGCACCAGCAGCGTGCACCATCCCGCACTCAGCGGTTTGATTTCCACGCCGAACTCGCGGAGAAAATTAGCCGAAAGTGGAATATACACACAGATGGTCGTGATGAGCACAACCCCGAAGGTCTTCCATATTTTCTTTCGACTGGCGTATTTTTCGTTATGTATAACCATACTAAATTTTCAGTACTGCAAATATACAATTTGCGTTGAGAATAATTTTAAAAAAACGTACTTTTGCAAAAAATAAATTTTGATATGGGTTTGAAATGTGGTATTGTTGGCTTGCCAAATGTGGGTAAATCAACATTGTTTAATTGTTTGACGAACGCGAAGGCACAGGCTGCCAATTTTCCTTTTTGTACGATAGAACCAAATGTGGGAATGATTACCGTTCCCGATAATCGCTTGAACGAACTTGAAAAAATCGTTCATCCTGAAAAAGTCGTGCCTACGACGGTTGAAATCGTTGATATAGCTGGTTTGGTGAAAGGTGCGAGCAAGGGCGAAGGTTTGGGAAACAAATTCCTTGCTAATATCCGTGAAACCGATGCCATTATCCACGTGCTTCGTTGTTTCGAGAACGAAAATATCACACACGTCGATGGTTCAATCAATCCTGTCCGCGACAAGGAAACGATTGATATGGAATTGCAACTCAAAGATTTAGAAACTGTTGAGTCTCGTTTGAGCAAGGTTGAAAAACAAGCCCGTGCAGGCGGCGACAAGGAAGCTAAGTTTGTATGCGACATTCTTACCCGTGTCAAGGCGGCGTTGCTGAAAGGCGAATCGGCTCGCACGCTCAATTTGGACGATGAGGAAAAGGCGGCAATCTATGACTTGCATTTGCTTACGTTGAAACCTGTGATGTACGTTTGCAACGTTGACGAATCGGGCATAAACGGAAATAAATATGTTGATGCGGTGAAGGAATCCATCAAAGGCGAAAAAGCCGAAGTGTTGATTTTGGCTACGGCTTTGGAGGCGGAAATTGCCGAACTCGACACGCAGGAAGAACGCGATATGTTTTTGCAAGATGTTGGTTTAACCGAACCGGGTGTGAATAAATTGATTCGTCAGGCATATTCATTGCTCAATTTGGAGACATTCCTTACTGCCGGACCTAAGGAAGTTCGTGCGTGGACATACCACAAGGGCGCGAAAGCTCCACAGGCGGCTGGCGTTATCCATACCGATTTTGAGAAAGGATTTATTAAAGCCGAGGTTATAAAATACGAAGATTACATTGCATACGGCTCCGAAGTGGCAGTGAAAGAGGCTGGAAAAATGTCGATGGAAGGTAAGGATTATGTGGTGCAGGATGGCGACATAATGCACTTTAAATTTAATGTATAGCATGACCGTTCACGAAATCATTCTTGTTTGTGACTATTTAGGAACGTTGGCGTTTGCCATAAGTGGCGCGCTTGCGGCTGCACGGAAACAGTTTGATTTGTTCGGTGGTATTTTTCTTGGTTTTGTTACGGCTATCGGCGGCGGAACGCTCCGCGATATGATGCTCAATATCCCTGTGGCGTGGCTGCACGATATTTGGTATTTTTATATTGTTGTGTTTGCCGTGGGATTCACGTTTGTGTGCCGAAACTATATTGAAAAATATTCAAAAACTCTGTTTTTGTTCGACACGATTGGTATTAGCGTGTTCACTATCATTGGAATGCAAAAGGGACTGGCGTTGGATATTCACCCGATTTTGTCGGTAATGATGGGAATTTTGACGGCAGTTTTTGGTGGAATCGTCCGTGATATGATGTGTGTGGACATACCATTGATTTTTAGAAAAGAAATATACGCAACTGCCTGTTTGATAGGAGGTTGTGCGTATTTGTTGCTCAATTGGCTTGCGTGCCCCGATTTTATCTCAATCGTTGTTGCGTCGCTCGTTATTTTTGTGGTTCGCACCGTAAGTGTGATTAAAAATTGGTCGTTGCCAAGGTTCAAATAGAATGGTATTAATCATTCTGTTGTAGCCAATGAGTTTGTAGTCAATTCTTTCCCAATGTGCTGCCACATAGGGTTTTGTGAGTTTAGCTTGTCTTTTATATAAATTGATAATTCACAAAATATGAAACGCATATTGTTCTTTGCTCTGTCGCTTTCGGTCATGCTGACGAGCTGTAAGAAAGACTCCATTACCGAGGTCTCGCCTTCTTCCGAAACTAAAACGCTGGAAGACGGTAGCGACGATTATTCAAGTGAAACATTTTCCAAATCGGTTTCGGTGGTATTTTCCCCGACAGAAAATGCCGTAGTCAGCGATACAACCAGCGATTTCCTCGTTACGGTCGAAGGGAACGGGGTGACCATAGTGTATTCGGGTTCGGAACAAGTTGAATACAATTTGTCGGGAACATCTGACGACGGATTTTTCAAATTGTATAGTGCAAAAAAACAATCCATTCAGCTACATAATCTTTCGCTCACCAATACGAAAGGTGCTGCTATTAACGTGCAAGGCACAGTGGATTCGCCAAGTAGCGGGAAACGAACATTTGTGATTGTGAACGGCGTCAACGAACTTGCCGACGGCATTACATATACGCAGACTCCGTCGGGCGAGGACGAGAAAGGTGTGGTTTTCGGTGAGGGAAAACTTGTTTTCAGCGGCGACGGTAGGCTAACTGTTACGGCAAACGGGAAGTCGGGCATAGTGTCGGACGATTACGTGCGTTTTTGGGCAAGCCCTTCTGTTTCAATTGTTTCAAAATCCGGACATGGTGTTAAAGGAAAAGATTCTGTTATGGTTGACAATGCGACGCTCGACATTACTGTTTCGGCAAATACGAAAAAAGGTATCACGTCGGATGGTACAGTGCGGATTGATGGGGGAACGACCACCATCACTATTTCGGGCAGTGCCGCTTACGATAGCGACGACCAGTCCTATTCTGGAACGGCTGGCATAAAGGTGGGCGGACAATTTGAGATGAACGGCGGTACGCTCACCATAACTAATTCTGGTTCAGGAGGTAAAGGTATTTCGGGTGATGCGAAAGGTTATTTCAGCGGGGGAACTGTTTCTGTCATTACTACTGGCTCGAATTATACTACAGGTGATATTTCCGCCAAAGGCATCAAATTCGATGGCGACATCATATTTTCGGGCTCCGAAGTCCTGGTGAATTGCAAATCGAACGAGGGCATTGAGTCCAAAGGTTCTATAACAGTTTCCGATGGGGGTGTGTATAGTTACTCCAGCGCCGACGATGCAATGAATTCCGCTTCAGATTTTACCATTTCGGGTGGTTTTGTGTGCGGATATGCCACATCGAACGATGGACTTGACGCAAACGGCGATTTCTACATAAAAGGCGGCGTGGTTTATGCAATAGGTGCAAAAAGTCCCGAAGTTGCTGTTGATGCTAACACAGAGGAACGTCATACGCTGTATGTTCAAGGCGGAACAATCGTAGCCATTGGTGGATTGGAACAAGGTGCGTCGCTCACACAATCGTGCTATCAGACTTCGTCGTGGAGTAGTTCCACTTGGTACGGACTACATGTCGGGGCTACAACGTATGCATTTAAAACTCCCGCAAGTGGTGGCTCGGGATTGGTCGTTTCGGGTTCGTCAACACCAACGCTCACTTCGGGCGTGACCGTTTCGGGTGGAACGACTTATTTCGATGGAATGTTCATTGCAAATTGCTCCGTAAATGATGGAAATTCCGTTTCGCTTTCGACATATACTGGAGGAAACAGTGGTGGCGGTCCTGGTGGCAATGGCAGAGGACCGGGAAATCGTTTTTAAAGATTAAGAGTTAATAATTAAAAAGTAAGGGTGGCAGAGCTTGTCGAAGCCACAGATTAAATAAAATAGATTCTATGAATTTCTTTCAAAAAATAGTATTCTTTTTAATTGCGTTCGTTCCCTTTGCTCTGTCTGCCCAGACTTCTGTGGACTTGGATTCGGAATTTGGCGGACGGATTTCGGTTGGAATAGACAAAAAAATACAGAAAGGTTTACACGTTTCGCTCGACGAGGAATTGCGACTTGATGATAATTTTAAGAGCGTCAATCGTTTACAGATGAATTTTGGTGTTGATTACAAATTGATGCAACATATAAAACTTGGCATAGGCTATTCGCTTATCAATCCCTACGACATGACAGAAAATGCGTTCTCCGACGCAAAGCATCGAATTGTGTTTAGTGCCACAGGTATCGTCAGATACGGACAATGGAGGTTTGCTTTGAAAGAACAATTTCAACTGACGCACCGTACAGGCAGTTTCAATGAATATCAAAATCCGAGGAACGCACTGACGCTCAAAAGTCGTTTGTCGGCAAAATATAATTATTCCGAACGGTTTGCACCATACGTCTTTGTGGAATTTCGTAGCGTGTTGAATGCACCTGTGGTTGTAGCTTCGTATGACGGCACAAACTATCTCACATCGTTGGGTAGTAAAATTGGCGATGCAGGTTGGTTTTTGGACGGATTCAGCGGAAATTATCTCAATAGAATCCGTTTGGGTGTAGGTGCTCAAATTAAGTTTGATGTGCACAACGGTTTGAATATCTGTTTGTTACTTGACCGAGTGAGTGACAAAATTGTTGACGCAAATGCCGAAGGAACAAAACTGAAATCCTATACAAAAGAAACTGGATTTGTGGGACAAATTGGCGTAGGGTATGTGTATTCGTTTTAGAAAATGTTTTCCTTGCAAATGTGGAAAATATTTTGAAGACGTGGTGTAAAAAATTATTTTTGTATGACGTTTTTAGATTAGAGCCGACATACGGTTCCGAAAAAGGATTTTTCATTATGAAAAAAATATATTCGTTCATTTTTCTCTTTGCAATGGGCATTTCGCTCAATGCACAGAAGATTCTGTTTATTGGCGATTCAATAACCGATGGCAAATGGGGCTACGAATGCGATGGCACGCGTAATACCAACGACATGAATCATATTTTTGGACATGGTTACATGTATCTCATAGCGGCAAAATATATGGCTGTTTATCCCGATTCGGCTATGCAGTTCTACAATAGGGGCATTAGCGGTAACACGGTGAAAGATTTGGCGGAACGTTGGGATTCCGATGTGCTCAGTGTCAATCCTGATGTGCTTTCGGTGCTAATCGGCATCAACGATGTGCTGAACGACAATCCGTCGGTCGATACCGTGGCTTTTGAAAAAACGTATCGTGATATTCTTACCAAAAGCCGAACTCAAAATCCTAATCTTGTGATTCTTCTTGGCGAGCCATTCTGCGAGAATGGTTTTAGAATTGACAGCGAAGGAGTTATCCGAAAAAAATGTGAGGCATTGTCGCGGGCGGTACAGCGAATAGCCAAAGATTATGATGCCAGTTTCATTCCCTGTCAGGCATTTTTCGACAAGCTCTGCAAGGAAAGTGGCAATACTTCGTATTGGATTTGGGACGGCGTTCATCCAACACCTGCGGGACATTATAAAATGTCGGTTCTTTGGGAACAACACTTACCTACTAAAAAATAGGAATTGTAAATGTCGTGTTGAACATACGGATTTGTATATATTTGTGTAAAGAAAAATTCTATAACAAATAAACGCAATGATTAGACGAGCAAACACAAACGATATAGCACAGATTCTCAATCTGTTACTTCAGGGCGACATGGTTCATTTCAAGATTCGTCCCGACATATTCAAACCAAACACTACAAAATATAACGAACAGGAAATCAGCGAAATGCTCAACGATGACACGAAGCCCATATTTGTTTACGACGACGGTGGCGTGCTGGGCTACCTATTTTGCCAAATTACTGAAATAGGGGACAACAGTTTGTTGCAAAACATAAAAACACTCTATATTGACGACCTCTGTGTTGACGAAAAAGCCCGTAAACGGCACATAGGGAAAGCACTGTTTGAATATGTTCGCGAATATGCACAATCAATCGGTTGCCATAATATTACGCTGAACGCATGGGCAGGCAACGATCCTGCATTGTCGTTTTATAGGAATATGGGAATGAAACCACAGAAAACCTGTATGGAATTGGTGCTGAAGTAACAATGTAAAAAAGGGATTATATAGGTTAGACCATTGGTTCAAAAGATTAGTTATTTTTCCCCATAATTCAATAAATATAAATAACTATAAACTTTTGTTTACCACAAACTATAATCCACTGACGACCATTCCTGTACCTTTTTTTTGATGGATTCCTTGGGATGTGCTAATTTGTGCCGACGTTCAATTTCTTCTAAAATATCGTCGTTTATAGGTTCCGAATCTACTATGAATTCACAATGGTCGTCATAGATTATTACATCACGTTTTAATTCTTCAGTGAATAATTCTACCAGTTCTTCTTTAGTAAAACACATTATGCGAGCGTCAATGTAGTTTTTTGTTTCCATTATGACATCGTTCCACTTTTTCCCACGCATTATCCGCAATGTGTAATCCAAAACTTTATCTTGAAGAAATCTCCGATAACCCCAATCAGGGTGGTCTTCGGCATAGCTATCAAGAACTTCCATAAGGTTTCCGCCTTTCTGCACAAAACCCGCAATCCGTGCTATTTTTCTATCAAAGGGACTGAAATTCCATTCTGCACAACCAGAATCCCAATATTCTTTACTTTTCAAAACACCCTTGTATTCTTTAAGGGTTAAATCAAATGGATATGTATTCATAACTCTTATATTTTTTCACAAAGAAAAACCAAAGGTGTGCCAAATCAAGGCAGAGGTTTTTGTTTTTTTCGGAATTATCTACTTTAATTGTGTATCGAGTCAATTCATTTTTCTGTTACTTTCTGTCTTCAGCGACAGAAAGTAACCAAAGAACGCCGTCGCCGCCGCATCTTCGCTAAATTTCTTCTCATTCCGCTAAACTCTCGGGGATGGCGCTCCTCACAAACCCACGCCGCCAAGCCGAGAGTTCTTAACGCTCCATTCAAAGCAATTTTTAACGCTCATCTGCGAAGGCGAACCGTCATCGTTTGGTGAAAATTAGGACTTCTTTGTTGCACCAAACGAAAACATTTGTCAGCACGACAGTCCGACTGAGTCGGGAGGCTTTTCTTTGGGTTCCGTTTCCCTTGGGCATTTTGTTCACATTCGGCAAAGAAAATACCTTTTCTTTGCTCTCACTTAATCGCAAAATTCTTTTGCCACCAAAAGAAATGGAACAGATTTTGGCAAAACTAAAAAAGATAATTCCGAATAAAATAGTAGTTTTGAGAAACTAGTATAAAGAATATGTAACAAATGTTTTATCAATTCAAATATCAAACTCCTGATGGTTTCAACGACCTGCTGATGCGCTCGGATGGCGAAAGTCTTGTCGGTTTGTGGTTTGAGAATTCTGTTGACGCGAAGAAAAATATCTTACACTGTGCGGAAAAAGATTTGCCTATTTTCTGTGAAACTTGTCGTTGGCTCGACGAATATTTTTCGGGTAGGCAGCCCGATTTTACGCCACAATACAAAATTGAAAATCCAACTTCTTTTCGGTGCGAAGTTCTTGATATTGTGAGCGATATTCCCTTCGGCAAAACAATTACATACGGCGAAATTGCCGCAAGAATCGCGGAAAGGCACGGAATCGGGAAAATGTCGGCTCAGGCCGTTGGCGGCGCAGTCGGGTGGAATCCTATTTGTCTCATTGTTCCGTGTCACCGTGTGGTTGGCGCGAATGGAAAACTCACTGGTTACGGAGGTGGTATCAACAACAAGATTGCCTTGCTGAAACTTGAGGGTTCGCTTTTCCCATAATTTATTTCAACTCGTCGATTTCTTTTTGCAGATTTTCAAGAAATGTGCCTACGTGCATACCGTCCATCTGCGTATGATGAAACTGAAATGAGATGGGTAAATAGTACCTGAAAAAACGTTTTCTGTACCGACCCCAAATCAAAAACGGATTGTTAAAAATGCCCGAATTCATACCGACGGCACCGTCAATTTCGGTAGTGACGATTGCCGACGTGCCAATAACCATAAACTCTTCTGACAAATCCTTGTCGATTCCGCTTTCTGCAACGTGCGCCGTAAGTGTAAGGTAATTCTGATTAAATTGCTCCACATTCTCGTCGAAAGGAATGTCGCAGGAATGAATTTCGCCATTTTTGCTTTTAACAATTGTATTGACCGCAAGAGCGTCGTATTGCATCAGCTTGTTGCCGACGGGCAAAAGGTAAAATTCCTGTATGTCCGCCGCCGCCTTGCCTATGCAGTAATCCAAAAGCATATTGAATTTCAGGTTCCGTTTCTTGCTGATTCTCACTATATTCGTGACGTTCAACGTTTTGAAAAACGTCACCATTGGATTCGGTGCTTTCATCCAAAGGGAAAACGCCGTTGCTCTTGTCGTTTCGTCGGGGGTGATTTCGTGTTTCATTTTCTTGTAGTAATAGCAAAAACAAATTTTGTGAATTTCTTCCAATCAATCAACAACGCGATTGTAGTGTATAAAAACGGGAAAATGGGGATTTTGTAGCGTACAATGCCCCCGACCACTGCGGTGGAAATGCCGATTTCCCACATAAGGACAAACGAAAAAAATACGCAAATCAGAATAAAATTTCGTTGCGATTCATCTGGTTGTATTGGATATAATATCCACAATATCAATAAGATAAAAAATAAAATCGATTCCAAAGCTGGCACAAGTTGCACAAACCCATGTATATCCCAAACATACGGCAGTGCGAGGGCGTTCCATACTGCTTCGGGCGTGGCTTGTAGAAAATTCCACACGGTTACGTCTATTTTCTCAATCGGGATAATGCTTTGGGCGTTGTAGAGAATGGCACTGTTTATCGCATCGGTGCGTTTCCCCGCAAACGATTCAAAAAATGGAATTGTGTGCGTGGCAAAATCAAGTGTGCCAATTACAAGAATACCAATCAGATAGAACGATGTGTAACATAATAATTTTTGTTTTACATTACATTTTTCGACGAAAGTCCACGCAATTACCGCTGGAACAAACGCCACAAGAATGTAGAACTTCAAAACAACCAGCAATAGCAAACCTATGAGGAAGCAACATATTGTGCTGAAACAGAGGTGTTTCCGTGCGCAGTAAAAAAATCCGTATGTGGCACAGCCAAGCGCAAATGTGGCAAGACATTCCTTCAAAATCCCAGCTGTCCACAACACCGACGATGGCATCATTGTGATGAATAACAGCGCAAGAATGTTTTTTCCGTAGAATGATTCAAATGTCTTGTAAATCAGCAAAAAACCAATCAACGAAATGAAGTTGGCAAACATATAATGTACGGCGATATTTCCTCCCGATACGAATAAAAGTATCATGTTGGTTCTGATAATGAGGCGGTTATCGAGGAATGGCGCATATTCGTACATTCGTGTCCAATGGTTTGTGTCGCGGAAATAGTGGAACATTTCGGGAGTGTCGCAGTTTATGCCGAACAAAATGCGGAAAAAATCCTCAACTGATTGATGCAGAGAGTGGAACAACACAACCGCATCGTCAAAATATTTGAAAATATCGGCGGTGGCGCGGTCTGGATAGTAGTTTGTATATATATAATGAAGCACGCCCGAAGCCGCAAGTTTGCCCGCAAAAATGGCGAAAATAACCCACGTGGCGATTCCCTGCAATTTGAAAAACGGCAGTTTCCAAATCAAAAACAGAAAAACTATCAGCCAAATAAACGGAAGCACTACGCTCATTTTGTGAATTTTATATGCAAGTATAGAAAATAATGCACAATGAACCAATGCATTCGGCACAAATCGTAACAAACTCATAAACTTTCGTATCTTTGTCGGCGTAAGTACACGAAAATGGCTATACCATATAAGGATTCGACAAAAGGCAAGAAAGGACAGATTATTGACATGTTCAATAATATAGCGTCGAAGTATGATTTTTTGAACCATGCGTTATCGTTAAATATTGATAAAATCTGGCGAAACAAGGCTATCAAAGCAATTGGGGCGAACAATCCAAAAACAATTCTCGATGTTGCCACTGGGACGGGCGATTTTGCGGTTCTTTCGGCGCAAAAACTTCAGGCAGAGAAGATTGTGGGAATTGATATTTCTGAAAAAATGTTGGAGGTTGGAGTGGCAAAAATTGAGAAACTCAATCTCAACCACCTTGTAACATTGCAACTTGCCGATAGTGAATCAATGCCGTTCCCCGATAATTCCTTCGATGCTATCACGGTGGGGTTCGGCGTGCGGAATTTTGAAAATTTGGAACTCGGACTGCAGGAAATGCACCGTGTGTTGAAACCCAACGGTATTGCGGCAGTTTTGGAGTTTTCCATGCCGACGCATTTTCCAATCAAACAATTATATACATTCTATTTTAAACGGATTTTACCACTCGTAGGTAAGTGGTTTTCAAAGGATTACGATGCATATTATTATCTTTTCAGTTCAGTACAGGAATTTCCATACGGACAGAAATTCGTTGACATAACTCGGAAAGTGGGATTTTCGCACACTAAAGTGAAATCTTTGTCGTTTGGAATAGCAAGTCTTTACTTGTGTACGAAATAGTTGCTAAATCTTTATAATTTTGCAAAAAAGATTCTGTTGAAAAGGGTTCTATATATCGTGCTGCTTTTGTTGGTTTCTGTGCAGGGATTTGCGCAAAAAAAGAAATTGTTGCACGACCAATCGTACGACACAAAATGGTTCCACCTTGGGTTTACCTTGGGAACTAACTATATGAATTACAGAATCTTCCCCGATTCTACATTGTTGTTTGTCGGCAACGCTGATTCAGTGTATCACGTGGAATCGCGTGGAACAATGGGTATTGATTTGGGAATTGTGAGCGAAATTCGTTTGGGAGATTATTTAGCGTTGCGCTTTTTGCCAGGATTGCTGTTTGGACAACGTGATTTGCTTTATCAGATGCGGAAAGACGGCACACCACCAACCGACCCGACATTGAAGGAATACCGAATGAAAATATCGAGCATCTATATTGATGCGCCGATTTTGGTGAAATTCAAGGCCCGGCGAATCAACAACTACCGCCCGTATTTGGTTGGCGGAATGGCATTTCGCTACGATTTGGACACCCGTCGGGTTGCCAAGGACAATGATGACTATACAATTAGCCAGGTTCCTATGGATTATTTTTATGAATTTGGCTTCGGTATTGATTTCTTTATGGTGTATTTCAAACTTGCCACGGAATTCAAGTTCAGCTTCGGACTCCAAAATATTTTGAAAGCGGAACCTACGGAATATTGTGGCGTTATGGACGGTTTGAAAAGCAAAATGTTTATAGTTTCGTTTCACTTCGAATAAAAATTCAAGTTTAATTAGAAAATACAGTTAATCATTTGGTTAATTTCGTGACGTTGTATATATTTGTATTGGCAATGCTAATATATGGAACTTACAGAGAAAGAAAGAGAACTAATTGAAGCAATTAGACTTTTCAAAAGATTAAACAAAGGGAAAATGGTATTTGACGATTTTGTCCTTTATTTGAGAGGTATTTTTGAAGATATGTTGGATGAGGAATAGCGAAACCAGTAAAAACAGTTGATATGGAAGAAACACTTGTAAAAAAACAAACGTCGGTAAGACGAATTTTAGACCCAATAATATTAAATATTAGTTGGGCGGAGATTTCAAAAGAATATTTTGGGAAATCTCGTTCGTGGCTATATCAGAAGTTTACTGGTTACAACGGACATGCAGAAACCGACTTTACGGAAAAAGAACGGGATATTATGAAAAATGCCTTGTATGATTTAGCAGACAAAATTCGCTATGCAGCGGATAATATTTAGACCTGAATTGTTAGAAAAATGACAAATACACTATCGTTTCAGGTAAGTCCAAAGGTTGCAGCAAATGATTTTTTGCTGAAAAAATCCATTGCCGAATCGTTGTCTGTGCCTTTGGCTGAGGTGCACGAATACCGCATTGTGAAACGTTCGATTGATGCCCGTTCACGAAATATAAAAATGAATCTGACAGTTCTCGTGGCATATGGTGATGATTCGCAACTGCCTGAAGAACAGTTGCATTACGAAAAACGAGATGTGTCGCTTCGTCCCGAAGTGCATATTGTTGGCGCGGGACCTGCTGGTTTGTTCGCCGCGCTTCGTTTGATAGAATTGAATTTCAAACCGATAATTTTGGAGCAGGGTAAAGATGTGTCGGAACGAAAAAAAGACATTGCGCGGCTGAATCAAAACGAAGGTTGCAATCCGCTGTCAAACTACTGCTTTGGCGAAGGGGGCGCTGGCACGTTTTCCGACGGAAAGCTCTACACACGCTCAAAGAAAAAAGGCGACAACCGTCGGGTTTTCGAATTATTTGTGATTCACGGCGCACATCAGTCAATTCTTGTTGATGCCCATCCACACGTCGGCTCCGACAAACTTCCCGACATTATTGCCAATATGCGGCGCACAATTATTGAATGCGGTGGCGAAATCCATTTCAATAAACAGGTGGTTGATTTTGAATTTTCTGGTAACAAGATAAAAAAACTTATTTGCCCTGACGAAATCATTCCCGTTCAAACGGTTATTCTTGCCATGGGACATTCCGCCCGTCCGTTGTATTATGCGTTGCACAACGCAGGCGTGGAACTTGAGGCAAAAGCAAGCGCAATGGGCGTTCGCGTGGAACATCCGCAGGAAATGATAAACCATATCCAATACCACGGCAATGTTATGAAAGAACTGCCAGCCGCAAGCTATTCGCTTGTGCATCAGGTTGATGGACGGGGCGTGTATTCGTTTTGCATGTGCCCGGGCGGCATCATTGTGCCTTCAATGACGGCCGAATGCCAAACCGTGGTGAATGGCATGTCGAATTCCCGACGAAATTCTCCATTTGCTAATTCTGGAATGATTGTGGAGCTGCAAGTTTCTGATTATGTCGATTTTGCAAAATATGGTGAATTGGCAGGATTAAAATTCCAAGAAAATTTTGAATCGCTTGCATACCAAAATGGTGGACAAAATCAAGTGGCACCGGCACAACGGATTTCTGATTTTGTGCGGAATAAAATCTCGTCGTCATTGTCAGCCACATCGTATTTGCCAGGATTGATTACATCGCCGATGCACTTTTGGATGCCAACCGCCATTTCAAAACGATTGCAGGAAGGATTGAAGTTTTTCGACCGTCAGATGCACGGCTTTGCAAGTTCCGAGGGCAAGATTGTTGGTGTGGAATCGCGCTCATCATCGCCGGTAAGAATTCCACGGAATCCAGAAACATTGGCGCATATTCGGATAGAGAATCTATTCCCTTGTGGCGAAGGCGCTGGCTACGCCGGCGGCATAGTTTCTTCAGCAATTGATGGAATGAACTGTGCGGAAATGATTGCAAAACTTACAGCATTCTCCGCTTAAATTCCGAACACAGAATAGCGGTGGCAACAGCCACGTTCAATGACTCAGAGGTTTTGCCTGTTGTGTTGAACGATGGAATATGGATTGTTCTGTTGACGATTGCCGAAACTGCATCGCTGATGCCATTCCCTTCGTTTCCCATCACCAAAATTGCATTTTGGGGAAGTGGGGCAGTGTAGATGTTTTCGCCAAACATATCGGCGGCAAAGATTTCTGTTTGTTGCTTTTTCAAAAATGCAGGCAAATCAACATAGTGTACATTCACCCGAAAAATCGCTCCCATTGTGGCTTGTACAACTTTCGGATTGTAGATTTCCACACATTCGTTCGAACAAATAATCTGCGAAACGCCAAACCAATCCGCCAAGCGAATGATAGTTCCCATATTCCCTGGGTCTTGAATGCCGTCGAGGGCAAGTGTCAAACCATTGGGGAGGGACTGGAATGCTTGAGTTTTTGTGTGCGCCAATGCCCATACATCTTGCGGATGTTGGAGTTGTGAAATTTTTGCAATGTCGTCGCTGCTTGCCTCAAAAACCGCACATTTTGGGGTATTCTCCGCAATCCATTCACGTGTGGCGACAACGCTTTCTGCTTGAAAATCAGACTGTAACAGCTCATTTACAAGTTTATTGCCTTCCACAATGAACATCTGTTCCTCTTCGCGCGTTTTTTTCTTTGCAAACGACGAAAAATATTTGATTTTGTTTTTGCTCAGTTCCATGTTTGCAAATATGCGATTTATTTTGCTTGATACAATATTGAAATTGTTACTTTTGTGCAAAATTTACAAGATGGATTTAGCAAAAATTATCAAGCGGAAGACGATGTTTTCGTTCGAAGTTCTGCCACCGCTTAAAGGTCGGAGCATTGAGGGTATTTACAAAACGATTGACCCATTGTTGGAATTTTATCCGCAGTTTATAAATATTACCACGCATTGCGAACAATACGACGCAAATGGCAAACGTTTGCGCAAACGTCCTGGTACTGTGGCGGTTGCGTCAGCAATTCATCATAAATACAATATCCCTGTTGTCCCTCATATTTTATGTGGCGGTTTCACACGCGAAGAAACTGAATATGTGTTGATTGACCTTCATTATCTTGGAATTACGAATCTTTTGGTGCTTCGTGGCGACGGACGAAATAAGGAACATTTTCAGCCAGAGGAAAATGGAAACCGCTATGCTGTTGAATTGCTCCATCAGATTGACGATATGAACCACGGAAAGTATTTGGGCGACACTGAACCGAATAGTTCTGCAAAAACTTCGTTTTCGTGCGGGGTTGCTGGTTATCCCGAAAAACATTATTCCGCGTCGTCGCTTGATGAGGATATTCAACATTTGAAGGAAAAAGTTGATGCAGGGGCGCAATATATTGTGACACAGATGTTTTTCGATAATCAGAAATATTTTGACTTTGTTGAAAAATGTCGTAAAGTGGGCATCACAGTTCCGATTATTCCAGGAATTAAACCCGTTGGCTTTATGAGCCAGGTTGATGTTCTGCCCCGCATTTTTGGTTGCGAAATGCCACAAGAACTCGACAAAAATCTTCGTGCTTGCAAAACCGACGCCGATGCGGCGAAAGTCGGCACGGAATGGGCTATTTATCAGGCGAAGGAGTTGATTCAGTATGGTGTGCCGTCGTTGCACTGGTTCACGTATTCCGACCCTTCGCAAGTAGTTGAAATTGCTAAAGCGATTTATTAATGATTTCGATTAACAACCTTGCCGTTCGATTCGGCGGCTTCACACTTTTCGATGATGTGTCGGTGATGATTTCGGCGCAGGACAAGATTGGACTTGTCGGCAGAAACGGCGCTGGTAAGTCAACGTTACTGAAAATCATTGCCAAACAAGAACAACCAACCGAAGGTGAAGTTGTGATTTCGTCGGACTGGAAAGTTGGCTATTTGCCACAAACAATGAAAGTCTCCGATGGAAAAACAGTGCTTGAAGAAGTTCGTACAGCGTTTTCAGAGATTCGTGCCATCCAATCGAAACTTGACACTCTCAACGCTCAATTGGCGGAACGCACTGACTATGAGTCGGATTCTTATATGAAATTGATTCATCAAATCACGGATTTGTCAGATCAGCTTGAAATGCTCGGCGGAAATTCCGTTGAAGGCGAAATGGAACAAATGTTGGTAGGTTTGGGCTTTTCTCGTGAGGATTTCGACAGAAAAACATCGGAATTCAGCGGTGGTTGGCGAATGCGCATCGAATTGGTGAAAATTTTGCTTCGGAAACCACAAGTGTTGTTGCTCGACGAACCGACCAACCACCTTGATATTGTGTCAATTCAGTGGTTGGAGAAATTTTTGGTCCAATATAAAGGTGCAATCATCCTGATTTCGCACGACCGCCGTTTTCTTGACGCAATCACAAAAAAGACATTTGAAATCAGCGTAAATAAACTTACAGTTTATCCCGCACCGTATTCTCAATATTTGGAACTGAAAGAAGAACGCTATGCACAACAGTTGGCGGCGTACGAGAATCAGCAAAAAATGATTGAGGATACTGAGAAATTCATTGAACGGTTCCGCTACAAAGCCACTAAATCGGTGCAAGTTCAGTCACGCATAAAACAACTGGAGAAAATCGACAGAATTGAAATTGAAAAACAGGAAACTGGCGCATTCCATATAAAATTCCCGCCTGCACCGCGCTCGGGCACGATTGTGGTAAAAGCCGAGCACGTAACCAAACGCTACGGTGAAAAAACGGTGCTTGACGATGTTGATTTAACGGTGGAACGGGGACAGAAAATCGCTCTTGTTGGTAAAAACGGCGAAGGAAAATCAACATTTATAAAAACGATTCTTAACGAAGTTGAATATTCGGGAACTATTACTCTCGGACACAATGTAAATGTGGGCTATTTTGCTCAAAATCAAGACGAAATACTTGATGAGAATGCCACGGTGTTTGAGACGTTGGATAAAATTGCCGTTGGCGAAATCCGCACAAAATTGCGCGATATTCTTGGCGCGTTTTTCTTCAGTGGCGAGGATGTTGACAAGAAAGTGAAGGTACTTTCGGGCGGCGAACGGAATCGTCTTGCTATGGCGAAGCTGATGTTGCAGCCCTACAATCTGCTTATTCTCGACGAACCGACCAATCACCTTGATATTCAGTCGAAAGAAGTGTTGAAACAGGCTCTGTTGAAATACGATGGCACGTTGATTTTGGTTTCGCACGACCGTGATTTTCTAAATGGTTTGACCACAAATATTTACGAAGTAAAACGAACGCATATCAAAGAGGTGATGGGCGATTTGCAAGTGTATTTGAATCAGTTGAACCAAGAGGAACTTGCATTTGCCAAAGCACCGACAGCACAAGCAGAAAAGAAAACAACAGCCTCGAAAATCGATTACCAGCGGCAAAAAGAAATCGACCGTGAAAGTCGGAAATTGCAGACGCAGATTTCAAAAGTTGAGAAACAAATTCAGGCTTTGGAAGACGAAGTTCACGAATTAAACTTAAAGTTTATAGAGGATTCCGCCCATGTCACCGCCGACGACTACAAACATCATTCGGAATTGCAGGAGCAAATTGATGCCCTTACATTGCAATGGGAAGAATTGGTGGAGAAAATGGGGTAGTTTGGAACATTTTTATTTCCGTGGTCATATAGATTATCTAAAATCTTTTTTACTTTTGACTACAATATCGTGCTATGAAACGAGTTCTACTATATTGCATAGTGTTGTTCGCTTGTTTGTCGTGTTCCAAGGAAAAAACGGAGCCCGGCATCGCGTGGGATAGATATTATCCGACGAAAATAGGCGTGGGCAATGTGTATGAACTTACGCAAATAAAAATTGACGTGTTGGCTGATAAAAAAGATACAGCGGTGTTTTATATGCACGAAGTGGTTTCGGCGCTCATATCCGATACCAATTCTTGCAAGGTTTATGCGGTGAACAGTTTCAAGTCGGAAACACCCAATGGACCGTGGCAACCGTATGTTTCGTCGAGTGTTTGGAAATATACGAATACAATTGTGAAAGTGGAACAAAATGTGCCATATCAAGTTCTGAAATTTCCCGCAAAACTCGATTATTCGTGGAATTTGAACTTGTTCAACGAAAACGAGGAACAATTGGCTCGTTATGAAAAAATCCAAATTACCGACACAATTTTAGGTGTGCCGTACGATTCAGTTCTTGTAGTTATGCAGCAAAACTTTAAGTCTCTTTATACGTGGCAATACGGCGAAGAACGCTATGCCAAAAATATTGGAATGGTTTACAAAAAAACAATTGATGTTGAGTCGCAGCCGAATCATGCTCGAATTGATTTGAGCAAACCAATTGAAGAACGAATTACCAAAGGTACCATCACGCAGTATCGCTTGGTTTATAAACAGTAGCACGTATGAAGATTTTTCGTCCGATAATATTGTTTTGTTTTTTTGCCTGTTTTGCATATGTGGTTGTGGGACAGCAATTTATAGTATATGATACAATTCCGATAAAACATGGAACAAGCCGTATTCGTTTGTATCGAAACATTGAAAAATGGTTCGAGAAGGAGAAAGGGCAGAAGTTATTGGCAAAGAATAAGAAGGAATTGAAATTTCAAGGAAAAGGTTATTTTCCGTATGCAAATTATGTGCAAATGCCCGATGTGTATTTGTCGTCGCACGCAGCTGAGAAAACCAAGGGAAGTATAGTGTTTTCCATCGCTGTTGAGATTCAGGATTCAATAATTGTTGCAAAGTTTTCGAATTTTCAACACGAAGCCCGTTTTACGGAATACGGAAGCACTTCGTTTGGTCGGTTGATGAACTACGAAAAGGTTCCGTCGGGAAAGTGTATGGAAGTGGAGGAGTGGTGCAATGCTGTGTGGGCAGATATGAAAGCGTGGGCGGTGTATGAAACCAAAACGCGTGCAAAACGGATGATTCCGTCAACGCTTGTGCGAAAACGTACGTATAAAGTTCAGGAAGAAGAAGTTGTGGCTCCACCAACAGCCCAGCCGTTTGATAATGCGGAGTATTTGAAGTTGGAAAATTATTTGTTGAAAGACACTGAAGGAAAGTATGCCGACTACAACAAAGACCCTGAGGAAATAGAAGCGGAAAAGGCTGCCGCGGCGGCCGCTTTGGCGGAAAAAGAAAAGAAAAAGCATAAAGATACTGAAGCTGAGGAAGAACAGGAACCTGACGAAGAACAGGTGGATGAAGCCCAGCCAGATGTACAGGAATCCGAACCTTCGCCTGTTAAAGAATCTGTGGAGCCTGCCGACGATGACGAGGATGAGGATTATGATGATGAGGAGGAACAGCCTGCAAAGAAGTCGAAGGCTAAGAAAGACGAAAAAGCACCGAAAGCAAAGGCGGCAAAAGAATCAAAGCCAGCAAAGGCTCCGAAGGAAAAGAAACCGAAAAAGCCTGCCGACGACTATGATGATTATGAAGATGAGGACGAGGAGGATGACTATTGATAATGCTCAATGCGTAATTCATAATGCACAATTCACAATGTACAATGCACAATTATAGTTGGGTTGTAATCCATTTGTGTAATGCGTCCATACGTGCATCGAATGATTCGGTGAGGTGGGTTTCGAGGAACGAAATCGTTTGATATTTTGCTTCGATGGCAATGGTTGCTTGTAAGGCTCCTGATGTGGTTTTCGCTACTCGTAGTCGAATATTTAGATTATTTGGATAAACACCTGTGAATCCCCATATTTTAATAGGTTCAACCAGCTGTAAATTCATTCGAATTTCTGTAGCTGTTTCCGAATAGGAAACTTTGAACACACAGTCGTTGAGGGAATTATCTTCCAATAAACAAAAGTATTCTTTATTGGTACCGCTAAAATACGCGTCGGGAAGGTACTTTTTGCTTTTGGAATTTTCTATGAAACCCGCCCCGTGGTAAAGTGTTTCCCATTTTTCGTTGGAATGGGAATAGTATTGAATGCCTTTGAGCGTGGAGATGGAATGAAAAATCTTTGCGATTTCTTGTATATTCTTGTTAGTGTTCAATATGAAACCTTTTTCTTTTGTAAAGTTAGGATTGTCAATGGCGATAACGTGCAAAGTAGCCAAGAGCAGAATAAAAAAAAGGAATGTTCTTTTGATGTGATTCATAAAAAAAGAATTTCACGGCAAAATAGGAAATATTTCTCATTTGGTTGTAGAAGAATTGAGGAAAATTGTGAAAAAGCAAGGTAAAAATGTATCTTTGTGCAGAAATGATATGATTATAAAATAAACAAATGGCAAATACTCAATCTTTTGATTATCAACGACTCAGAACTTTCACGACAAAAGTTCTTGAAGCAATCGGACATTCCCACGAAGATGCTCTTTTGGCATCGGACGTGCTTTTAACGGCTGATTTGCGTGGTATTGACTCTCACGGCGTCGCTCGTCTTCGTGGTTACATAAATTTGTGGAAGGCAAACCGTATGAATCCACAACCAAAACTGAAAATTGAACACGAAACGCCTTCTACGGCAACAATCGACGGCGACAACGGGCTCGGTCTTGTTGTGGCTCCCAAGGCAATGCAGATTGCAATTGAAAAAGCAAAAAATGTTGGTTGCGGTTTTGTGGCTATCAATAATTCAAACCACTTTGGTATTGCCGGCTACCACGCTATGATGGCGTTGCCGCACGATATGATTGGTTTTGCCTCGACAAACGCCACGCCAACGACGGCTCCGACGTTCGCAAAACAAAAAATGTTGGGTACAAACCCTATCGCAGTAGCTTTCCCTGCGGGAAAACAGCCTGATTTGGTTGCCGATTTCGCAACAACAGCAACTGCCGTTGGTAAGTTGGAAATCTTGCAACGCAAAGGCGAGGACGCTCCGCAAGGTTGGATTCAGGATAAGGATGGAAATCCTACAACCGACTCGTTCGGTCTGAAAAAAGGCGGTATGCTGCTTCCTCTTGGTTCCGACCGCGAACACAGCAGCCACAAGGGATTCTGTCTTGGTTCCATTGTCGATATTATGTGTGCTGTGCTTTCGGGTGCGAACTATGGCCCGTGGGTGCCTCCGTTCCTCGCGTTCCTGCAACCTCGCGAAGATTTGGTAGGAAGGGGTATCGGACATTTTGTGGGTGCTATGCGTGTTGATGCGTTCCGTCCTGTTGACGATTTCAAGAAAAACCTTGACATTTGGATTGAAGCAATGCGTAAATGCGAACCAACTCCGGGTCACGACCACGTAATCATTCCTGGCGACCCAGAACGAGAAATGACGGCTGAACGTATGAAATCGGGTATTCCTTTGTTGATGCCTGTTGTGGAAGATTTACAAGACATTGCGAAAACATTTAACGTGGAACTTTAATGGAAACTAACTTCTTTGTAAAATCTCACGGTTTGGGCAATTGCTACATCGTGATTGATTCTGATAAAATTGACTTTGAATTGACCGACGAACGTGTCATTCGTATTTGCGACTTGCACTTTGGCGTCGGTTCCAACGGCATTTTGCTCAAAGTGCCTTCGAAAATAGCAGATTTTGGGTTGAAAATCTATAATACCGACGCATCAATTGCAGAAAATTGTGGAAACGGTCTTCGAATTTTCAGCAAATTCTTGCACGATTATGGCTATCTTACTTCCGACAAATTCACGGTTGACATTCTTGGTCGCTTGATTCACTGCGAGATTTTGGAGAAAAATGCGGCTGGCAAAGCCATAAAAGTCCGTGTTGATATGGGTAAGGCGAATTTTGTGGCAAAACAGGTTCCTGTGAATTTCCCGAAAGAAGAATGTGTCAACGAACCGGTTACGTTTGGCGGCAAGGAGTTCAGAATCAATTGCGTATCGGTTGGAAATCCGCATTGCGTGGTGTTCCGTGACGAGTTGAATCAGGAGGAACTTTTGAAATATGGCCCGATTATAGAAACCGACAAAATGTTTCCGAACCGCACCAATGTTCAGTTTGCCCACGTGGTAAACCGTAATTTGGTGGAAATCAAGATTTGGGAACGAGGAGTAGGAAACACCTTGGCTTCGGGAAGTTCGTCGTGTGCCGTTGCGTCGGCAATGCGGAAAAACAATCTGGTTGACAAGGATGTGACAATCCGTATGCCGGGTGGCGAACTTCAGATTTCAATCGATGAGGAATGGAACATTAAAATGACAGGACCAGTCGAGGAAATCTGTTCGGGCGTGTTTTGCAAGGAGATGGTGAGATAGTTAGTCGTTTTTATTTCCCTATTTTTAGGCTTACAAAAAGAAAAGCCGCCTCTCGGCTCAGTCGGATTGTCGAGTAACTGAAAGGAATGTGTATTCCGTATCGAATTTATTCCTATCTTGCGGCTGCAATGACAACGTACGAAGAAATATTACAGCAATATTGGGGTTATGCGAAATTTCGTCCTCTTCAGCAGGAGATTATCGAAAGCGTATGCCAAGGGAATGATACGCTTGGGCTTATGCCGACGGGTGGCGGAAAATCCATTACGTTTCAGGTGGCGGCACTTTCAAAACCAGGACTTTGCATTGTAATTACACCGCTCATTGCCTTGATGAAAGATCAGGTTGATAATCTTCGACGGCGACAAATAAAGGCGACGGCGGTTTATTCAGGTATGACTAATACGGAAATTGACATCGCATTCAATAATTGCATTCTCGGCGATTATAAATTTTTGTATATCTCGCCAGAACGACTTAAAACACAGCGGTTTATACAGGTTGTTACACAAATGTCGGTGAATTTGATTGCCGTTGACGAATCGCATTGTATTTCGCAATGGGGATATGATTTTCGTCCATCGTATTTGGAGATTGCGAATATCCGCGAGATTTTGCCTAAAGTCCCGATTCTTGCTCTCACCGCAACTGCTACGCCCGATGTGGTTGACGACATTCAGGAAAAATTGCATTTTAAAACTAAAAACGTCTTTTCTAAAAGTTTTGAACGTAAGAATCTCACATACAGCGTTTTCGAGAAAAACGACAAAGTGGGGGCGTTGCTGCAAATTTGTAGAAACACCGCTGGAACTGGCATCGTGTATGTGGCAACACGAAAGGAAACAAAAGAAATTGCCTATGTCCTTCAGCAAAATGGCTTTGTGGCTGATTTTTACCACGGTGGACTTGATGCTGCAACCCGTGCAAAAAAACAGGAATTGTGGATGCGCACGCCAAACGAAATTATGGTTTCCACCAATGCGTTTGGAATGGGCATTGACAAGCCAGATGTGAGATTTGTAGTTCATCTCAACATTCCTGAATCGCTCGAAGCATATTTTCAGGAAGCTGGACGCGCAGGTCGTGACGAAAAAGATGCACAAGCATATTTGTTTTATAACCAAGGAGATATACAGAAACTGAAGGATAATTTTGAAAAAAAATATCCTTCGTTTCAAACAGTCAGCGAAACGTATGATTCGCTTGGAAACTATTGTCAGGTGGGAATTGGCGATGGCGAGGGAACAGTGCACGATTTTGATTTGGTTGATTTTTGCAAGAAATTCAATCTTGGTATTGTGGAAACTATGAATGCGTTGAAACTGCTTGAGGAAGAAAACTTTATACTGTTGTCCGATCCAGAAGACACGCATTCAAAAATAAAACTCAACTACGACCGTAACGAATTGTACAAATTCCAAATTGAACATAAAGAGATTGATCCTTTTATAAAGTTTCTACTCCGCAATTGTACAGGCGTGTTCATGGATTTTGTGCCAATCAACGAAAACCACCTTGCTCAAGTTGCAAAGTGCACCGTTGAGGTTATAAAAAACTATCTGATTTACTTGCACAAAATTGAGGTATTGACCTACATTCCTGCAAAACAAAATCCAATTATAACATTTCTTAGCAATAGAATAGAAAAAAAATCCGTTCGTTTGAACGAACAATTTATCTTGCAACGGAAAGAACGGCAACGAAAACGCTTGGAAGCTGTGATTCAGTATGTTACAAACACATCGAAATGCCGATGCACACAGTTGTTGGAATATTTTGGTGAAAAAACATCGGTGCGTTGTGGCAAATGCGATGTCTGTGTTACGCGCAACGAGGTGAACATCAGTTCGTTACAGTTTGACTACATTGTGGAAGACCTCAAAAAATGTATTGGTTCAACTCCTGCCAGCCTTGACGAAATTTATCAGAAAACAACAATAAAAGACCAGCAACAAATTCTCAATGTAATTAAGTTTCTTCTTGATAAACAGAAGATTCGCTATGTGGAGGGAGGAAGGTTGATTTGGAACAAGATTTAATGCACAATTCACAATGCATAATTCACAATGCGTAATGCTCAATGCGTAATGCTCGATGTTTTTTCGTAAGTGCGTAGTTTTAAATACGAAACATAGCCAGCGAGTGAGGTGATGAGGAATAAAATGCCAGCGGAGATTACCGCGAATGCAAACGAATAATGGTCAGTAAGCCAGCCTATGAATGGTCCAACCAGTGAAAATCCCATACGAATTAACAAATCACGTACGGAAAGCACTGTGGCGCGGATTTCGGAGTCGCAATAATTTTGAATCAATTCTTTTAGTATTGGCGTTGCAAAGCCGCGCACAAAATAAAATAGGAATGCAAACGTAAGCGAAACTGTAAGCGATGGAATTCCGAACGCAAAATATCCCATTGGAATGAGAATCACCATAAGCAAAATCATTGTTTTTACGCCAAGTTTTCGTTCCAGCACGTCGGAGAAAAATGAGGCGAGTGCAACGGTGAGGTTGAGCAATACCCATACCACAGTTGTCTGTATTTCAGAGAATTGCGCATTCACAAAGAACGTTTGCACCGTCCATGCCATAGTGAGTGTCGCTATGCCCGTAACCGACGACAGCAGCGTTGTGCGGCTCAGACCTTTGTGTTTGAACAGCGCGTATATTCCTATGTCGGCAACTTGGCGGAACGATTTGTGCAATAATTTATCTCGTGATGGTTCCACCAGCAATATTGCGGCAGGAATTGCAATTGCGGCAATGCAGGCTTGAACCCAAAACACATCGTTGTATGAGAAAATTGCGGCAATGGAGCCACCGAATAATGCCGCTGTGGTTTCAGCCAAACAGCCAAACGAGGTTACCCGTCCTTCGTACTTTAAATATCGTTCCTGATTTTGCGATTCTTTCAGTGAGTCGTACAACATAGCCGAATCGGTTCCCGAAATGCAACTGTTGCCGATTCCCATAATTGCCTCGGCTATGAAGAAAGCCCAAAAACTATGGATGGTGGCATATACTAAATATCCTGAGGCGGAGAGTATTGTGCCAATCACCAATGTTTTTTTCCGTCCAAGCACATCGGCAAAATATCCCGAAGGAATTGCGAACAGCGCGCTTGCAAGTGAATATGCAGCCTGAATCAGAAATAATTCGGTGGCATTCAGTCCGTTATCGGCGTAGAACAAACCAATAATCGGCATGCAAAGCATAAACCACTTTGCGCAACGAATCACATATAATTTGGGAATATTGCCGTCAACGCTCATTTTTCGACTTGCAAACGCTCCGTATCGAGAGTTACCTGTTGAAAGCTCTGTTTCCGCTTTTGCTGTGCGCGGAAAATCCGCATTTCCTCGCCTTTGGCGCAACGAATGCCACGTTTGTGCATCTCCTTGTTGCGGCTGATTTCAGTTTCGGGAAAGGGTTTCTTGAAAAACAAAATGTTGATGCCTAATGCCAAGAAGGCAATAGCCACCAACACTAATACTGCAAGAAATGTGTAAAGCATACGTTATTTGTTTTTCACCATCACGGTGTCGATCATTCCGTATTCTTTTGCTTCAGTCGCTGTCATCCAATAGTCGCGGTCGGAGTCGGCTGAGATTTTTTCGAATGGATGACCGGTGTGGAGAGCAAGAATATCGTACAATTCTTTTTTCAATTTTTGAATTTCCTTAACGGTGATTTCCATATCGGAAGCCTGACCTTGCGCGCCGCCAAGTGGTTGGTGAATCATCACACGTGAGTGCGTCAAAGCCATACGTTTGCCTTTTGCGCCGCCTGCGAGCAATACAGCCGCCATTGATGCCGCCATGCCTGTGCAGATTGTTGCTACATCGGCGTTGATGTACTGCATTGTGTCGTAAATGCCCAAACCAGCATGTACCGAGCCGCCGGGCGAGTTCAAATAAATTTGAATGTCTTTTGAAGAATCAGCCGATTCCAAATACAGCAGCTGGCCTTGCACAATGTTTGCCACGTAGTCGTCAATGGGAGAACCCAAGAATATGATTCTGTCCATCATCAAACGGGAGAAAATGTCCATTGAAGCCACGTTCAACTGGCGCTCTTCTATAATTGTAGGCGAAATATAGCTTCCGTCCATTGCCGACACATATTGGTCGAAAGCTAAGCTATTGATGCCCAGATGTTTTGTCGCAAATTTTCTAAAATCGTTTACCATATCATTTATTTAAAAGTCCGTAACAAATATACCGAAAGACAATGAGTTGGCAAGTGGAATTGACGAAAAAATAAAAAAGGGTAAGCAAAAGCCTACCCTTTTCAGTGTTATAAACCTTGTTCGTTTATTTTGCATCAACCATTTCGTTGAATTTTTCAAGCGAAACTTCTTGTTCGTTCAATTTCACCGTTTCTTTGAAGAACGCAATCAATTTCTTTGATTCTTCCATTTCGTAGAGGCGATTTACTTCGTCGCGGTTCTTCAAAATTTCCTGGCTCCATTGTTCCACCATTTTATCTTCGGCGTTAGCCAAACCATATTGAGCCAATTGGAAGCGTGTGTATTCTTTAGCAGCATTTTTCACTTCGTCTGGAGAAACTTGTATATTGTTGTCTTTCACGAATTTGCCGCTAATCAATTGCCAACGCAAGTCTTCCATAAACAATGGGAATTCTTTTTCGATTTGGTCAAGGGTGATTTTTTCGTTGTCCTTGTTCGATTCAATCAACCAGCGTTTCAAGAATTCTTCAGGAAGTTCGATTTTGTTGGATTCCAACAATTTTTTCTTGAAATCAGCCAAGAATTTGTAGTCGCTGTTTACTGCGAAATTCGCTTCCATGTCGGATTTAATGCGTGCGCGGAATTCTTCTTCGCTTTTAACCGCATCTTTTCCAAACACCTTGTCGAACAATTCTTGGTTCACTTCAGCTTTAGTATAGCGTTTCACTGATTTCAATTCGAATTCATAGTCAGCTTCCATAGCTTCCTTGTTTTCGATTTTTGCGCCAGTGAACAATTTTGTTTCTTCCTCGTCGTCGAATGCTTTTTTAGGATTGAAAACAACTTTGTCGCCTTTCTTTGCGGCTTTGAATTTAGCCAATTCTTCGTCGTTTTTGAAACGAGTCAACAATAATGAACCTGTTTCTGTGCACGTTTTGGCGCCCACGCATTTCAACGGACCAGCTACAAATTCAGTACCTTCGATTGTGTCAACGTCTTCTTGTTTTCCGAAACGGCCGCAGAAACCTTCCACGCGTTCGTCAATCATTTTGTCGTCAACAGTGATTTTGTAGTAGTCAGCTTTGATTTTCTTTGAAAGTTCAATGTTGATTTCTGGAGCAACAGCCACATCGAATACAAATTCGAAATCTGTATCGTTGTCCCAATTTACTTCTTTTTGATTAGCGTTTGGCAATGGTTCGCCCAAAATGTGAAGTTTGTTCTCCTTGAAATAGTTCTGCATTGTTTCGGAAACCAATTTGTTGACTTCGTCAATCACAGCGTATTTACCGTACATTTGTTTTACCAAACCCATAGGAACTGTACCAGGACGGAATCCCTTGATGTTAGCCTTTTTACGGTAATCTTTCAATACATTATTAACTTTTTCTGCGTAGTCGGTCTGTGCAACTTGCACGGTAAGAACCGACACCAAACCTTCACCTTGTTTTGTTACGTTCATTGTACAATATTATTAACTCATTAAAAAAAAACCGCTGACGAGAGCGGTAATTTTGTGCGGATAGGGGGACTCGAACCCACAAGCCTCGCGGCACCAGATCCTAAGTCTGGCGTGTCTACCAATTTCACCATATCCGCTTAGGGTGCACAAAAGTAGATAAATTTTTGAAATAACAATATTTTCATTGATTTTTTTTAGAAATGTGTCCGTTCATTTTTTCACTTTCGCTTCTGTGAGTCCACTAATGATTTTGTTTAACGATTTTATTTGCTATTTTTGCGACAATTCTTTACGGAAATGGAAATATACAACAACGGACTTTCAACGCCGTCGGACGGGAGTTATCAGAAAATCGAACGGTTCGACGATGAAAAAACAACTCGTTTGGCGGAACTTTACAGAGAAACGCTGACGTTGCTCGGCGAAGATGTGGAACGCGAAGGGCTGCTCAAAACGCCTCTGCGCGTGGCAAAATCCATGCAGTTCCTTACGCAAGGCTACGACACCGACCCGAAGGAAATTCTCCGTGCGGCAATGTTCAAGGAGGAATATCAACAAATGGTTTTGGTGAAGGACATAGAAATTTATTCGATGTGCGAACACCACATGTTGCCGTTCATCGGGAAAGCTCACGTGGCGTATATTCCCAATGGTTACATTACAGGGCTGAGCAAAATCGCGAGAGTTGTTGACGTGTATGCCCGCCGCCTGCAAGTTCAGGAACGATTGACCGTGCAAATCCGTGACTGCATTCAGGAAACGCTGAATCCGCTTGGCGTGGCTGTAATTATTGAAGCACAGCATTTGTGCATGCAGATGCGTGGCGTTCAAAAACAAAATTCAACCACAACCACATCGGCATTCACGGGCGCATTCAACCGAAAAGAAACAAGAGAGGAATTTATGTTGTTGGTAAATTCAAAATTACATTGATAATCATGTAGAAACGCGATTAATCGCATCTCTACGAAAAAAATAAAATTATGAAAGC
Source organism: Bacteroidales bacterium UBA3754 (assembly GCA_002371705.1). GTDB lineage: Bacteria > Bacteroidota > Bacteroidia > Bacteroidales > UBA1715 > UBA1715. Next base: position 135,096 of record DFGI01000066.1, read on the forward strand.
ATACGTTTTTCCAGGTCAAGGAGCACAATTTACAGGAATGGGCGAGGATTTATACGACACAATTCCTGTTGCAAAAGAATTGTTTGAAAAAGCAAACGAAATTCTCGGTTTCCGCATTTCCGACATTATGTTTGAAGGCTCAGCCGACGATTTGAAACAAACAAAAGTAACCCAACCTGCGGTATTCCTGCATTCGGTGATTCTTGCACAAGCGTTAGGCGACAAATTCAAACCTGAAGGCGTTGCCGGCCACTCGCTTGGCGAATTTTCGGCATTGGTTGCTTCGGGTGCGTTGTCGTTCGAAGACGGTTTGGTCTTGGTTTCGAAACGTGCCATGGCGATGCAGAAAGCCTGTGAGCAAAATCCTTCAACAATGGCTGCCATTCTCCGTTTGGACGATGCAATCATCGAAGAAGTGTGTGCGTCAATCAACGGAATTGTTGTTCCTGCGAACTACAACTGTACGGGACAATTGGTGATTTCGGGAACGAACGAGGCGATTGACGAAGCCTGCAAAATCCTTTTGGAAAAAGGCGCAAAACGTGCCATAAAGCTGCAAGTTGGCGGTGCGTTCCATTCTCCGCTTATGGAACCAGCACGCAAGGAATTGGAAGAAGCAATTGCGGCAACAAAGTTCAATACTCCACAATGTCCTATTTATCAAGATGTTGACGCAAAACCATACACCGACCCTGAAAAAATTAAGGCAAACCTTATTCTACAATTGACTTCGCCTGTTCGTTGGTCGCAAATTGTGAAAAATATGGTTGCCGACGGCTATAACCAATTTGTGGAAGTTGGTCCGGGAACAGTGTTGCAAGGGCTTATCACCAAGACTGTTGCCGATGTTGAAGCCAAAAGTGTGGAACTATAATGAGAGCTGTAATTCAACGAGTTACTCGTGCTTCGGTAACGATTGACAGAACTCTTAAATCGGAAATAGGCACTGGATTTTTGGTGCTTCTTGGTGTTGAAGATGCCGACACCGACGAAGATTTGGTGTGGCTTTCGGGTAAAATCGCCCGATTGCGTGTATTCAGCGACGAGAACGATTTAATGAACCTTTCGCTTGACGATGTTCACGGCGATGTGTTGTTGGTGAGTCAATTCACATTATTTGCAAGCACAAAAAAAGGAAATCGCCCGTCGTACATTCGTGCTGCCCGTCCAGAAAAGGCTATTCCGATGTACGAAGCGTTCATCAAACAACTACAATCCGAAATTCAAGGCAAAGTCGTCACTGGCGAATTTGGTGCCGATATGAAAGTTGATTTGCTCAACGACGGCCCCGTTACCATTATAATTGACACGAAAAACAAGGAATAGATTTTCGCACAATCAAACTGTAGAATTTCGCTTGCGATACGGTTTATTCCTTCACATCTTGTACAAGACGGACGGAACATAATGCTGGACGATCTTCTACATAAAAGCCGATGGTTGCACTATGAAAATAAAAACATTGAGCATATTCATAGTCGTAAACTATAAATGTTGAACTTGACCAATAATGCCCCCTAGCATTATAAAGTAATCCATAATCTCCAGCACTTGCTGCATGTAGGAAAACTGCCCTGGGTAAAATCACTAATCCGTTCATACCATCAATGCTCGCTATGCCCCATTTGTCGGAAGCATTCTCTCGTGTGTTTATTATATATTTCCATTCCTCTATGGTAAGCGTACGCCACAATCCTTTTGTGTTTCTGCCATTGGAAATTGCATTATATACACCCCAATCATAGTTTGGGTTTTCTTCCATATTGTTTTTTTCCCACGCTACAAGATTAAAGTTATCCACAGTCAATTCAAAACATGGAGGTAGATTATTGTATCCGCTTGTCCCATAAGAAAATAAGTCAATCCAACCATCGAACGATGACGTTCTATTAAAATTGTCGTCGCAAATCGGTTTTTCCTTTTTTAACAAAAAGAAATGGTACAGAATATGTAGACGGAAGATGATAATTCTATAAAAAAATGTACATTTGAACGATTGGTTATGAGATAATAAACAAGTAAAGATTTATGAAAAAAACAATATGTATCGTGTCATTTTTTCTGTTGGCAATTGGTTCGCTGACAGCGCAAACCATTGTTGACAGCGTTCTATATATCAGCGAAGGCACAACAACAATAAAAAGTCAAGCCTACTACGGCAAAACCAATTTCAATAAAGTGGTGATTCCCGAGTCGGTGAAAAAAATCGGCAGTCTTGCGTTCCACAGTTGCTCAAAACTCAAGGAGATTGAGATTCCCGCTTCTGTTGACACCATTGGCGATGCAGCGTTTCAAAACTGCACTTCGCTTACAAAAGTTACGTTGCATAATGGACTTAAAAATTTGAGTTACAGGCTTTTCAAGAATACAACCATTCGCGAAATCAGCATTCCTGCAAGTGTTACTGAGTTTGAAAGCGAGATTTTTGCCAGTTGTGACAGCCTCACCACAATCAGTGTTGACCGATATTCTGAAGCGCATGCCTATTACAACACCGACGCACGGCTTGCGTTCACTGACAACGAACCTGCACAAACCAAAGAACAGTGGCTTGCGAACGCCACAAGAGATGTTATTGAGGACAGTGTTCTTTACATAAAGCCAGGCACCACCAAAATAAAAGGCAGCGCTTACTACGGCAGAAACGACTTTAATAAGGTTGTAATTCCTTCGTCAGTTACACAAATCGATGGCATGGCATTTCATAGTTGCACGAAACTTAAAGAAGTTGATATTCCCGCATCGGTCGACACCATTGGAAACGCGATGTTCCAAAACTGCACATCGCTTACAAAAGTAACCCTGCACGAAGGACTTACGTCAATAAAATATAGGATGTTCAAAAACACCACAATAGAAGAAATCACCATCCCGTCGTCGGTTACTTCTATTGGCGGCGAGGCGTTCCGCGACTGCAATTCGCTTCGGCAGGTCAACCTCACCACAAATATCACAGAATGGGGTGAGAACGCTTTTCTGAATGATAATCCAATCGTCATGAATTTCACCGATACGGGCGAAAGAGCCATTATAGAGGGTAAAACATGCTACACAACGGAGAACTCGAAAATGACGGAAATAGCATCGGCACTTGGCATAAAGACTGTATTTACAAGTCAATTTTTGGAACTGCCAACGGTTGAAACCGTTGCCGACGGGCAATACAAGGATTACACGATGATAGAAAAAATCTCGTTGGGCATATACCTCACTTCCATAGGTGACGATGCCTTCCCATCGTCGCTGAAAACCCTGCGGAACTACAACAACCCGTTTGTTGACGAATGGGCAACGTCGCACGGCTGGTATCTCTCAAAAGTTACCGAATTTTACCGTGAATACTCCATCAACGCACAATTGGCGTTGCCTGAATCAGAGCTGGATTACTGGTCAAAAAAACAACTGCAATTCGATGACACGGAAGTCGCTTATCCGAAAATCCCCAAGGACACCATTTATTCTATATCAATACCGTATCGTGTCAAAACAAATAATGTATATAACAACAATGTGGAGAAGCAAGATTACAGTGGAAATATTTCAACAGTCAAGCTTTCCTATTTAGCCGAAACAAAAGACCATAATCTCATGTTGGTCAACGTGGGGAATGCCATTATCATAGAATATTTCACGCCGCAATTCAAAAAAATCGAAACAAAAACAATTGCACTGGAACTTCCTATTTTCGGTGGATTTTTTGCCTCGGTGGATGGCTGCTACTATGTGGTTGAAGGGCAAGAAAATCCTAATGATTCCGATGAGGTTGAAACATTCCGATTCATAAAATACGACAAGGATTGGAATCGAATCAAGGCACTTTCCTTATATGGATGCTATACCAGTCAGCCAATGCGCTCATCAGATCTTACTATGCTGGAATTCGACAATCATTTGTTTGTACGTACCGCCCATCTAATATATGCAGGTTCCGATGGTGTTAAACATCAAACCAATATGTTTTTCGATATTAACAAGACAGATATGTCACTCATATATAAACAAACAGGAATAGCGGCAAGTTATGTACAATATGTGAGCCACTCGTTCAATCAGCTACACACTATTAAAAACGGCTTTTATGCCGGTGTTGACCACGGCGATGCGTATCCCCGCTCTATTATTCTTGGAAAAAATAAGTTCCCAATGAGTCAAGTGAAGTCCGGCTCTTACTATTCAACAACAATATGCAAATTCCCTGGCGAAATTGGCGATAACTACACAGGTGCCAAAGTCGGAGGATTTTCAAGCTCCGAAACCCATTTCCTTACCGCATATACGTTGATTGACACCTCAAATTTCAGCAAAAACAGAACCCAAAATTTGTATATCACGGCAACCCCCGATTTACCCGATGGATTTGGTAATCATATTCATAGGCAAATCACCAATTATTCGGGGAAAACCGAGTCGGTACGGGCTCCGCATTTAGTGAAATACGGTGAGAATGATTTCATATTGTTGTGGTCGCGGGGCGATACGGTTTCGTACATGCACGTTGATGGCGAGGGCAATCTGGGCGAACAATTCTCGTTTGAGGGTAATCTGTCGGATTGCGTTCCTATTTTGTACAATGGGTATATTACGTGGTATGTTACCAATGGCTATACATTGGACATATATCGGATTGATGTGTCGGATATTTCAAAACACGAAATACTTGCATTACGAAAGATGCCCGTCAACAAGTTGGAGGAAATTGTGTGTATGAATTCCGTAGAATCGGTGCGTTATTATGATTATTTTGAAGACTATTTCCCCAATGTATGGAAGATTGTGATTGATGGTTCCGTATTGAGCATAGGAAGTTATGCGTTCCACGGTTCGACAAATGTAACGTATGTAGTAGTTGAAGATGGTGTTAAAACTCTCGAAGAAGGTTGTTTCTATAAATGTTCCCCCGATTTAGTAATAAGCATTCCTCGTTCCGTAACCTCCATAGGAGAAGACATAACGAGTAAATCAGCAACGTGGATTGTTGAACAGGGGAGTTATGCTCATAAATACGCCTTGGAGAATAATATGACTTTCAGAATAAAAAACGGAAACGAAAATCAAACCTCTGTAGTCGAACAAATTATAAATATTAACATATACGCCCATAATCGAACCATTGTCGTTGAAAATGCCGACGACGAAATTTTTGTGTACGATGCGATGGGTCGGTTGATTTGTAGGGACATGGCGTGCCGCGTCCAAACGGAAATCCCAATGGAAAAATCGGGCGTATATGTTGTGAAAGTTGGTAATTTGGCGAAGAAAGTGATTGTGGAATAGAAATATATTAAGGCACGAAGATTCCAATAATCTCGAAAAGCTGTAAATGTTTCTCTGGATTCATTGTAACAGCTTTCAAAACATAAAAGCCCGTTGAACAACAACGCTCCGTCATATTCATTTGAAACAATAGCAAAAGTTATTACCATACATTTAAAATAAACGGCAGCAGCATAGTGGCCAGTCCCATACCCGAAATAATATGAAACACACCTTTGAGTTCGGGCGAGTAGATATGCTTCGGATTTCTTCGGTTGATATAGATATAACAAGGCCCGGGCAGCGGATTGTAACTTGCGCGGTTCGAGATTAGTTTGGGCGTGCTCACATATAGTTTTCCCTTGTATTTGTAGCGGTACAGCGGGGTTTTTATTCCAGGCATATAGGTGCGAATGGTAGAATAGTATGTGCTGCCTTCAAAGCCGTATCCGCCTCCGCGGATTTCGGCGTCCTTGACGTTGAACAACTCGGCATAGACCTTTACCGAACCTATTCCAAGCAGTTTTAATTCAAATAGAAAGCCAACAAAAATCAGAAACAGTCCTAATAGTACATCCAACGTGTGGTCGGTGAACGCCTCGCGATAGTAATCAATGAAACTATTCAGAAAGTCCATAATCGCCTCCTTCCGCTTTATGATTAAACAAACCGGTAACATCTACAATGTAGCTCTCCGGTTTCGATTTGTCGATAACCACAGCAACCTCGTCGCCCACACCGAAGACGCCTTCGGGGTCGAGCCAGAAGGGGCGGCTCTCGAACGTGCGGCTATGGTCGGGCATGGCACATTCCAGCATGTAGTACGATTTCCACTTTGGATAGAACATACTCGACCGCGGCAAATCGTTCTTTTTTATTCGGGTGATTACTGCAGTGACGGGCTCGGCATGGCTCTCGAGAATCATAATCCGCGGAAATTCGCTGAAATAGCGTCGGTTCTGTCGCCGGTTACGTGCCCGATACAAGAACGGGATAAAGCCAATGCCCGCAAATGTTCCGCCCATCAGTGCAAAAAAAACTATCTGGAAAATCAGCGAGGAGCGCGTCTGGGCAGTTTGGGGCTCGTTGTCTGTGATGAAGAATTCGTATTTTCTTCCTATACGATAGACGTATGGTTCCTCCACCAGTGAAAAATGTCTGGTGGAATCGTTTTCGTCTTTATAGACGAAAGTGTTACCCTTAAAATAGTCGGAGTCCCATAACGGACCGTACGAAACGACTTCAGCCATTATTCGTTTGGCGCTCATGAAATATTTCACTTTCCCAGGAATAAGGCACAGCATAATTATGAGCATAATTGCTCCCGGAATGCCGAAAATCATGTATATGCAACCTGGTATTTCGTCGTCATCGGTTTCGTTGTATTCTACGTGGTTGGTAAACATGGTTTTATGGTTCTATAATGATAAATTGTACTATTCCAAATACATCAATGCAAACAGAGGAAGGAGCATAAAAGCCAGTCCCATACCGGCAAGAAGGTGGAACACGCCTTTGAGTTCGGGCGAGTAGATATGTTTCGGATTTTTTTTGTTGATATAGATATAGCAAGGCCCTGGCAACGGATTGTAGCTTGCGCGGTTCGAGACTAATAACGGAGTACTCACATACAAATCGCCATTGTATTTGTAGCGGTACATCGGGGTTTTTACTCCGGGAAAATAGATTTTAACGGAGGGATAGAACTGCCCGTTTATATGCCCATGCCCGCGTGCGCGTATTTCACCGTCTTTGACGTTGAACAGCTCGGCATAGACCTTTACCGAACCTATTCCGCACAGTTTCAGGTAAAAAAACAGGCCGAGCAAAATCATACCAAGTCCGACATAGGTGAAGACAGTAAGAGTATCTGGTCCGTTTGCCGTTAACGCATCGCGGTAAAAGACAAAAAAATTATGCAAAAAGTCCATCTACGCCTCCTTTCGCTTTTTTGTTGAAAAGACTGGTTACATCGACAATGTAGCGGCCGGGCTTCTTTTTGTCGACAACCACCACAACCTCGTCGCCTGCACTGAAAATGCCTTCGGGGTCGAGCCAGAAGGGGCGGCTCTCGAACGTGCGGCTATTGTCGGGCGTGGTGCACTCCAACGTGTAGTACGACTTCCACTTTGGATAGAACATGCTCGACCGCGACAGGTAATTCTTTTTTATGCGGGTGATAACCGCAACAACGGGTTCGGCATTGCGCCCCTGAATCTCAACCCACGGAAATTCGTTGAAATAGCGCCGGTTACGCCTTCGGTTGCGGAAATGGTACAAGTACGGAATAAAACCGGCACCGGCAAATGTTCCGCCCATTATTGCAAAAAACAAGAGCGGCATCAGCAACATCGCACGCGATTTTATTGTGCTTATGTCGTTGTTTATGTAATAGAAATTGTAAGTTCTGCCTGGTATGTAATTATTGTCCTTGTCGTGCAACACTGTAAAATATGCGGAGGAATCGGTTTCGCTTTTGCGTGTGAAGGTAATTTCCTGACCTATAACATACGGGCCGTCCATAATATTCCTAGAACCAACAATTTTCCCCGTTATATGGGTTCCGTTTTTGAAATAATCCACTCGGCCGGGAATGAGTAAAGCCATAATAATGAGCAGAATCAATCCGGGAATGCCGAAAAACAGGTATATGTAGCCCAGTTTCTTTTTGCTTTCGTGGGTTTCCTCGTATTCTATTTGTTCAATAAACATCATAGGGCAGATAATTTAACTGTTTTCGATGTTCTCTTATTTTTTAACGAGAGTCCTGACTTGTGTTCCATAGCGGACGAAATATGTGCCTGCTTTGAGTCTGGCGGTTGAAATCCGCGTGTTTCCGCTGATTTCGGTTGCAAAAATGCGTTTGCCGTTCAACGTGAACAGTTCCACAGTCCCCTCTGCATTTTCAACGAAAAATCCTGTTGTCGCAGGGTTCGGATATATGGAGAACGTCTGATTTCCAGTCTCCTCAATGGCTGTGTTGTCATTGTCAACCATGAAATTCGCAACGATGGTAATTGCTTCTTCAACCATAAACGAATATTCCGCCGAGGTTGAAACTATACCGTTATTTGCCGTCCAACCTACGAATTTGTATCCTTTGTCGGAGGTTGCCACAAGGGTGATTGTTTCGCCTTTTTGGTATGTGCCTCCGCCTGTAGCAGAGCCGCCTTCTGTCGATTCAACGGTAATGGTGCATACGTCCTTTATAAATGTAGCCACATATTCGGCATCCTGCGTCACCGTAAAAGTGTAATCAAGTTCCGACGAAACCAATGTGCCGTTAAGCGTCCAGCCCCCAAACTCGGAATTGCTCGGTGGAATGGCGGAAATAGTTGCTTCGCTTCCGTAGAACAAGTCTTCGGAATACGACGATTTCGGTGAACTGCCGTTCAGGGTGCTTCTACCGCCAATCGTGGTGATTTTTACTGTGAAGGTCACTGGCTTGAAGTTGGCAACAATGGT